>NZ_JAUBQN010000018.1:12000-80309 GCF_036701295.1 Microcoleus harperi Pol14_C6 | reverse complement strand
AAGTTTTCGCTCGCTCATCTTTTATTGCATTCAATCTACAGTAATGCGCCTCTTTATTCTGTCTTAGTCTAAACTCCCTAATCAGAAGTTTTCGCTCGCTCATCTTTTATTGCATTCAATCTACAGTAATGCGCCTCTTTATTCTGTCTTAGTCTAAACTCCAGTCATGAGTTAGTTGTTGTGTAAATAAAAACAGGATTTTTTAGCATTTAATCTTGTTTCTAGCAAAAGTTTTTGAAAATTAAGTTAGGATCTGGGATTTGATATAGTAAAGCAAAACTTCTCATTATATCATAATTTTTTTTTGCAAAAGGTCTATTGTAGAAGCATCATAGGGTTATGATTATAGCCTTTTAGTACAGCCAAAAATAAGCTATGGCTAAAGTAACGAAAGTCAGCGGCAGCCCGAACCGCAAATGTTCTTTAAAAGTCAGCCGATCGCCTGATTTCCCTGCAACCTCAGCTACAATCAAATTAGCCACGGAACCCAACAAAGTTAAATTCCCCGCCAGAGTAGAACCCGCCGCCAACAACAGCCAAGCTTGTGTATCTGTTTTGACAATTACGGATTGCAGAACTAAAACTGCGGGTACATTTGAAATTAAGTTAGAAAGAATTACCGTTACTCCTAACAAACTCAGCGGTGTATTAGTCAAATTAGTTAAATTGTCCAACAAACCCAGTTGTTGAGTGGCTTTAGTCACCACAAACAATCCCCCAAACATTACTAGCAAATTCCAATCGACGCCCTGCAAGAGGCGATCGGACTTGACGCGTCTAGTAATTAACAATATACTGGCAGCTATCCAGGCAGATTCTGCTAAAGGTGCTCCCGCCAAAAAAGCTACTAAAAGTCCTGCTGTCACCCACAAACTTTTTGCTAGTAAAGGCTTGAACAATCGATACCTGACTTGAGTAACCTCCGGCAAAGATTTGCAAGAACGCACTTCTGGATAAAGGAACCACAGCCAAGCTACTTGAACCAGCAAACAAATTAAAGCGACTGGGGCTAGAGAGGCGGCAAATTCCAAATAACTAATTCCCGAAAAAGAACCGACGAGAATATTTTGCGGATTCCCACTCACCGTCGCCACCGAACCTAAATTAGTACCTCCGGCTAAAGCCAAAAGATAAGGGATAGGATTGAGAGACAAAGAGCGAGTCAGACTCAGTGTTAAAGGAGCCAGCAAAATAGCAGTAGTGTCGTTAAGAAAAAATGCCGATAGAATGCCGCTGCCAAAAGTAACGGCTACTATAATGCCGAAAGGAGAACGAGTAAAGCGAGTTAAAAACTCCAAAGCGAGTTGAAAAAACCCCGATGCTCCCAAAGCGGAATTAACGATCATCATTCCGAGCAAAAAAACGATCGTATTGGGGTCGATCGCCTCCCAAGCAGTTTTCAGGTCGAGTATCCCCAAAGCCACCGCAAAAGCTGACCCGATAATTGCAACCGCCGCCCGGTTCACCCGCAGCCCCGGCAAATATCCCAAACCGAATCCCAAGTAGGTCAGTCCCAATACTAGGTATTTGAGTGTTATCATATATACTTAAAACTATTGATTGCCGATTTTTTTATTGTCTAGGATGCTAAAAGTACAGACTGGGTAGTTGCAGCTAAACCTGCTGGCATTGCAACTAGCGGGAAATATTGCCGAGAGACGGTCTACCCACTACAAACAAAGTGGTTGCATGGGAAAGCGAAAACCAGCACACTGGACAAGTTGTAATTTTGTTACAACTTGTAACTTTTTTCAAACAACAGGTTTAATTTAGTTTCACAAGAAAGTTAAATTCCAGAAAGTAAAATTAATTACAGTCGAGTTAAGCCAAAAGTGTTTGCTAAAAAATTTAATTCAAGCAACCCAGAAACCAACAATTCTCACTTGACCCGCACTGACGGCGAGCTTGCAGCAGCAAAACAGTCGTGCAGCAAACAAGTCGAACAGGATTGGTATAGAACTCTCTACGACAATTTTCCGGGCATTTACTTTGTTCTAGACGCTTTGGGAAGAGTTTTTTCTCTCAATCAATTCGGCGAGGCGAGACTAGCCTACAAATCGCAGGAATTAATTTGTCATTCAATTTTTAACATATTTTCCTGCCAATATCAAGGGACAATGCAAAGTGAATTTGCCGGATTGGCACAGCAGGAAAACGGTAAGCAAACTCCAAAAGTTGCCTGTTGGGAAGGCTGCTTGACTTGCAAAGACGGCAGGATTATCTGGGTAAAAGCAACCGCGCGGGCAATGCCTGCGGTAGATTGGAAAATAGAGGAAAACACTAATGGTCGCTCACTTGCCAATTTCCAACGGCCGGCTGTACTGTTAGTTTGCGAAGAAATTAAGGCTGCTTCGCAGTCACCCACGTCGCCCAACCAGAGAGGAAATTGGCGCAGTCCAACTTTAGCGATCGCAAAATTAGCCAAAAGTCAACTTAAAGAACGCCACAATATAGAAGAATTCATCCGTGAAGTAACAGAAACCGCTGTCAGTATTGTCAACTGCGATCGAGCCAGTATTTGGCTGTATGGCGAAGACAAAACGCAGCTTCACTGCATCGACCTTTACGAAAAAAATACTAAACTCCATTCCGTACAAATCATTATCACAGCAGCCGACTGTCCGGGATATTTTCAAGCTTTAAAATCTGCAAGTGCGATCGCTACTGTGGCAGCAGAAAATGACCCCAGAACGCGAGAACTTGTCGGCCTTTATTTACTCGATCGGGGCACGACTTCCCTGTTAAACGTACCGATTGTGCTAGCAGGTCAAAGGTTAGGAATAGTCAGCGCCGAACGCCAGGGTTCCGATGGTGATTGGACGGAAGAAGAACACGAATTTATCCAAATATTAGCAGATTTTGTATCCTCAAGTTTGTCAGCTAGCGAAAAGTTAAAATTAGAAGCAATGCGGCACGAACAGCAGCAAAACTTGCTGACCCAATACTACGATCAACTAGAAGAAAGAGTAGAAAGACGCACTGCTGAACTCAAAAAAGCTAACCAAAAACTGCAAAAAGAAATAATTAAAAGAAAACAAGCAGAAGCCGAACTCCGCCTGCAGCAACAAGAACAGCAAATTATTTTTGATTCCGTGCCGGCGATGATTTGGCTCAAAGATACCGAAAGTCGCCTGCTGCGAATTAATCAAGCCGCCGCTGCATCGAGAGGTTTGCCCGCAGCTCAATTAGAAGGTAAATCTTTTTATGAAATCTATCCAGACGAAGCAGAGCAATATTATTTAGAAGATTTGGAAGTAATCAATTCTGGCGTTCCCAAGCAGGGCCAAGTCGAACTGCTACCAACAGTTTTTGGTCAAAAATGCTGGGTGCGTACAGATAAAATACCTTACCGCGATGAAACAGGTAAAGTCGCTGGTGTAATCGTGTTTGCAGTAGATATTACTGATTTAATTAAAGTCGAAAGAGAACTGCGAGAATATCGCGATCGCCTTGCAGAAAAAGTCGAGAAACGTACTGCTATGTACAGGCAAGCCATGACTGCTTTGTACTCGGCAAATACGCAACTGCAACAGCTAATTAACAACAGCTACTCCTCTGGCGAAAATGGCAGCAGCCACTCAGCAGCACGCTTGCTCGAATGCGAAGCTTATTTTGAAGCAGTTGCCGTGGCTGACCGCGACACAATTTTGAGCGTCAGCAGTAATTTTGCCCAACTTTTCGGTTACGAACCTGCGGAAATGGTGGGAATGAGCTTGCTAGAACTACTGTCGCCGAAATCATACAAACAGGCGCCGCAAATGATTTCTGCTGCCAGCAATACAGTCTGTGAAACGATTTTTCTTAAGCGAGATGGAACTGCTTTTCCTGCTGACGTTCGCAGCAAGTTCGTATTTTGGGAAGGTCGTTTAGTACAGGTTAAAGCAGTCCGAGACCTGACGGAACGCAAATTGACCGCAGCAGAATTAGAGCGATCGCGCTCTCTGCTGCACGCTACCTTGGAAGCAACGGCAGACGGCATTCTCGCCGTTACTACCGCCGGAGAACTGATTAGTTTTAACGAAAAGTTAGTTCAAATGTGGGGAATTTATGAAGAAGTTAGAAACTCAATGGATAGAACGGTGCGTCTGGCATTTCTGACTCAGCAAGTTAAAGATCCGAGGGCTTTTTTGCAGAGAGTTAAAGAATTTTATAGCGATGCGGAGTCGGAAGGTTGCGATATTCTAGAATTTAAAGACGGCCGCACTTTTGAGCGCTACACGCAGCCAATTCGAGTCGGACAAAATATTATTGGCAGGGTGTGGCGCTTCCGCGATATTACATCTCGCGAAAAGGTGACGGCAATGTTGGGAGATTCTCAAAGGCGCTTTCGGGCAATTTTTGATTCTTCTTTCCAATTTGTGAGCTTATTGAAACCGGACGGCACTCTGCTGGAAGCTAACCAAACTTCTCTGGATTTTGCGGGAATTAAGCTGCGGGATGTGGCCAATAAACCGTTTTGGCTGTTGCCTTGGTGGGGAGATTCTGAGGAAGTTCAGGAACAGTTGCAAGAGGCGATTTCTCGCTCGGCAAAAGGTGAATTTGTTCGCTATGAAGTGGAAGTTCAAGGTGTAAATCGGACGGCAACTGTTGATTTTTCTCTCAAACCGGTTGCGGATGAAACGGGCAAAATAGTATTGTTGCTGCCCGAAGGTCGAGACATTACTAAAAGTAAGCAAGCCCAAGTCGCGCTGCGGCAACAAATAGAACGGGAACGCCTGATCGGGCAGATTCAATCGCGCATCCGTTCTTCTCTGGATCTCCAAGATATTCTCAACACTACAGTAGCGGAAGTGCGGGAGTTTTTGGTAACCGATCGCGTGCTGGTTTTCCGCTTCCGACCCGACTGGAACGGAGATGTGGTGGTGGAGTCGGTTGGAGAAGGATGGATTCCACTGAAGGGGATGGGAATTGACGATTGCTGTTTTGCAAATACTTACATCGGACAGTATTTAAAGGGCCGCATCCGCGCCATAGAGGATATTCATGCTTCTAATTTGAGCGAGTGTCACCTTAAATTTTTGGAGACTTGTCAGGTGAAGGCAAATTTGGTGGTGCCGATTGTCCAGCAGGGAATTGAACCCAGGGAAGGTAACGGTTCTTGTCAAGTGCCGAAGTTGTGGGGTTTGCTGATTGCCCACCACTGTTCGGGACCGCGCCAGTGGCAGCAGTTTGATGTGGATTTGCTGAGTCAGTTGGGTACTCAAGTTGCGATCGCGATCGAACAATCTTTACTTTACCAGCAGCTAGCAGCGGCCAACCAGCGGTTGGACGGGTTGGCGAATTTGGACAGTTTAACTCAACTAGCTAACCGCCGCCGTTTTGACGAGGTGATCAACCGAGAATGGGAGCAGTCGAGTTCTTCGGAACCGCTATCTTTGATTATGTGCGACATTGACTGTTTTAAACTTTACAACGACAATTACGGCCACCAAGCCGGGGATGCTTGTTTGCAGCAAGTGGCGCGGGTGATCGGAGATGCTTGCACGAACGCACCCGCACAACGCCTCTATTTGGCTGCTAGGTACGGCGGCGAGGAATTTGGGGTAATTTTGCCAAATACGGATATCGTGGCTGCACAGGCTGTTGCTGAGGGAATCCGCAGCCGCGTCAAAGCCTTAGCAATTCCCCACATTAAGTCTGTTGTCAGCGATTGCGTGACACTTAGCATGGGGGTGGCGACGATTTTTGAAGGTCAAAACTCGCCGAAAATGCTGATTGAAGCTGCGGATAAGGCGCTTTATAGAGCTAAGTCTGGCGGGCGCGATCGAGTGGCTATTAGTGATTAGTCAGTAGTCGGGTTATTTTAGATTTTAGATTTTAGATTTTAGATTTTAGAATTGGGAATGACTGATGAAGCTGGTCGTTTGGAGCTTGTCTACAGTTGCATTCCTTTTTCAAACTGGCACCACAAAAAAAGCGATCGCCCTAACTGGCATAAAGTTAGTGAGATCGCGGTACTATGAATCAGCTATTTATCTATCAGACTCGGCGCGGAATTTTTACGCATTTCCACGAAGATTGTTACAAGACTTCACAGAAAGAGGGGAAGAGTAAGAGATGCGGAAATTTTTCCTTCTAATGATTACTGACAACTGACAACTGACTAACCTATTTAGCTAACAGTTTTTGAAACACCTCATACATCTCCTCAGCCAACTTTTTAGGATTCCACAAAGGTGCGAGATGTTCTGGCTGCTTAGATTTTATTAAATGCTCTTTCACAGCATTTCTGAAACCAGCATCGCGGCCAAACTTAACTCCCCACTGCGTGTATTCTTCCCAACTCCACGCCGCACCAACATCAAGATTTGCACTTTTCAGAAAAGCGTAACCCATGCGCGAAAGATATTGGTCGCCGGATCGAGTTACGACTGGCAAATTCGCCCACAAAGCCTCTAAATTGTGAGTCCCGCCGTTGTAAGGATAGGAATCTAAAAGCACGTCGGCTACATAATAAATAGCCCGGTGTTCTTCTTCACTTCTGGTTTGCCCTATAAACTTAATCCGACCAAAATCTACTCCCTGAATTTCGCATTCTTCGCGGTAAGTGCTGTGAATAACATCGGGGTCGCCTTGACCTTTGCGGATTAACACACTCTCTGGTACTTCCTTAAGAATTGTAACTTGAGCTCGTACCATTTCGGGATTGGTTTTTCGCCCTGGCGCAACGCACAGATAAGTCATTTGATCCAAGCCAATTCCCAGAGCATTTCTAATCGCCTCTCGATTCACAGGAATGCTTTGCAGTGCGCCAATTGCTACCGAACCAACAGGCAATCTTACTAACTGTTCTAAGTAATTTTTTTCCACACCACGGGGATGAGTGTGTTCGTCGCAGAGAAAGTAGTGATTCTCTGAAATGTAGGGCGCGTCAAATCCCAGCCAAGATACGCAAATCCCCGCAGGATATTGATACAGAACTTCGACATTTGTTGGGACTGTCATCGAGTCTAAGTCTATCAAAACATCCAAGTTGTCTTGCGCTACTTCCGCGAAGATTTCACCGCCATCAGCAAAGCCGTTTGGATATTTTTTAGGCCAGTAAAACTTGCCCGCCATGTCTTCAAACCGCTGTGTAACTTCATCTCGGTGGAGTTTCCCGGTGACGTAAAGGTGAACGTGGGGGGTGATGTGGCTTAATTCGCGAATTAAAGCTTCGCTGCACCAGCCTACTGAGTGGCGGCGGAAGTGTTTGGAAAGGAAGCCGATTTTTAAATGACGCTGTTCTTTTGTTTGGTAATTGGCTAGGTTGCTTCTGTTAACTTGCTGCCGCAGCGGGACGGCTTTTTGGTAGTATTCTTTGGCAATGAGTCTGTAGAAACTGGCATTTTTTTCGCGGTTGTCTCGCAGGTGAGAAACTGCAAACAGAAAGATTTCGTAGAGGAGTTTTAGTTCCATTACGCTAAAACTTTCGATCTTTTCGTAGCAGAGGTTTTCGATTTCTTCGAGTTTCTGAATTGCCTGTTTGCTGACACCTGATTGCAGGTAGGAAAAGACATAGGCTGTAGCTGACATGACTGGGGCATTTTCGCCGCAGTTTTCGCAGTATTTGTCGGCTACGCTGCGGGCTCCGGCGAGGTTGGTGGAATGGCTTAGTAAGTCACACAATTGTTGGTAGGCTTCGCTATATTTGGGGTTGCATTGAATCGCTTTCTCAAAATTGGCGATCGCCTCCAACGGCTTATCTTGTTTCTGAATGTGTCCCATCCGGCAGTAAACCTCTGCCCAATCCGGTTTTAATACCAGGGCTTGCTGATAGCTGGCTAAAGCTTCTTCTAGCCGCCCCTGCATGGAAAAACAACTGCCGAGGTTAGCGTGAACTTCTGGCCAATCGGGCTTGATTTGCAGAGTATTGCGGTAATTAGTAATTGCTTCGTCGTACTTGTTTTGCTGCAAAAAAGAATTGGCTATATTGAAGTGCAAAACTTCTAATTGCGGCTTTAAAGCTACAGCTTTCTGATAATAAGCGATGGCGGCGTCGAGATTGCCTTGTTGCGATCGCGCGCTGCCGATGTTACCGTAAGCTTCGGCCCAATCCGGTTTAATGGCGATCGCTTTTTCGTAGCTTTCGATGGCTTCCTCGCGCTTTCCTTGGCTGAAAAGTCGATTACCTAAGTTAAAGTGGAAGTCTGCGCCGACTAGCTGCGGGTTGAGTTCGGATGTTCTTTTAAAACAGGCGATCGCTGCTTCGATGTTGCCGTGTTTCTGATATACTTTCCCTAAATTCCAGTGAGCTCCCGCTAAATTTGGACTTAGGGCAATCGCTTGCTGGTAATGGGCGATCGCTTCTTCCAAACGCCCCATTTTGAAATACATACTGCCGATATTGGCGCGCACTTCTGCAAAATTTGGCTGCAATTCTAGGGCTTGAGAATACGATCGAATCGCAGCTTCATTTTTGCCTTCTGCTTGCAAAGCATTGCCTAAAGTGACGTAAGCGTGGATGAAATCTGGTCGGATTTTTATCGCTTGCTGGCACGCTGCGATCGCCTCTTTAATTTTACCTTGAACTAAAAACTGTTCTGCCAGTTTTTTGTAGGGTTCTACTTCTTGAAAATTGGCAACTTGTCCGCTATCTGGAACATTTAGCGAGGTAACTTGTTCGGAAAGTTCGGCGGGGTTGGTAAACGGAGTATTTAAAGTTTCAGTGGTGGGTGCTGGCGGCAAATTGATGCTCGAAGGCTGCAAGCCGTAGCCTTCATCTTTGTTGACAGATACTGGTTGCTGTTCGCCTGATTCTGTTTCTAATTCGATAAAGTTGCTGTCAGTAGTTTGCCGATCTTTTTGTGCGATCAAACTCGATAGTTTCTCAGCAGCGCTGGCATCTCCCGGTTGCTGTTGCAACACTTTTTGATAGCAAGTAATTGCTGCATCTAACTTTCCTTGCTGCTGAAAAACGCTGCCCAGCATCATATTGACCGAACACAATTGAGGATTAATTACCAGAGCTTTCTGGTAATAATTTGCCGCCTGTTCCAATTGCCCTAACTTGTAATACATACTGCCGATATTCGCGCTGGCTTCAGCAAATTCCGGCTGAATTTCTAAAGCTTGCAAGTAAGCTTCAATTGCCATTTCCAGCTTGCCTTGACTCTGCAAAGCATTGCCTATTGTTAAGTAAGCAGGAGCAAAATTGGGTTGAAATTTAAGAGCGACATGGCAAGAGGCGATCGCCTTTTCAAATTCTCCTTGCAAAACATAAACTTCCGCCAACTTTTTATGAACTTCTGCATCTCCTGGATTAAACTCTAAAGCTTTCTGATATTTCTCGATTGCGCCACCGAGATTACCTCGATCTTTCAGCCAATTTCCCTTCTGAAAATAATCTCTCACTGCCTCTAAACCTACTAAAGAATTCCGGCTCATTTGCTCTGCCACTCTTACAGTTTTTACACTAATAATATTCAACCATTCTAACCACTATCGGGATCGCACAGACCAAGTACACCCTCGATTTATATATTCTACCTGCTGTCTCAGATGATTTTCAGCAGTTGCGCCACCCGCACCCGTGTCCTCATTTAAAACTCCAACTACGGCTTCTAAAAATCGCCTTGTATATCCCTCCCAATCTGGTTAGCCCGCCGGCTTCCAATTAGTTATCGATGCAAAATTTTCCACCCCTGACATGGAAACTAGACGGGCAAATCCAGCAGTTGTTTCCGGCCAAGCTGCCAATTCACTCGTCACAATCCGGCAACCGCTGGCCATTGCCTCCATCACGGCAATAGATGAGGTTTCTAAATAGGTATTCAGGTAAGCTAAAACGGCAACTGAACGCAGTTGCCGGACGAGTTCGGGTGGGGGTACGGAACCGATGTACTCGACGAATTCTGTTTCCTGACACGGGCGGTAAAGTTGACCGACAAAAAGCTTGTTATCATTGTCGTCTATTTGGTGTACTTTCATGCTTGAAAATACTTTTAATCTGGTTCCGGGGACAGCTTGACGAATTTCGGGAAAGACTTTTAACAAAATATCGAGTCCCCGAAATGGAGTGAGGGTGTAAGCTAGAATGGGCGGTCGATATTTATGAGTTAGGATAGAAAGATTATCGGGAAAAATGTTAGCAAAACAAGGTGCGATCGCATTTCTTCAAACACAACAGCGATTGGAGTCAATCCCAAAGGGTGGATGAAATTGCTCGCGCTGCCAGTCGCTGACAAATACAAAAGCATCGCAAGCATTGATTTCTCGCTGATTATTGAACTATTGGAGAAATACAAAGCCCGGTTCGTTATGAATCCACAAAATTAACTTAATGTGATGCCCCAAAAGCCGCTTAACTTTCAGCGCTTTACCGACTATATTGACTATAACTAAAAAATCGAGCGATCGCAGCAATTCTAAATTAGATTTGTCCCCCACCCTGCGCCTGCAATCAACGCCGCGCCACATCCCCGACTCGGAAGTATTGTTGAGTAAAAATACCTCGTTTCCCTGTGCAGCCAAGGCCTCAGCTAAGTAACAAATAGCCGACTGAGTGCCCCCCAAAGGTTCGCGGTAAGGAGTTTCAATGTTGTAATCCCAAGTATAAGTATCGAGAAATCCGATTTTCATTAAATGGTACAATCTTAAAACTATTGAGGAGTACCGAACATGACCACAGAACAAGATCCCGTAAAATTGATGAAACAGCAAGTCGGCTTTGCTGCTGCCGATCGCGTACAATCTGGTATGATTGTCGGACTTGGCACGGGGTCAACTACAGCTTATACTATTCAAGCATTGGGCGATCGCATAAAATCAGGTGAACTCAAAGATATCAAGGGAGTACCGACATCTTTTCAATCAGAAGTGTTAGCCAAACAGTACGGAGTCCCGCTGACAACACTAGATGAAATTGACAGAATTGATGTTGCTATTGACGGCGCTGATGAAGTAGATCCTCACCTCAACTTAATTAAAGGTGGTGGCGCTGCCCACACCCGCGAAAAAGTAGTCGATTACCTCGCAACTCAGTTTATTGTAGTAGTGGACAGTTCCAAAATCGTAGATAAATTGGGTTCGACTTTTCGCGTGCCCATCGAAGTTATACCGATGGCATTAACACCAGTGATGCGCGCCATTGAAAAATTGGGTGGCCAACCCGAACTCCGCATGGGCGTGAAAAAAGCAGGCCCCGTAATTACCGATCAAGGTAATATGGTAATTGATGTCAAATTTGATGACATTGCCAACCCGGGAGAAATGGAAAAAAGCTTGAATAACATTCCCGGTGTGTTAGAAAATGGTTTGTTTGTCAACTGTACAGATTTGGTTTTAGTCGGGGAAATCCAAGACGGAAAACCAGTAGTCCGGGAGATTTCTAAATAGTCAAAACTGCCTCACTGGTGGTCAAAGACTCTTTGTGGAACAGGCATCTTGCCTGTTCAGTAGAATGCTGCAATATGGGATTTACAACCCGCAAAAATACCAAAAACAAGGTTTCTTACCCTATAGCAACCACCAAGACTATTAAGAAGTTCTTAATCAATGAAACCCTTGTGATTGTTACATATTCATCCTTCATTCTTCCTTCTCCCTTCTTCCTTCTTCCTTCTATCATTTACATCCGTTACATCCGTTACAGAATCCGTTGCCGAACTTCTTTCTTCCTGACATCCGTTACAGAATCCGTTGCCGAACTTCCTTCTTCTTTCTGCTATAGCTTTGACTTTGATTATGATGCAATATCGCAGATTCGGTCGCACAGAATTATTCATGCCCGTCTTTTCCTGTGGTGGCATGAGATATCAGTACAAATGGCAAGACGTGCCAGCCAGTGAAATTCCGCCAGACAATCAACAAAATCTAGAAGCGACGATTCGCTACTCGGTTGAATGCGGCATCAATCACATAGAAACTGCTCGCGGTTACGGCACTTCCGAGATGCAATTGGGGCGAATTTTCCCAAATTTTCCCCGCAAAAAGTTGATAGTGCAAACAAAAGTTAGTCCCAAACCTAACTCCCAAGAGTTTCGCGAAGACTTTGATAAATCCTTAGCTTATTTGCAACTAGAATACGTCGATTTACTGTCGCTACACGGCATTAATACGTGGGAATTGCTAGAGGAGTCTATGCGTCCGGGCGGCTGCATGGATGTGGCGAAAAAGTTGCAAGTAGAAGGCAAAGTTCGGTTTATTGGTTTTTCCACTCACGGCCCGACGGATGTGATTGTCAAAACAATTGAAACTAATCAATTTGATTATCTTAACTTGCACTGGTACTACATCAATCAAAGTAATTGGCCCGCTATTGAAGCTGCTAAACGTCACGATATGGGCGTTTTTATTATCAGTCCTTCCGACAAAGGCGGTCAACTTTACAACCCGCCACAACAATTGGTAGACTTGTGCTATCCGCTGAGTCCGATGGTGTTTAACGATTTGTTTTGTTTGTCGCATCCGCAAGTACACACTTTGAGTTTGGGCGCAGCCAAACCTGAAGATTTTAACGAACATCTGAAAGCTATAGAATTGTTAGATAGAGCCGATGAAATTTTGCCACCGATATTAGAAAAGTTAGAAAAAGCAGCAATTGATAAATTAGGAGAAGATTGGTTTAAGACGTGGCACGTAGGTTTACCAACTATCGAAAATACTCCCGGAGGTATTAATATTTATGTGATTTTGTGGCTGTGGAATTTGGCGCAGGCTTACGATACGATAGACTATTGCAAGATGCGCTACAACCTCTTAGGTAATGCCAGTCACTGGTTCCCCGGCCAAAAAGCCGATCGCCTCGATGAATTAGACTTGCGCCGCTGTCTAGCCCACAGTCCCCACGCTGCTAAAATTCCCGGTATTCTTCAAGCAGCCGATCGGCTTTTTGGAGGCCAAGCCATCCAGCGCTTGTCCCAAGAATAATCTAAAAAAAACCCGGTTTCGAGACAGAAACCGGGTTGGTGAACCGGAGCACGTGAGTTAGTTACGCGCACACAATTAGCCTATACTTGAGAAACTCTCACAACCATCGCCCATCCGTCTCATCCATTCGGGCGATACAACTTTTTTTCTCAACTCACTCCCATTTTGCTTTAATCTGAGATAAAACAGTTAATAATTCACTTAGGTACTTTTTATGACTCTCAAACGCCGAGATTTCTTGTATTTAGTGACAGCCACCGTCGGAGCTATTACCGCAGGTGCTTGCCAAGCGTCAGGAAATAATGTATCGCAAGCAAGTCCAGTTGCAGAAAGTCCAAAAATAGCCCAAACTCCGGGGCCTTTTACACTGCCACCTCTGCCCTACGAATACAATGCTTTAGAACCGCACATCGATGCGCGGACAATGCAATTTCACCACGACAAACACCACGCCGCTTACGTTAAAAACCTCAACGATGCTGTCAGCAAATACCCGCAGCTCAAAAATATGAGTGCTGAAAATATGCTGCGAGATTTGAGCAAAGTGCCGGAAGATATTCGCACAACCGTGCGTAACAATGGCGGCGGACACCTAAACCACACTATGTTTTGGGAAATCATGGGTCCCAACGGGGGCGGCGAACCCACAGGGGCAATTGCAACAGCAATTAAGCAAACTTTCGGCAGTGTTGACGATTTTAAAGCAAAATTTAACGATGCCGGCGCCAAGCGTTTTGGCAGCGGTTGGGTGTGGCTAGTCCGCAATAAAGCTGGCAAACTTGAGATTACAACTACGGCCAATCAAGACACGCCTTTGATAGATGGCAACTATCCAATTATGGGTAACGATGTTTGGGAACACGCTTATTATCTCAAATACCAAAATTTGCGGGCAGACTACTTAAAAGCTTGGTGGAATGTTGTTAATTGGGCGGAAATTAACAAGCGCTACGACAAGGCTAACGCTTAGTTCAACAAAGTTTGTTATTGCGATCGAGCGCAAACAGCCCAACAACAAACTCGGTTTTAAGTAGGTAGGCGCTGTAAAACGCAATTAAGTAAGTAAACGATTGTAAAATATCCTGAGCCTTAAGCGTGGCTGACTTAGCCCTGTTTACATACTGTTAGATAATTAGTTTAATGTCGCCTACCTACTTATCTTGAGATTCTGAGGTCAAACTCGGGCTGCCCTCAATATACAGTCCACCATCTACCTTTAACACGCTGCCCGCGATGTAGCCAGCCGCATCAGATGCCAGGAAAACTGCTGCTTTGCCTAAGTCTTCCGGGAATCCCATGCGGCCCAGAGGCATTTGGTTGCTGAACGACTCAAGCAATTCGTCGCTGTACCAACGTCGCTCACCCGGAGTGTCAGTCCACCCAGGCTCTAGGATGTTGACCCGAATTTTGTGCCACATCAGTTCATTCGCAATAGAAAGAACGAGGTGATGACAGGCTGCTTTGGTGGTGTTGTAGTCAATCGCACCCTTATACGGAAAATGGGCGTGCGGGGATGAGATATGGATAATCGAGCCTTTGGCCTTCCTTTCCACCATACGGCGGGCAACTATTTGACATACGTGAAACACACCGTACACCCCTATTTCTAGTGTCCGCTGTAAATCCTCAAATTTAGTTTCTAGCAAGGTGTTTCGGACGCTAGCGATCGCATTTGTCACTAGAATATCGATTTGACCCAGTTCTTGTTCGCACGTATCCACCATCCTTTCCACTTGGTCGCGCTGTGAGACATCTGCTTGAATCGCGATAGCGCGACGGCCGAGTGAGTGAATCTGGTTGACGACTTCGAGTGCAGATGTTGGAGAATCGCAATAGTTGACACAAATATCTGCACCCGATTTGGCTAATTCAAGGGCGATGCCAGCACCAATTCCTTTCGAGCTACCTGTGACCAGTGCAATCTTATTGGCAAGCATAGTTAGTATTGAAAAACGGCTATAGCTAGCGCACGGGACGCTCGAACTGCTGTACAACTTTCCGCAAGTAAACGCAGTGCCGCGCCCCCTGACTCGTCGGCGTTGTGAATGCTTCGACTGACTCAACTTTACCGCCCAAATGCTCGATCGCCCTTTGCAACTCTGTTTCTTCCTCCACCGTCCAATTCCCACGGTAAAGTACAGCCAAACCGCCATTTTTAAGGAATGGCAGCGCGTATTTAGCACAAATAGAAGCTGCTCCAACTGCTCTAAGAAGTGCTAGATCGTAAGCTTGTTTGTGATGCGGCTGTCGGGCAATTTCATCAGATCTACCCAACAAAGTCGCCGCATTTCCTATCCCTAAAGACGGCACAACTGTTTCCAAAAAAGCAATTTTTTTGCGCGTAGAATCGAGCAAGGTAACTGATAAATGCGGCAGGGCGATCGCGATCGGCAACCCCGGAAAACCCCCACCAGTCCCAATGTCGATCGCTTTCTGCACCGACTCGGCGGCAAATTCTGGATTTTCCGCCAAATTGTGATTAGCTGGCAGCAGTCTGGCGATTCCCCGCAGAGAATCCCACAAATGTTTTTCCCAAAACTCCATCGGCTCAGTAATTCGGGTTAAATTCAAGGAGCGATTTCCCTCAACAATTAACTCATAAAGCCGCTGAAATTGTTGCTGCTGCGACTCATCCGGCTGCCAGTTCAGCGTTTTTTGCCACAACTCGTTCATCTGGGGCAACACAGGCATTTTAATCTCATTTATCATCTAGTTCGATTCTCACTTGTTTCTTGCTGTCCGCGTAGGCGGACTTCGTTTGTATAGACGCGAATTCTATTCGCCGGGAAACCATGGGGAACGCCAGAAAAATCAAACGCAACTCGTTTCCTTAGCTTCTAACTTAGCCCGATCGACCTCCTGCAAATCCCCGTGGTCTAAAGTCCAAAAGCGATCGGCAACGCTCAACAAATCGCTAGCATCGTGAGTTACAATCAACAAAGTCCAGTGACTTTTCAACTTACTCAACAAGCTTACTAACTGCCGCCGCATCGACCAATCCAAACCCGCCGTCGGTTCGTCCAAAAGTAGCAAATGCGGCTGCCGAATTAGCTGCACCGCCAAGGCTACCCTCCGCTGTTGTCCGCCGCTCAAAGCGTGGGGAGAAGCGCGCAGTGGCAAATGTCCGAGTCCCACTTCTGCCATTGCTTTGTTGATTTGTTCTTGTCCCAATTCAGGATGCCCCAACCGCAATTCTTCTAAAATTGTGCCACCGCAAAAATGTCTTTCTGGAAACTGGAACACTAAACCTCCTAACTGTTGCAAGTGTTCCGGTGTTAATTCTTGTTCCCGCCAACGGATGTCGCCGCTAGTTTTTTCCGCTAAACCTGCTAATATTTCTAAGAGCGTACTTTTGCCTGAACCGCTGCGACCCACAATCAGCCCCATTTGCTGCGAGGGAAGTTCTAAGTTAATATTTTTCAGAATAGCATTCGGACAGGCGGTAGGATGATATACTAAGTTTTTTAGATAAAGCATTAACGCAATTGGTGATTGGGGAGAAGGAAGGCACTACACGAATTTTGACACGAATTTTGACAAGGATACACGGATTAATTATCCAGCCTCAGCGATTTGTTTCTAGCTTGGGCCGATCGCACACAATTATTTTACATAAATCTTTACAAAACTTTCCTTTTTTTTCAGGATGGGCGTTTGATTTTTCTGTTGTTTCATGGTATATTTTAATAATGGAAATATGTCCTTAAATATATTAAAAGTCACACTTCCCTTATTAAAATATACCTCAACAACCACAAAAAATCAAGCAAATTTCACTCTTTTTTTGGTCGCGACCCGAAAGTCTGAAAATTTAACTCTCTTGTTTCTAGTTTACAGTATATTCCATTGAGAGAATTGACGATGACGAAAACCCCTTTAGCATCGCTTGGCAAGCAAATGTTAAGTTCTAAACAGACAGTGCGGGCGATCGCCTGTGCAGGAGCGATCGCCCTCAGCATCTGCATTAACTCGGCAGTAGCGGGTGATCCCTTTCGCAACAGCAACCCGCAGGCGATCGGGCCCAACACCGAAACCGCTTTTAAAACAATGTTTGAGCAAGGAAACTACAAACAAGCAAAAACTCAAATTCAACAAGCACTATCAGCCGAACCAAACGAGCCGCTAGCCTATGCAATGGCAGCTTCCCTCTCATACATCGAGCAGGACTTAAACTCGATGAATTCCTACGCACAAAAAACCCGCGAAGTCGGCGAAAAATTAACTAAAACTAATCCATTGCGCGGCAATATTTACACAGCAACAGGTCACTTTCTAGAAGGGGCGAACATTATAGCCAAAGAAGGAACAGCTAAAGGGGCGCCCCAAGCTTTGAGTAAATTGCGAGTAGTATTTCAATACCTAGATGCCGCCGATAAAATAGCGCCCAACGATCCAGAACTCAACCTGCTCAAAGGCTACATGGACTTAATTCTAGCCACCAACCTGCCCTTTTCCAACCCCAACGAAGCCATTCAAAGACTCGAACAAAAAGCCTCTCCTCGCTACTTAGCGTATCGCGGCATGGCCGTCGGCTATCGAGACTTGAAAAAGTACGATCGCGCTTTAGAATTTGCCAACAAATCCCTAGCAGAAACGCCAAATAATCCCGAAGTTCTCTATCTAAAAGCACAAATCTTGTTTTCCCAATCCCAGGGGAAAGACGGCAACAAAACCTTACTTGAGGAAGCCCGAAAAAACTTCGACGCCGCCTTAGCAAAACCCGACCAACTGCCGCGCAGTTTAGTAGCCGAAATCTTCTTTCAGCAGTGCAGAACCCGTAACCGCCTCGACAGCAAATCTCGCGCCTGCGACCCGATGCGCGATAAAATTAGAGATGCAGATGGAGTCTGGGGGCCCGCGGCCTTACCACCACTATAAAAACACCAAAAAACGATGCAAGTAGAGTTTCGCGAGTTTAACCCCTTTGACCTCTGGATTTGGCTGAAGTTCAGCAACGTGCCTTCAAACGGTGAAAAACAGTATGTTGAAGAAGTGTTTGACTCTTGGTTTTTCTTGGGAAAACTGGGAGGATTTAATGCGGAAAATTTGCAAGTTCAAGATGAAGGCTTAGATATCAGTGATATGAATTACGATGTTAATCTAGCCGACCAAAGTATGATGGCTTTGATGCACAATATGGGAGACATGGAGTATCAAGGTTCTTGGGCTCGCTGCTGGTTTGATTTGGGCACTAGCGATGCGATAGGCCTCGATGTTTTGATTAATGTTTTCCAGCAACTCAGCAAAGAATTCGTAACGATTGAAAAACTCATTATTGGCGGGGAAAATACAGACTGGCCCGTTGACAACACTCGCCGTCGAGAGGCTTTTGCCGCTGATAATTAACCCTTGACACGAAAGGCATGACACGGATACACGGATAATGAGTGATGATTGCTGAGTAATATAGAACTTACGCACGGGTAGTAATTAACCGGGTTTTTTGCATCATACTTCGTTACAGCCCGCATCAACGGCAAAAAACCTGCTGGTTGGGCGAAGTCGAAACCCGGTTTCTTTTGTTTTGGTGTTGATGCGTCATGACTGATGACTGATAACTAAATTATGCAAAAAGGTACAATTCGCGTAATTGTTTTAGGATTAATTCGCTCGGGCGATCGCATTTTCGTGTCAGAATGCGAAGATCCGGTCAAACAAGACACATTTTACCGAGCTCTGGGTGGTGGCATAGAATTCGGAGAACACAGCATCGACGCTTTGCAAAGAGAGTTTAAAGAAGAAATTAAAGCCGAGTTAACAAATATCAAATATTTGGCTTGTTTGGAAAATTTTTTTATTTTTAATGGTCAGGCCGGACACGAACTAATACAACTCTATCAGTGCGAATTTGTCGATCCCAAATTTTATCAATTGGAGAGTCTAGCCTTTGCAGACGGAGAGTGGGTATTTACCGCACTTTGGATGCCGGTCGAGCGCTTTCGATCGGGCGAATTGCGCTTAGTTCCCGACAAATTTATCGACTACTGCGAAGGCTAATAACTCAACCAATACCAAAAAACAAATACCTGAGATGGGGGAATTAAATCTAAAATATTTGCCCTAGGGGCGTGTTTCACCTGAAATATTTGCGATAACTAACAGGATGAATAAACCCGCCCCTTCCTTCCGTCCCCCGCATTAGCCGGATCTACCTTACATTAGGCAGCGTACTCAACACCTGATAGAGCAAAGAGTTGATAAAACCGAGGGCTATAGCACCCAGCAAAGCACTCCAAATTCCCCACCGCAAGCGAAATCCTTCGACTAGCCAAGCCGCCAATCCAAAGATAATCGCGTTGATAACAATTATCCACAAACCAAAAGTTACCAACACCAATGGAAAACCCAAAACCACAAAAAGCGGCCGCACCAAAGCATTCAGCAATCCAAAAACCGCCGCCGAAATCATCGCTTTTCCAAAAGTGTCAATGTCCACCCCGATGGGCAACTTGGAAATAATAAAAAAGCTCACCGAAGTTACCAGCCAAGCAATTGCCAGCGAAACGATATCCATGTGTTCATCTCCTTAAAAAAGCTAAACATTAAATCGGAACAACAGCACATCCCCCTCTTGTACAATATACTCTTTTCCTTCACTGCGAACTAACCCTTTTTCCTTAGCCGCATTCATCGCGCCCGTAGCAACCAAATCTTCATAACTCACAGTTTCGGCCCGGATGAAACCCCGTTCAAAATCAGAGTGAATAACCCCCGCAGCTTGCGGTGCTAACATTCCCGCGATAATCGTCCAAGCGCGAGTTTCTTTCGGCCCGCTAGTAAAATAAGTCCGCAAACCCAATAATTCGTAAGTAGCTCGAATCAGAGATTTCAAGCCACCTTCTTTTACCCCCAGAGATTCTAGGAAATCCGTTCGTTCTTCCTCGGATAACTCCACCAATTCTGACTCAACTTGCGCCGAAACTATGACTACCTTAGCATTTTCTTTAGCTGCTACTTCCTGCACTTGTTCGACATAGCTATTTCCTGTTGCTAAATCGTCCTCAGACACGTTAGCAGCATAGATAATTGGTTTGTTGGTGAGTAATTCCAAACCTTTAACTAATTCAGCTTCTTCATCTGTGAAATTGTACTGCCGCGCCGGTTTCCCCGCATTCAAAACCACGACTAATTTTTCGAGTACATCCACTTCTGCTTGAGCTTCCTTATTGTTGCGGGCGAGCTTGCGAGTGCGATCGAGCCTGCGTTCAATTTGAGCTAAATCTGCTAGAATTAATTCGAGATTGATAATGTCTATATCTCGGATCGGATCGACAGAACCCGCAACGTGAATGATATCGTCATTTTCAAAACAGCGGACAACGTGGACGATCGCATCTACGGCCCGAATGTGAGATAAAAACTGATTTCCCAGTCCTTCCCCCTGACTCGCCCCCTTCACCAAACCAGCAATATCAACAAATTCCATCCGCGTCGGCACAGTTTGCACGGAATTGGAAATATTGCTCAGCACCTTCAACCGTTCGTCTGGCACTGCCACGATACCCGTATTTGGCTCGATCGTACAGAAAGGAAAATTAGCAGCAGTCGCCTTGGCATTAGCAACCAGAGCATTAAACAAAGTAGATTTGCCAACATTAGGCAGTCCGACAATTCCGGCAGTAAGCATAGGTATTTAGAAACATATCACTGTTTCAAAATATCATAAGCAATAGCAATATATCTGCCTTGTCCCTTCTAACTTCTACAGCTAAGCTTGAATAAATATCTAACTTGAGGTAGATGGCTCAATGGTTAACAAATTGTTAAGCAAAGTAACGATCGCTGCGGGGCTGTCGCTGCCCCTGTTAGCGCTGACACCAGCTAGCGTTTTCGCTGAGATGGTCAAAATTTCGGTGGTTAACAACAGCGGCAAGACGATGACAGCCGTCTATATGTCTCCTCCCGATAAGGATACTTGGGGACAAAACGAGCTAGAGGCCCCCATTGCCGATCGGGAAAAGGCAGATTTTGAGTGGAATCAAGCGGACTACGGCGGGTCGGATGCGGGCTGTGTTTTTGATGTTAGAGCCGAATACTCTGACGGCAAATCCACGGATTTGGATGCTGTTGACCTTTGTAAAGAGACTGCGCTCAACTTCAATTAATTGATAATTTAGGCAAAAACCGAGTTTTTTCAAGTCTGATATTCACCAAAAAGATTGGGGACTTGGGTGAAACCGGTTTTTGCGATCGACCTGACAAACCATCTTAAATTTCGCGATCGACTAAAACATAATTTATACAGGTCCAGGGATTGTCTGAGGAATTGGCCCCGGCACTGTCTGAGGAATTGGAGAGGGTACAGTTTCCGGCACCGGTTCGGGAATTGGCTGGGGAATTGGCGCAGGTACCGGCTCCGGTACTGGCCCGGGAATCGGTTCGGGAACGGGACCCGGCACTGGTGGTGATGCGGGTATAGTCGGCAGCCCCGGTTCGGTACTGGGAATCTGCGGGCCGGGAAATGGATCTGGAGTGGGATAAATCATGTTAGTGTTTTGCTCGCTAATAGAGATGTTTCAAAAACATTGGCTCGCCACTCCTAGCTATATTTTACAACAAAAATAACTGAGTTGTGGTAGTGTCTTATATCATAATAATAAACTAAAGATTGCGACGGAGACATCTATCTAAATAACTATAATTAACTGTTACTTCCGTACAAAATTATGCCTTTGGTATTAAACTAAGTATGTGGTTACAAATAAACATTAGATAGCGAGGGCGCGTGAGTACAGAAATAAACTGCGTGAGAGTAAAGACATTGGCTCAACCCGCCCCTACAACAAGATATTGTGGTTTTTTCATACCGCTCTACTTAGATATCAAATACAGCAATCAAGATTAAGCGTGTCACCAGCAAACACTCAACAACAAACGCCTCTATTAGATGCCTTGCGCGATCGCACAAATCAGCCACACGCCCCATTTTATGCCCCCGGACATAAACGCGGACAAGGACTCTCTCAACCCCTAATTGACTTATTCGGTGCGACAGTATTTCGATCGGATTTGCCGGAATTGCCGGAGTTAGATAATCTCTTTAACCCAGAAGGTGCAATTGCCGAAGCTCAAGACTTAGCCGCCGCAGCATTTGGAGCCCAATCAACTCGGTTTTTGGCAAACGGTTCGACTTGCGGAATTATCGCCGCCACCTTAGCAACTTGCGGCCCCGGCGATAAAATTATCTTGCCTCGAAATATCCACTCATCGGCGATTTCAGGTTTGATTTTGTCCGGTGCAATTCCAATTTTTGTCAATCCAGAGTACAACCCGGATTGGGATATTGCCAACAGCATCACCCCAGAAGCCACAGCCGCAGCATTAGAACAACATCCCGACGCCAAAGCAGTAATGATAGTTTACCCAACCTATCACGGCGTCTGCGGGGATTTGCGGGCGATCGCCCAAATTACCCATCAATACAACATACCGTTATTAGTAGACGAAGCCCACGGCGCGCACTTTAACTTTCATCCAAACTTGCCAGAACCAGCACTATCAGCCGGCGCCGATTTAACAGTACAATCAATCCACAAAACCCTCGGTGCAATGACACAAGCATCGATGCTGCACGTCAAGGGCGATCGCATAGATATCCAAAAATTAAATAGAGCATTGCAGCTAGTACAATCTACCAGTCCCAGTTACATACTATTAGCATCCCTAGACGCAGCCCGCCAACAAATCGCACTCCACGGCAAAGAATTAATGGCCCAAACTTTACAGCTAGCAGAAAAAGCGCGATCGCGCATCAGTCAAATTCCCGGCTTATCAGTTTTAGAACCGTTAAATACACCGGGTTTTGCAGCATTAGACCGAACCAGGCTAACAGTAAAAGTATCAGATTTAGGAATCACAGGATTTGCAGCCGATGAAATTCTGCACTGTCAACTCGGCGTCACCGCAGAATTACCAATGCCCAAACATTTAACATTTATTATCAGCTTGGGAAATACACAATCAGATATTGACAATTTAGTTAAAGCTTGTACTCTTTTAGAAGGAAGAAAAAAGAAGGAAGAAGGAAGTTCGGCAACGGATTCTGTAACGGATGTAACGGATGTCAGGAAGAAGGAAGAAGTCCGAAAGAAGAAGTCCGAGAGAAGAAGTCCGATGTCCGATGGAAGATTTGCCCAATCTCCCACTCTCCCACTCTCCCCCTCTCCCCCTCTCCTCTCCCCCCGCGAGGCTTTCTTTTTCCCAGCGGAAACAGTACCTGCAGACAAAGCAGTCGATCGACTCAGCGCCGAACTCATCTGTCCCTATCCCCCAGGAATACCAGTCCTGATGCCCGGTGAAATCATTACCCCAGCAGCCGTTGACTACCTGCAACAAATCCTGGCCGCCGGCGGAAAAATCACAGGTTGCAGCGATCCCGGCCTCCAAACTCTCAAGGTTGTGCGACAGTAAATATTAAGGCTTGGGGGAAATTGGGAGAATTTCTACTTCTTCCGCAAGTTCCAACTTCGGTCTAGCTTCAATCAAAAATCAAAAATCAAAAATATAACTATGCTTTGGCCCTACGTCACTCCAGGCATCCCGGATGACTTATTTGAACGTTTACCGGGAATTCCCATGAGTAAGCGAGAAGTCCGACTGCTGTTAATCTCCCACCTGCGGCTGCAAGCAGATTCAGTCGTGTGGGACATCGGTGCAGGTACTGGTACGATCGCCGTAGAAACAGGTTTGCTGTGCCCCAAAGGTCGGATTATTGCCGTCGAAAGGGACGAAGAAGTAGCAAGCTTGATTCGCAGAAATTGCGATCGATTCGAGCTCGACAACGTAGAAGTCATAGAAGGCAGTGCCCCGGAATGCCTGGAAAACCTGCCCCAACCCCCCCACCGAGTCTGCATCGAAGGAGGTCGCCCCATTAAAGCCATTCTCCAAGAAGTCTGGCGGTACTTGCCACCTCACGGTAGAGTTGTCGCCACAGCATCCAATTTAGAGAATCTGTACGCCATTTCAGAAGGGTTCGCCGAGTTGCAAGCCCGGAACATCGAGGTAGTCCAGTCCGCCGTCAACCGCTTGGAGACTCGCGGCCTGAGTCAAACCTTTGCCGCCGTCAATCCCATATTTATTCTCAGCGGCGAAAAGCTTGATTAGAAGCAAGAAGAAGGCACGACACGAAGTTGGACATGGATACACCGATTAATTCTGTAATTCTTAATCTTTTTTAAGTTCACTTAACCTTCATACTTAAGAATAGGGGCCACCATCGCTGGATTGACCGCCTGACTTGAGATATTGGATGACCGATGGGGGATGGGGGTTAGCTGTGCAAGGGATCAACTCGTGCTCTATAAAAATCCAAAATCCAAAATCCAAAATCCAAAATCCAAAATCGAATGATCCACCGCCGTCTGCAAGAGAAATTCATTTTATGCCTTGGTCTCGTATCCTGAGTGGAATAGTTGCGATCGCCCTTGCTTTGGGAATGATTATTATGGGCGGATGGTACTTCACCGTCGGCTTTGGAGTCATCGTCTACCTAGGTCAATTGGAATATTTTCAACTAGCCAGGGCTAAAGGGATTGCACCCGCTGCCAAAACTACCTTAGCAGTCAGTCAAGGCCTGTTAATTACTGCTGCCCTAGCACCGCAACTCGTAGACGCCATGTTCCCCTTAGCGGGAACCTTAATCTGTTTCTACCTGTTATTTCAACCTAAATTATCGACGATCGCCGATATTGCCTCCTCAGTTTTAGGATTGTTCTACGGCGGTTATTTACCCAGCTATTGGGTACGGCTGCGAGTAGGCCTGGACCCAGGCAATCTTGCTACAACCCAACTTTCGCAAGCAGTAGCAAGCAATTTGCCGGTTAACATTTACCCGTCCCCATCTTGGACAACTTCTAGCCATATATCTTTAGGATTGACTTCGCTGCTGCTGGCTTTCCTCTGCATCTGGGCCGCTGACATTGGGGCTTATTTTGTCGGCAAATTCTTCGGCCGCACTAGCCTGTCCCACATCAGCCCCAAAAAGACCGTTGAAGGTGCCGTATTTGGAGTTTGCGGCAGCATCGCCGTGGCAGTCGCTGGGTCTTGGTATTTAAACTGGCCGGGGTGGCCGTATACTGGGGCTGCTTTTGGTCTGTTGATTGGCGTTGCTAGCCTGTTGGGAGATTTAACTGAGTCGATGATGAAGCGAGACGCCGGCGTTAAGGATTCGGGGCAGTTGATCCCCGGTCACGGCGGCATTCTCGATCGCACCGACAGTTATGTTTTTACCGCGCCCTTAGTCTACTATTTTGTGACTTTACTGTTGCCTGCGATCGACTCTTTTTTAATTAATCGGTAATTGGGAATTGGGCATGGGGAATTAGGAATTCGGTATATATTCCCAGGCTTTGCCGATGACGCAGGTTAAAGTCAACTGTCAACTGTCAACTGTCAACTGTTAATTAACTAAGGCAAAACTCTAATTCCTCCCCGACAAACAATTTCCCCCGGACTCAAGATCAACTCTTCTATCTCAACTTCCGGCCCAAAATCAATTTTAAAACCCTTGAAATCACTGCTCTTTAATTCTCCATCCATTTCGATTTCTGGTGATTCAAACATCAATTCGCGACCGCTGGCTATCCGCAAACCCGTCCGCAATACCAAAGGAATTTGCCTACCGCCAGCGCGAAAAATTGTCGCCGAAAGCGTCAACAAACCCGCCTCAATTATAATCTGCGAATTTTGCAACTTCAGCGACTTTTCCCTATCTGTCAACGGCAGCATAGGCAGCAAAAATTCGTTCAAAGCATCAGCAAGCAAAGGCGCTTTCAGCGACGCATTCAAATCCGCCTGACTAAGCCTCAAAACGCCTGCCACGGGAACGGATTCCAGGAGGCGCAGGGGTTGGCCTTTGAGAGCTTGACCGAGGTTGATGCGAATGCCACAACCCTCTATGGCAACTTCTGTTAGGTGTAATCCTTTATACACAGCACCGCGAGCGGCAGCCGTGACTTTGGGGATCGCACCGCCGAAGATTTGTCGATCGCTCCCCTCAATTTTCACCTTCAACTCGTCCACCTGCTGAACTTGCGATCGCAGCCACAACTGCACCGCCGGAGACAGCACTGCGCTTGCGATGCGGCTGCCTTGACTGGGCGAAGGTCTCCCCGGCTCCTCGCCGAGATTAACAGTCTCACCAGAGCCAGCAGCGGCATCTCTATTGTCAAATTGAATAGAGTTTCGATCGACAGTCATAAACAATTTCAGAATATAAACCTTAATATTCAAGCACAGAAATTTAACTAGAACTTGCACATCCGGCCTCAAAAACCCGGTTTATGGACAGATAGACCGCTGTCAACCTCTGATTTTCCTTAGAAACCGGGTTGATGAAAACAAGTCCCATTAACTCGAAAATCAAGCAGAAATCTGGCATCAGCAACGCCAGAAGCAGAAAAATTCTCACCTTTCCCCCCTTGGGATCTTTGGGTAGTTCACGAGTTGTGCGATCCCGATGAAAAATTCGCGATCGAGCGTATAAATTTAACCAGGAGTACGGGATTTATGGTAGTGTTGGTTTATGGTCGGGTCAGACCCAAACCTTTCAAACCGGCCGCAAACCAACGGTGCAAACCTGTGCCTGCCGCGAGTCTTTTCCTCGTAGTTTTTGCACAGCATTCAGGGTAATGCCATCAGGACAATCTGCACCGGGCACAAGGACAATCTGCACTCTTGCCGGGCGTCCTGTAATAATTGGTCAGCATTATAATTTATTCCCAAGCAGGAATTGAGCATTGCTAGTACGGTTAATCAATTAACCGTGTCGTGTTTCCTCCCCACCGTTGGCTCGTTGGGGATTTCCACACTCCCGTCATGTCTGATGAAAGGCTGCAAAAAATCCTCGCCCAGTGGGGCATTGCCTCTCGCCGTCTTGCAGAACAGATGATTGTAGCTGGACGAGTCCGAGTTAATGGCAATATTGTTCGCTTAGGAGAAAAAGCGAATCCCGATCGCGATCTCATCCAAGTCGATGGAGTCCCCGTGAAACCAACGGATCGACCCGCAAAGGTCTATCTGTTGCTCAACAAGCCGGCAGGCGTAGTTTCTACTTGCAGCGATCCAAGAGCCCGATCGAAAGTTCTCGACTTGCTGCCACCACAACTGCGCTCCGGTCAAGGCATCCACCCCGTAGGACGCTTAGATGCAGATTCCACCGGCGCCCTCTTGCTCACCAATGATGGTAAGCTGACATTTTGTTTGACCCATCCGCGTCACTCGATCGCCAAAACTTATCAGGTTTGGGTACGGGGCGATCCCCCGGAACGCATACTACAAACGTGGCGTCAGGGCATCATCTTGTCCGGCAGAAAAACTTTGCCCGCGAAAGTAAAAGTTATCGATCGCGCGCTTGACGAAACTCTGTTAGAAGTCATTCTATCAGAAGGCAGAAACCGACAGATTCGGCGAACAGCCGAGCTGTTGGGATATCCAGTGGTGCGCCTGCACCGCACAGCCATTGGCCCGATTCAATTGCAGCGGCCCGGTGCGCCAATATTGCCACCAGGCTGCTGCCGACCCCTAGAAGATGCGGAAATTATTTATTTATGGAATCTAGTCAACCTAACATCAATAAGCGTGCCAGTAAATTCCCAGGAGCACAGCATATGACAAAGAATTTATTGTTTTTATTCTTCAAAACCACTAAGCAGAAACGGCACTCCCAAGAGCCAGAAACAGCTCAAAAGAAGCTAGCGGAAATAGGAACTCAACTCCGTCAGTACCGCGAACAGCAGTCTATTTGTTTGGACAAAGTAGCCGTGGTAACAATGATTCGGCGGAATCTGCTGCAAGCCATCGAGGACGGTGAACTAGACCAACTTCCCGAACCAGTCTACACTCAGGGTTTGATCAAGCGCTACGCTGAAGCAATGGGTTTGGACGGAGCTCAGTTTGCCGAATTTTTTCCGATCGAACCGCCAGCCCGATCGAGAACCAAGCTATCCTGGCAAGATGGGCCTCAGTTGCGGCCGATGCACCTCTACCTCTTTTACACCTTTCTAATTATCTGTTCGGTCAATGTTTTATCTCAATTGATAAGCGGTTCTGTTACCGCAAGAAACGGTGCGGGAACCGAAGAACTAGCGCTTGAGCAGAAAGACCAAGCTCGTTTTGCTGCTGAGGCATCTCGATCCTCAAAAAATCAGAAACCGGATAGTTACGAAGCTGTCGAAGCAGTAAGAACAGGTCAAAGTTTAGATAAATCTGGGAATAAACCAGTGATGGTTAGCGTCACTTTTAAAGCAGAATCGTGGATGCAGGTTGAAGTCGATGGTAAAACAGAGTTTGAGGGAACTTTGCCGACCGGGACTGTTCGCACCTGGGGGGCCCAAAAGCAATTGGTAGTGGTAGCAGGTAACGCCGGCGGGGTAATGGTGGCTGTTAATAACGGACAAGCCGAACAACTCGGAGATCCTGGAGTCGCCAAAGAAGTTGTTTTTAAAGCAAATGAACTCACGCCTTCAGCACCGCCCAAGAATGAAGGCTGAGTGTTGATTGGTAATGGTTAATGGGTAATAGGTAATAGCGGGCAGCCCCCAGCTTTTAATTAGAATGTCCGTCTTGATTCACTCATTACCAATTACCAATTACCAATTAGATCCATTCCGGTTGCATCGGAATAGTCAAATCCCGTCACAGATCAAGAATCACGGATAGTCCAACCGGAATCGATCTAATTCATCTGCGTTAATCTGTGTTTATCTGCCCTCATCTGCGGTCAAAAAAAGATAATTTCTCCAGCCGCAGATGACAAGGGATTGACGCTGATTCACGCAGATTAAAAGAATAGAGATAGGAATAATTCCGATGCTAACAGATTTAATATTACCCATTAACAATTACCAATTATCCATTACCAACTACCCATTCCATAAGATCAATGTTTATTAGGAGCGCGCCCAGAGATGTAAGTCATAGTTTTGAGCCGATCGCGCACTTCCCAATTCAAAGCTTCTGGTCGATATCGCCACCCCCAATTTCCTTCTGCTTTCCCCGGAAAATTCATCCGCGCGTCTGTACCCAAACCCAACAAGTCTTGATACGGCACAATTGCCATATTAGCAATAGACATCCAACCCATGCGGATTAAAGACCAGTGAATTCCTTGGGGATCGATGCAGCCCAAGTAACGTAAAACCTCATCTCTTTCGTAGTTTTGCAGTTGATTAAACCAGCCGACAGTCGTGTCGTTGTCGTGGGTGCCGGTGTAAACTACGCAGTTGCGTTCGTAGTTGAAAGGCAAAAAAGGATCGCCAGGGCCCGCGCCGAAAGCAAACTGCAAAATCTTCATTCCTGGAAACTCGTATCGATCGCGCAAAGCTTCCACTTCAGGAGTAATTACCCCTAAATCTTCAGCGATAATTGGCAAGTTGCCAAACTTCTCATTAATTAGATCCAACAAAGCTATTCCCGGCGCTTTAATCCACTCTCCCTCGATCGCAGTTTCTTGTCCGCGCTTCACCGCCCAGTAAGCCTCAAATCCTCGAAAGTGGTCGATACGAGTCACGTCTACATAAGCGAAAATCGCTTCAAAACGCTCCACCCACCACTCGAAATTATTTGCTTGCAACTTCTCCCAATTGTATACGGGGTTGCCCCACAATTGACCTGTATTGCTGAAGTAATCTGGGGGAACTCCTGCCATTAAAGCTGCTTCTCCTGTGGCTTCATCCAAGCAGAATGTTTCTGGATGAGACCACACATCCGCGCTGTCGTGAGCTACATAAATCGGAATGTCGCCAATAATTTTAATGTCCCGCAGGTTAGCATAGCGTTTCAACTCTGTCCACTGGCGAAAAAACTCAAACTG
Source organism: Microcoleus harperi Pol14_C6 (assembly GCF_036701295.1). Lineage (NCBI taxonomy): Bacteria > Bacillati > Cyanobacteriota > Cyanophyceae > Oscillatoriales > Microcoleaceae > Microcoleus > Microcoleus harperi. The sequence continues at coordinate 50,650 of NZ_JAUBQN010000018.1, read as the reverse complement.
AACGTATTTGTAGTAATAAATCTCAGCATTTAGCTGCTGACGCCACTTCTCTAGCGACTCTGGTTTTCGACGGGCAATTTCTGTTTCCCAATTGTTCCAGCTAACACCGCCAAAGTGATCTTTTAGTGCCATAAATAAGGCGTAATCTTCCAGCCAATTCTCTTTGCTTTCGCAAAAAGCTGAGAATTCTTTTTGCTGGATAGGAGATGCTTTGGCTTTGAAATTTTCGCAAGCTTTTTTGAGCAAAGGCACTTTCAAGGCGATCGCCCGCTCGAAGTCTACATAATCGAGCGGAAATTCAGGTAAATTAGCGAAGTCTTCATCTGTGAGCAATTGCTCGTCCCGCAGCAGTTCTGGGTTGATCAGCAGGGGATTTCCCGCCATTGCTGAATAGCACGAATAAGGAGAATTGCCGTATCCTGTCGGCCCCAGCGGCAATACCTGCCAGTATTGCTGGTCGCTCTCTACTAAAAAGTCAATAAAGCGATATGCTTCTATTCCCATGTCTCCAATGCCAAATTGACTGGGAAAGGATGTGGGATGGAGTAGAATGCCGCTCGATCGGGGAAAAAGCATAATCTATCTAAAGATATAGGAATTTAACATTGACAATTTGACCTATCTTCCCTATCAGTTAAACTTCGTAGTTTTTAGGGCGATTGTTAGGGCAAATACTTTTGTGATTGTCTCATATTTTCTGCGATAACGTGCTTACCCAATATTTTTATGGAACTCTACTCAGAAGTTATGAGTAGAGTTCAAAACATCAAAATCTGGAGTTACACGATCGCCCTGCTTTCACAGCTAGGTTTTTTTACCCAGGCTCGTTTGCTGCAACAAAATATTTTGCTGGAGCGTACCCAGTTTCTGCTTAATTTTTAAATTTAACTTTTCTTTGGCTTTCGCCCCATCTCTCTGCAGTCGTAAATTGCCCGCCCAAAATCAGCCATCACTTAAGCAGAGCCAATGCACAAATCAGCCGACTGTTTTGTATCTCAAAAAACAGTCGGCTGCGGGATTACCTGAAAAGAGGCTGAGTTTAAGCTTGCTTGTTCAACAATTTCTGCACTTGTTTGAGAGCTATACTGCCGATGTTGTAAGCAGCCCAGCCGCCCGCCAACAATACGGGCATCAATACTATTAGTATGCGGAAGTCAAAATCCATGAGTTCTCCTCCTAAAGTTTTTTAACAAATTCTCATAATCTATTTGTATCTCATTTTGTCGCCATTCTCCTGACTCTTTAACCAAATATTGTCGCTGAGAAAGTTCCTCTGCTGGCAGCCGGATAGGCAGAAGGACATCGCTCTGCAGGAATTGAGATCGAAACTCACTCCTGGGGGGGCGATCGGCATTCGCTGCACCAATTATCCCACAATCTGTTTCGCAATCCCTTCCACAACCTTAGTTAGAGGGTCGTTAGGGAAGTGCAGCGCAAACACTCCCTTGCTGGCGAGCAACATCATCTTGTCGCTGTGGGGCAGTACCCCTGCCACTGGGATGTTGTAAATACTCTCTACTTGCTGCTTCAAATCCTCGAAATCCAGGGATTCTGGGGCTTTATTGATCGTCATCAAAATCTTGGGAACTTCTAATTTGCGGGCCACATCTACCGTGACAGCCGTTCCCTGAAAATCTTGCTGATCCGGACGCAGAATCAGCAGCAGGATGTCGGAAATGGTGATGCTGAGGAGGGTTTCTTCGTTGAGCCCCGGATGCGTGTCGATAAATAGGTAGTCTAATTCCAGAAACTCGATCAGTTCTTGAAAGCCGTCGGTAAGCAGTCCCACATCGTAGCCTTCGCGCAAAACTCGCGCTATCTCGCCTGCTTTAATGCTCGAAGGAATCAGGTAGAGGTTGCCGTTACTGGCTAATTTTGGCAGCAGCGAACTCACATTGTAGGCCGTATCCGCGATCGGACACCGGCCCCACAGGTAATCGTTCAGGCAGCGATCCATGTTGCTCTCGCTGAAACCGAACAGCACGTGAATCCCGGGCGATTGAATGTCGGTGTCCACAATAGCGACCCGATTTCCGCCACGAGCGATAATAGATGCCAAGTTTGCTGTCGTGTTCGATTTGCCAGTTCCGCCCCGGTAAGAGTGGACAGAGATGATTTTGGACATGATCTGCGTATGAGGGTAAGAAACGGCGAGAACCTATTATGATGCAATTCTCTATGCAGTCGAGTTCTCTGTCATTCTTCCTTGCCCCCTAAATCCTCCTTGTCTGCTAAACTATCAATTTTTTCATCTTTTATCCTCTTTTCTGCGACCCTGCGGTGCCGCATCTGTTTGGCTTTGGCTTGCAAATCGCTGAACTCGTCATGGGGTTTGGTTTCGGCTGAACTAGCACCGCCGTCCGTCTCGCACGTACCCGTTGGTGAGCTGCTTTCCGATTCAGTCACAGGGGCGCGCTGCTTCTGCAGTTTGGCTTTTTCCTGCAACTGAGTTAAGTAGTCGTCTGTCTGACTTTCGACCTTGGGAATCTCTGCGGTACTTGTAGTTATTTCTTGGGGTTCGGAAGGTAATTTTTCAGAGGTTTCTTGTTTGCTAATTCTCAGTTTATCTTTCTTTTGCTGCAATTCTTTAAAGAAATCAGATTCTGTGATTTCTGCGACTTGCTGTTCTTTTTTGGCTTGGTCTATTTCGATTTTGAAGACTTGTTTTACTCGATCGCTAATTGCTTTCCCGTATCCGGCTTTATTAAATCTCTCTGCTGATACAATGCTACCGCCAGTTAAGATTAATGCTAAGGCTGGCGCTGCAACAGGCACCCACCCTCCCAACAGAAAAATCCCAAAGCTGAGCGCGCAACACCCAGACAGCATGGCTGCGAATGTCACTGTCAACTTCGCTGGGTGAGCCATCCGCGATGCCAACGTTCCTCCGACAATTGACCATGCCGAAATCCACAGGATTTCTGCCCATTCCGGCCAAAACCATAACATGGGTCTGTTGTCTAAAACTGCACTCAAAATTTGGCTGACTACTTGTGCGTGTGCCACGATCCCCGGCATGAATTGGTTGCTTTTCTGTCGCCCACTGTAAGGAGTATAAAATAAATCTTTAACGGTTTCTGTGGTATAACCGATGAGCACTATTCTATCTTTAACTAAATTAGGGTCAACTTTCCCTTCTAAAACATCCGTAATTCTGACTTGGTTGGCAACTTGTCGCCTGGAACGATAGTTAATTAATATTTGATATCCCCTAACCTCGGTATTTGTGTATCCTCCGTCATTGCTTGCTAGTTGTTTTAATTGGGTTTTTCCCAGCCATAAAGATTGATCGGGCGCAAGTTGAGGAGAGATTTTTTGCCCTTGCAGGTAGCGGAGTGCTAGCTGGAGGTTGAAGGAAGCTAAAACTTGAGAATTGTCATTGCAAAGATGTTTTTGGGCCGAGGAGTTGCCCTCAATTGTCGGCGGTTTCATAAATAATAAAGCCTTGCGGAGTATGCCACCGGCATCGACTCCGAAATCTGCAAATCCCACCCGGTTTTCTGGCAGCCCCGGCGCAGGCGGAGAACCGGGATTGTCCGGGCTGCCGTCGGTGACTAAACATACCCCGATAATGCGATCGCTTTTTTGTAAAATTTTGGTTAATTCCTCGCGCCCGTCTCCTAAAGGTACATCTCGCAGTACATCTAAACCGATCACGGCCGGCTGCATTTTGTCAAGTTTTTGTAAGATTTCAGCTATTTTGCGATCGGATATCGGCCACTGTTTCAGTTTCTGAATGTCTGCTTCGGTAATCCCCACTATTAGCAAACGCGAGTCTGGCTGTTCTTCGGGACGCCACCTCACCATTTGGTCGTAAGCGCTTAATTCTAATGGTTCGAGTATTCCTAGCTGTCGGGCTCCCATCAAAGATAATGTTACTGCCGCGCTGGCAATTAATACAGACTTAGCCAATGCTAGTGATGGTTTATACATTTGACTCAATTGAGCCACTGCCGATCGAATTTTATTAGATATTTTACTCATTATCCCAGCATAAAAGTTTGACTCGTTTCTGGAACAGCAGTTGTTTCACATTTCCCCCCTGCTGGAGACTTCCTCCATCTTAGAACACTCGGAAACTCCGACCGCTGTGTTACAAAAATTTACAGTACGTGGCGAGCAACTGTATCTAATGATACTTGCGATTTAGGCAACCTGATTTTTCCGACAGATAATCCCCTTGCCGCTCGAATTAATAAATGTTATTGATGATATGTCAAGGTATAAATTGTGTATCTGCGCCCTCGACTAGCAGCTCAAAAATATTTGTCGCCATCAGCGAATGCCTGTGTTTGGAATTATAGTGAAAGGTACAACAAAATGAAACGTTTTCTACATCGGGCTACACTTGCGGTCGCCGTATCTGCGATCGCAGCTACCGTACCCAGTTCACTTGCACCAATGCGCGCACAATCCCAGCCGCTTCTGCTGAGTCAAAATTTTAATTTCAAGCCTCCCGACGTAACAGCCCCCACCAACCGACAAGGAGGGGCACATCGCGGCAACAAGCTTTGTCCAGCGGGTTTATCTATTACTCCTTTAGTGCCTCCAACTAATATCGGTTTAACCTTAACAGAGTCTCCCACAATTTTTGTCTATGTTCCTCAAACCTCGGCAAAAATAGAGTTTACTGTCCTCAACGACAAGGAAGAGGAAGTGGTCTACGAAAAAACATTTAAACTGGACAAATCTGGGATTGTTGGAGTTACCATTCCTGCTACGGACAACAACAAATCCCTTGAAGTTGGTAAGCGATACGTGTGGTCATTTTCGCTAGTTTGCGACCCCGAAGACCGATCAGCGGATTTAGTTGTTAAAGGGTTCGTGCAGCGAATTGAACCGCAGGCAACTCTCAAGAGCGATTTGGCAAATCCCGACCCGATGACTAGGCTCAACGTTTATGCTCAAAATGGGATTTGGTACGAAACTCTCGCTACTTTAGCCCAAATGCGGCGTCAGACACCGGGGGATGTGAAGCTGACAGCCAAGTGGACGCAATTATTGCAGTCCCAAGGACTGGAATCAGTTGCAGCTCAACCACTGGTGGCGCCTCTTTAAATCTCGATATTTCTTGAAGTTTTGTCGGTCTGCCGATGGCGATGTGAAAATTGACCCATTTACTCGATCGCACCCGGGGCTAAAACTCCGGGTTAACATTAGAGATGCGATCTATAAATATTTCTACAAGTGAGTGGAAAAATGAAACGTTTTCTACATTTTACTGCACTGGTGATGGCTGTCTTGGCGATCGCCGTTACTCTCCCCAGTTTGCTTACACCGATGCAGGCTGTGCCTGCACCCATTCTGCTGAGTCAGAATGTTAATTTCACACCCCCAGATGTAACAGCCCCCGACAACCGGCAAGGGGGGACGCATCGAGGCTGTAAGTTACGGGATGGTTTATTCATTACTCCCTTAATACCTGAAAGCAATATTGGTTTAACGCTAACAGAATCGCCAACGTTTTTTGTATATGTTTCTCAACCCGCAGCTCAAGTAGAGTTTGTTTTGCTAAACGCAGATGAATCAGAAGTAGTCTACGAAACTACTATCAAAAATGACAAAGCCGGAATTGTGGGAGTTAGCCTTTCTGAGAAAGACCAGACAAAAAATATTGAGGTTGGTAAGCGATATGTGTGGTCGTTTGCACTAGCCTGCGATCCTCTGGAGCGTTCTGGAGATTATATTGTTAAAGGATGGATGCAGCGAATTGAACCGCAGGCAAATCTCAAGAAGGATTTGGCCAATCCCGACCCTATGGCTAAGGTGATTGCTTATGCTAAAAATGGGATTTGGTACGAGACTCTTGCTACTCTAGCCGAAATGCGGCGCCTCGCACCCGATGATTCGCGGCTGACGACCGAATGGACGCAATTGTTGCAGTCCCAAGGACTAGAATCGATTGCCGCTCAACCGCTAGTTCAGTCTTTTTAATAACGGCTGTTCTCCAATCATTGCTGAGTGTTTGCACAGTCAATTCTTCAATTATTCAATCCAGTGACCGAAAGCAGCCAGGGTACAAGCCCCCGTCTTTATCCTGGCACAACCAACCAAAAAATAGTATCCGATAACCAGTCCCCGGATTCATCAGTGATATCGCTTTGTTCAATTCTCAAATTCTTCAATTCTTCAATCCAAAATCTAAAATCTAAAATCTAAAATCTAAAATCGATTGATGGCTAATAACTTTCCGACAATTCTAGCTCTTGATTTTGACGGTGTGATTTGTGACGGACTAATCGAATATTTCCAAACAGCTTGGCGTACCTACTGTCAAATCTGGAAACCAGTCGAAACAGTACCAGAGCCAGATTTAGCTTTGAGTTTTTACCGAGTGCGGCCGGCTATTGAAACTGGTTGGGAAATGCCACTGCTGATCCGCGCACTACTGACAGGAATTTCTCCAGAGCAAATTTTGCTAGATTGGCCCAATATAGTACCGTATTTGTTGACCGAAAATAATTTAAAAGCGCAGTCTGTCGGCGCTATATTAGACGGATTGCGCGATAATTGGATTGCTGAGGATTTAGCTGGGTGGCTGTCTTTGCACCGCTTTTATCCAGGGGTTGCCGCTCGCCTGCACTCGTTGCAGGATAGTTCGGTGAAAGTGGCGATCGTCACTACAAAGGAAGGTCGTTTTGTGCGGGAACTTTTGCAGCTAGCAGGGGTACAAATGCCGTCCGAGTTAATTTTTGGTAAGGAATACAACAAACCTAAACACCAAATTTTGCGGGAATTTTTGGCTGCGTCTGGCAAAGACTCGACTATTTGGTTTGTGGAAGATCGGTTAAAAACTTTGCTGTCGGTGAAGCAGCAGCCGGATTTATCTGAAGTGAGGTTATTTTTGGCTGACTGGGGTTACAATACTTTGCCAGAACGGGAATCTGTGGCTCAAAATCCACCAGTTCAATTGCTTTCTCTGTCGCAGTTTGCCGGAGGTTTTGCCGATTGGCTGCCGCTCGAATGTTAATTTTAGATTTGTTTACACTTGTGATTTTTTTCGCTTTTCATAGTCTAAAAAACTCACAAAATTTTACATCTTTTTTGTTGACTTTTGCGGCGCAGAAATGGTATTTTAATATAATCAAATGGCAAAAATAATATTATTTTTACCATTTGATTATAAGATAAATATAACAGAAACTCCTCAAAAAAGCAAGGCTATCGCCACAAAAAAATGTTTTTTTTCATAGACTATTGCAGGTAATCTTGACCTCAAAAACCCGGTTATTTTACTATTTATGGGGCGGGCACGAAGTGTTTTAGTTGCTCAAACCGCGTGTATGACAAAAAACCAAGCTTCGGAACCAAAAAATTGAAAAGTGTTTTGATAATTTCTTAGCTTGAAAGCTTTCTAATATTGAGACTTAAAACCCATGCTCGATTTAACTAAAGCAGCCAAGGCAATGCAGGGAATGAGCCAACATTTGAATGTGGAAGCTCAGGCCGCTCGCCAGCGTTTGGAAGTGGCTCAGAATTTGCTGGTAAAGGCTGCAGCGGAACAGGAAAAATTGGTGGAATTGCAAGAGAATTGGCGCGATCGCACTTTATTCAATGCTGCCACGCCGATCGAGCCCTTAGACGATCGCACCTACATCACCGCACCCCCCGCGGCTCACACAGTCTTTGCCACAGACGGATCGCAAATTTCCCCCAACCATCACGAAATAGCGTACTGCTACCTGCTAAACGTCGGCACAGTCATGCTGCACTACGGACAAAGCCGCCACCCAGTTTTAGACAGCGTACCCGAGGTTTTCTACAAACCCGAAGACTTGTACGGTTCGCGGCAGTGGGGAATTAGAACCGAAGAATGGATGGGATACCGGCGAGCAGTTTCCGAAGCAATTGCCTTAGCAGAAATGGGATGCAATTGGGCAAAAGTTAACGACAATAAATTGCCCGCGCCAGCTTTAGCAATGGTAGATGGTTCCCTGATTTATTGGTTTTTGGAACAGTTACCCACCGATGCGCGCGATCAAATTTTGCTGCCAATTTTAGAAGCTTGGGACAAGTTGCGTTTAGCAGGAATTCCGCTTTTAGGATACTTAAGCGCTTCTCGCAGCAGCGAAAGCTTATCTTTTTTGCGGTTTGAAGCTTGCACTCACGAAGTACCAGACTGCATGACAAATTGCCCGAACGTCGGATTTGCCGCCACAATTTCTTTCGCCGAAAAAGCACCTTGTCAAGAATTTGAACCTCTGCGGGATGCCATATTGTGGGCAACAATCCTGTCACCGGGACAAAGAAGCCCTTTGTGGAAATCCCAAGCTCGAATTTTAGATTTGTACGGCCTTAATTCTGTCTATTTCTGTTACGTTCACGTTGGCACAGAAATTGCTAGAATAGAAGTGCCAGAATGGGTAGCACAAGATACAGCACAGCTAGATTTAGCATTGGGAATGATGCTGGCTCAAGTACACAAAGGTGGCGGGTATCCGGTGACGCTAGCAGAAGCTCACAATCAAGCGGTAGTCACGGGGAGCGATCGAAGTCGCTTTTTCGCTTTGTTAGAGCAGCAAATGATTAAAGCCGGCTTAAAAAATGTCGGAATTTCTTATAAGGAAACACGGAAGCGCGGCAGTATTGCTTAAAGTAATAAGTAGAGTAGTCTTGGACGCAGAAACCGGGTTTTTACCGAAATACTGCATTTGAACCTTTAACATAGATAAAAAACCCGGTTGCTTTGGTATTGCTGCGTAAGGTATGTAGAGTTTAAATAGAGTTAAAAATGTTATATGCCAATAGAACTAATTATCTTAATTGCTGCGTTACTTGTATCTTGGCTAGTCTTTAATTGGGCGTTTAAAGTGTTGAAAGCCAGCATCGGGACAGCGATTGCTTTAGCAGCAATTGTGCTGGCGATGCAGTTATTGTTTGGCATCGGGCCCAACCAGCTTTTCCAACATATAATTCACCTGCCGGAAACCCTGGGGAAAATGATTTCTGGCAAGTGAGCAAATTTTTGATTTTTGATTATTTTAAATACCCGACTTCTTCTAGAAGCCAGGTATCTGGGGATTCCGAAAAGTTTTTTTCTTCCTCCTTCCTTCAGATATTAACTTCCCAGCATTTGCAACTTGTACAAACTGGCATACAACCCTTCTAGCTGCAACAATTCTTCGTGGCTACCAGATTCTACTAACTGCCCGCGTTTGAGCACTAAAATGCGATCGACATTTCGGATAGTCGAGAGCCTGTGGGCAATAATTATCGCCGTTCTGTCCGCCATCAAACGCTCTAGAGCTTCTTGAATTAAAGCTTCCGTCCCCACATCCAAACTAGCAGTTGCCTCGTCTAGAACTAAGATACTGGGATTGCGAATGGCGGCGCGAGCAAACGCTAATAATTGCTTTTGTCCCCCCGAAAGATTGGTTCCCCGTTCCCGCAATTGCGTGTCGTAACCTTGAGGCAACTGTTCGATTAAACGGGCAACATTTGTCTTTTCTGCTGCTGCTTGAATTTCCTCAATCGAGTAACTTTCTCCCAGGCTGATATTGCTCTTCACGTCACCAGCAAATAGAAAGCCATCTTGGATAATCACGCCTATGTGCCTCCGCAATTCTGCTTGAGGCAAATCCCGAATATCCACATTATTAACCAGAATCCGTCCTCGGCTAGGTTCGTAAAGGCGGCACAGGAGACGGATAATCGAACTTTTGCCTGCACCGGTGGGGCCAACTAATGCTACTTTTTCGCCGGATTTGATGGTGAAATTGAGGTTTTGCAGGACATATTCGTCTTGTTTGTAAGCAAACCACACGTTGTCAAATTGGATTTCTCCAGATTCAGAATTCTGCGATTTGGCATTTTCACTCCCCCGAAGCTTGGGGGGGGTGGCGGGGGGTGATTGGGGATTGTTAGCCAATAAACGATATTCTGAACTTGCTGGATTTTGATGATTATCTGCTAATCCTCGATCGAACGGAGACAAGTTGTAAGCAGTTGCCTCTGGATGTCCAGTTATCAACAACGGTGAATAACCTGCCCTTCTTCGTTCTTCCCTCTTCCCTCTTCCTTCTTCTTTCTTCCCTCTTCCTTCTTCCTTCTTCCCGCTGGTTGGATCTTTAATTTCGATCGGTTCGTTGAGGATATCGCTAATCCGTTCGACGGCGGTAAATCCTGCTTGAATGGCGGTAAATTTCTCGGCAAATTGCCGCAGCGGATCGAAGAGACGCTGAGCAAATAAAATGAATGCCGAGAGAGTACCGAAGTTGAGATTACCGGCTAAAACCCTTTGACCGCCCATCCACAAAACGGCTGCAATCGCTACTAAAGCAATCCATTCTAATGTCGCAGATACGGCTGAGTCGTAAAAAATAGTTTTGTCAACGGCTTTAATGTAGCGTTTATTGGTGACGCGAAACAATTCTGAGTTGAATCTTTCGCGGCGAAATAGCTGCACTACACCAATACCCGTCAGGTTTTCTTGCAGTTGGGCGTTGAGATCGGAAAGTTCTTCTCGGGTAGTGTAATTTGCTATGCGATATTGGTACTGAAAATAAATTATGACTGCCGTAATTGGTATCATCATCAGCACCAACATTAAAGCTAGTTGCCACTGCATGGTAAACATGAAAATGGCAATTACTAAAATTGAAAATAAATCGCTGACAATGCCGATCGCCCCTGAAGAAAAAACCTCTCCCAAAGCTTCTACATCGCTGGTGAGGCGAGTCATCAATTTACCGACAGGAGTGCGATCGAAAAATCTCACTGCTAGCGATGTGACGTGGGCGAACAAATCATTTCTAATATCTGTAGTAATTATTTGCCCTACTTTCGTGACTAAATAGCCTTGAACTGATTGCAGTGCTAATCTAAGTGTTATAGTTAGCATCAGCAAAATAGCCAAAATATTCAATGCAGCAGATAGCGACAATCCTCGCAAGAATTCGTAGGTAGGTTCCGAGCGAATTACTGAAATTGCCTGTCCGATGAGAATCGGTTGAATTGCTCCTGAGACTGCTAGGGGTACTAATAGTGCGATCGAAATAATCAACAAGCGTTTGCTGCGGGTTGCGTAAGATGCCAACCTCATGAATAACCGCCAGTCTGTTTCCTGGCCGGATTTGTTTTTGGTGTCTGCTACTGGTGAGGAAATCGTCATTGATGGCAAAAACTGTACAATATATCTAATTAATAATTGTAACAAAGAGAATCAATATTTTGCATGAATATCAGTAAACCTTAGGTTGGGTTGAGGAACGAAACCCAACCAAAATGTTTCTAGCCAGACAAAAATGGTATTAGAATCTACTGATAGAAGTTATATTATCATCATGCAAGAGATAGAGACAGCCCGATTGTATCTGAGACAATTTAGGCCAGACGACTTAGATGAGCTGTACCGCATCTACAGCGATTCAGAAGTGATGAAGTATCTGAGCGAAGGCGTCAGAAATAGAGAAGAAACAGCAGCAGATTTATTTGGGATAATCGCAGACTGGGAAAAACACGGTTTCGGTTTGTGGGCTGTTGTCAATAAAGAAAATAACCAATTGATAGGGGACGGGGGGCTTCGCTTCTTAGGAAAAACACCTGAAGTAGAAGTCGGTTACGTGTTAGCAAAAGCGTATTGGGGGAAAGGTTTAGCGTCGGAAGTTGCAGTGGCTAGCCTCAAGTATGGATTGGAAGTATTGAAACTAGAAAAAATTGTTGCTGTTGCAGATACCGAAAACAGATCCTCGCGGCGGGTAATGGAAAAAGTGGGGATGAGATACCAGCATAACTTCGACGATTCCGATCGAGTATATTATTCAATCTCGCGAAAAATCTACCAGTCTAAATTAGTTGAGTTGAGTTGAGACAGGAAATCAGACCAAAATGTTTGTAGCAAGACTTATCAAAAATGGTATCATAATTTAGTGAGATTAATTATATTAATAATGCAAGAAATAGAGACAGCCCGATTGTATCTGAGACAATTTACACCAGACGACTTAGATGAGCTGTACCGCATCTACAGCGATCCGGAAATCATGAAATACCTCACAGGAGTTAGAAGTAGAGAAGCAACAGAAATCGCTATTCATACCATGCTCAAACGTTGGGAAGAAAATAGCTTTGGAATGTGGGCTGTAGTACATAAAATAGACCGTAAAATGATTGGTCGCTGCGGACTGGGTTTTCTGGACAGAACATCGGAAGTTGAGCTTGGCTATGTACTCAACAAACTTTATTGGAATCAAGCATTGGCGACAGAAGCATCTTTTGGTAGTCTAAACTATGGATTTGAAATATTACAGCTTGATAGAATAGTTGCGATCGCCCGCCCAGAAAATATCGCCTCCCAGCGGGTGATACAGAAAGTTGGCATGAAATATGAAAAAAATGCTCATTACTACGAAACAGATGTAGTGTATTATTCTATCTCGCGAGAAAGTTACCAGTCCCAAGTATTTTCCTAGGGTGCGCAGTGCGCACCTTACTCCATTTAAATTACTGACATCGCAAATTGGCATTATTGTCGGCTGACAACTACGAAGTTTTTTGCAACTGCTTGTTAACTTTTTGAATTTTCTTAGCAAAATACTCTTGTCTGTGTCCCAATCTTTTAGCCACGTCCAACCCTTTTTGATAGGATTCCAAAGCTTTATCGTAAGCCTTCATCTCTTGATAAACTTGACCAATATTGTCATAAGCGTTCATCAATCCGTAGAAATTGTCAGCCCGCTCTTCTAACAGCAACTGCATTTGATAAATCCGCAAAGTCTGCTCCCACTGCTTTTGCGCTCGGTAAAGCAATGCTAATTTATCCAAAGCTTCGCTAGCTTGGGCATACTGTTGAATGGGAACGGCTAAGTTGTATGCTTCTTGATAGTATTGAGCTGCTAAATTGATTTGGCCTATGGTTTGATAATCGCTGGCGATCGAAATTTTGATCGGTGGTATAGCACTCGGGTTTTGCAAGTTAAGATACACCGATGCTAGTTTTTCCCTGGCTGCGATCGCCTTTAGGGGTTGTTTCGACTGCTGGTAAACGTAAGCTAACTGTCTGAGAGTATCTACCTCAGTTGGAGGAGTTACAGGCTGCGGCGGCGCGCCGTTTCCCGCAACTACAGCAGAATTTGGCACAGCAGAATTAGCAGCAAATAAAGCGCGGTTTTCCTGAATTAAAGTTGCCAATTCCTCATACACCGGAGCAGCTTTATCGTAACTCAACCAATTGATGTGAATTAGCCCGATCGCCTTCAAAATCTGACCTTGAGCCAATATATCTTCGTTTTGGCGCGCATTTTCGAGAATTTCTTGGTAAACTTCTACAGTCGGGCCTTTAGCGCGCACCTGCTGAAAAGCTGCAGCGAAGGCGGGGAGCAACTCAGTATTAAGTGGTACTTGGGATTTGACTTCTTTTTGAATTGCTTGCAACCGTTTGGTAATAAGCTGTAGTTCGAGGTTTTTACCGTTACTCCAAGCAACACTTCCCACCCGACTCAAAGCAGCAATTTCCGCCGTCGGCCCCAAATACCTACGCAGCCGCAATTCTCGGAACCAAATTTCAAAAGCACCCGCGCCGTCTCCAGCTTCCAGTTTAGCCGCTGCTTCTAAGTTTAACTGCTCCAAAGCCGCGGTCAGTTCGTCCCGCTGAGTGCTGCTCAAAGATTCATTAGCGGGAGCTAGGGGATCGGGTGTGGTAATTTCTAAAGGATTAGGAGAAAATTGATCGAGGCCTGGTGGATTAGTTTGGGCGCTAGCAATAGAACCAGCACACAGCCACAAGAAAAGCAAGCACCCAATTGGCACAGAACTTCTCATTCTCAAAATTTGGTTGCCGCGATTTGGCATCTCTTCTGGAAACATCAAGTTTTGCATATCTACAAAACGGTATAAATTATGTCACAAAGATGGCACAAAAGCAAACTGTTCAACAAGAGCAACAAAATAAATGTCACCGCACTGAGCAATTATTGGGATTTAAAGACGCTGGGCGATCCTCTTCGAGGGCTTCGCCAACGTATTTTATGCTTATTCAGTCTAGCCCTAATTCTGTTAACTGTTTGCACAGCTTGCGCCCCCCCTCCCGCAGTTGCAAAGGACCGCTCTTTTCCAGAAATGTCTCTAGAATTTTTGGGCGAGTACGAATTGCCAAAAATCAATTTTGAAGGAGCACCAGTCGGCGGTTTGTCAGGAATTACCTACGACCCCAAAGGTATTAGCGCAGTCAATTCCAAAGCTTATCGCTTTTACGCTCTTTCCGACGACCCCAGCGAAAACGGAGAAGCCAGATTTTACAGTATCCGACTCGACCTCACATCAAGCGATCCAGCAAATATTCGCCTGAAAAAAGTTACCGTTGAAGGCGTTACATCCCTCAAAAAAGCAGACGGTGAAACCTTCTCTTGGGGTTCCATCAATCCCGAAGGCATCGCCCTTTCTCCCCGCAACTCAGTATTTGTCGCCAGCGAAGGCGTTACTCATGTTGGCATCCCTCCTTTTCTCGGTGAATTTGACCTCAAAACAGGGCAAATGCGCGGAAAATTGCCGATACCAAAGCGGTATATTCCCGATGCCAGCGATGAAAAACAGCAGCAAGGAGTGGGGGACAATTTAGGTTTTGAATCTTTAACCATAGACCCAGAAACCTTTAGTCCGGGCGGTCTAGATCCGTTTCGTTTGTTCGCAGCTACGGAAGCGCCGTTAATGCAAGATTTAGACCCGGAACAGGCAAGCAAACTCCGTCTTTTACATTATATTATCGTCGATAAAACGCCGCAATTAGTCTCAGAAAATCTTTATACCCTCGACCAAGTTCCCATGACTATTTTGAACGGTTTAACAGAATTAGTAACTGTCGGTGGCGGTCAGATTCTGAGTTTAGAACGTTCTTTTGGGCTGTCGGGATACGGCGCTAGGATTTATCAAGTAGCGGTTGGGGCGGCTACAGATACTTCGAGAATCCAGAGTTTTAAAGGGCGAGTGGCAGTCGAACCTGTTAAGAAAAAGTTGCTGCTAGACTTAAGCCAACTCGGAATTCCGCTGTACAATTTAGAAGGGATGACCCTCGGCCCGCGCTTGCCAGATGGCAGCCAGAGTCTAGTTTTGGTCAGCGATGACAATTTTGATGAAGCGCAGAAAACTCAGTTTATCTTGTTGAGTTTGAAGGGCAAAGGTTAAGTTAGAAGGGCGGGCTAGAAGCCCACCCCACCCCACAAGAAGATTTATTCTTTGTGAAACAGGCAAGATGCCTGTTTATGAAAAATGTTGAAGAAAATTCACTTTTTGTGGAACACGCATCTTGCCTGTTCATAAAAAAGTTAAATCAAATTTATACAACTATAAAACCACCTAATCATGCCAATTCGTAACACTTTGCACCTGCCAGGAAGGGAACTTTCATACCTAGAATGGAAGCCAGAAACAGGTAAAAAACTTCCGCGTTTGCTGTTGTTACACGGTTTAGCAGATAGTTCGTGTGTCTGGACTAGCTTGGGCAATTATTTCTCCAACCGCTATCATATTGTAGCGCCAGATATGCGCGGTCACGGAGAGAGTAGCAAACCGAACACAGGCTATACTTTTGAAAGTGCGATCGCAGATTTAGAAGCTTTGATGGCACATCTCAACTGGTCTGACGCACACATTTTAGGACATTCTTGGACGGGAAAACTAGCAGCGATTTGGGCGAGGCAAAATCCCGATCGCTTTTGCAGTATGATTTTAGTAGACCCCATCTTCATCACCAAACTGCCCGCCGCGATGAAACTCACCCTGCCAATTGTTTACCGAAAATTAGACTGTCTCAAATGTGTGGGCCCGTTTGCGACTTTATCCCAAGCAGAAGCAGCAGCAAAACAATCGGGAGAATACGCAGATTGGAGTGACTTGCAGCAAATGGTATTCCAACACCAAATCGAACAAAAATCCGACGGAAGTTGGGGCAGTAAATTTGCGATTGCAGCCAGAAATCAGATATTTGCAGAAGTGATGAAAGTTGCGGGTTTAACTGAAAATATTGAGATACCGACTTTGTTTCTACAGCCGGAAAAAGGCGTAAATCGCATGGCTTGGCAAATGCAGCCATACAAGAGATACTTGAAAAATCTTACCGTTGCAAAAGTACCCGGGAATCACTGGTCTTTTTTGACTGAACCGGAAACTTTTAATCAAACTGTGGCAGATTTTTTAGAGGGCACAAGACAGTGAATTTAGAAATTATCGCACATCGGGGATTTTCGGCGATCGCCCCCGAGAATACTTTAGCAGCTTTTGAACTGGCGATCGCCCGTGGAGCTGATTCGATCGAATTTGACATCCAGCTATCCGCCGACAACGTAGCAGTGATTTTTCACGACGCCACATTAGATAGAATCACTGGAGTTTCTGGCAAAGTTAGGGAAACTACCCTGTCTGAATTGCAGACACTTAATGCGGGAAAATGGTTTAGCGATGAATTTTCACAAGAAAAGATTCCTACTTTAAAAGAATCATTAACCATACTCAAAAATGTTGGCAAATTTCTTTACTTTGATGTTAAACCTCACTGCGAGTGGTCGGATGCAGATGTCGCCGATTTTGTCAATACTTTGAAGGGCGAAGAAATTCAACAAAAATGCGTTATTACTTCCTTTAACGATGGATTTCTGGAACAAGTGCGGCGGCTATCTGCCGATTTGGCGATCGGACACATTGTTGCTAATCTAGAAGCGTACAAAACTCAATTAGCTCAAGCTGTGACCTATCACGATAATTTGATTAGCAGCCAGTATCGCGTTTTGCTGGAAAACCCCGCACTAATTCAAGAAAGCCGGAGTCAGGGAGTTGACATTGTGGCCTGGACGGTGGACGATCGAGCGGATATGCAAAAGTTAATTGATTTGGGTATAACACGGATAGTCACTAATTGTTTGATATAATTTGTTTAACTTGATATCTTGCACCATTATCAAGAACGGGCAAGATGCCCGTTCCACAAACTCAATTAATAGATGAATTATTTTCGCAAAAACATCCACGAAATGTCTGGCTATGTGCCGGGGGAACAGCCACCGCTAGGCACAAAAATTATTAAACTAAATTCTAATGAAAATCCCTATCCGCCTTCTCCCAAAGCCTTAAAAGTGCTTCAGGAAATAGACGGAGAAATGCTGCGGCGCTATCCCGATCCAACGGGCAAAAGTTTCCGCATTGCTGCTAGTCAAGTTTTGGGAGTTGCTGACGATTGGATTGTTGTAGGTAACGGCAGCGACGATTTATTAAACTTGATAGTTCGCGCTGTGGGCGAATCAGGGAAACAGATTGTTTGTCCCGCGCCTACCTATGTATTGTACCGCACTTTGGCCGAAATTCAAGATGCAGAATTTGTTGAAGTTCCTTATCCCGACGACTACAAGTTACCAGTCGATTTGCTAATAGCAGCCCGAGGTGCTGTGACATTTGTAGCTTCGCCAAACAGTCCATCGGGAACAGCCATATCTATTGCAGATTTGGAGAAACTGGCTAAAGAGTTATCGGGCATCCTTGTCATCGACGAAGCTTATGTAGATTTCGCCGAAGACAATGCTTTGAACTTGACAAAAAACTACAGCAATGTTATAGTTTTGAGGACGCTCTCAAAAGGTTATTCCCTAGCAGGATTGAGGCTGGGTTTTGGCATAGCAAATCCGGCGCTGCTGGCAGAATTAAATAAAATCAAAGACAGCTATAATGTGGATGCTTTAGCCTATGCAGTGGGGGCGGCTGCGATCGCAGATCGAGACCACAAAACGGCCAACGCCGAAAAGATTAAGGCTTCGCGAGCAAAACTAGCCGTTAGCTTCCAGGAATTAGGCTTTGACGTTTTGCCCTCGCAAACCAACTTTTTGTTAGTGCGGCCACCAAACGGCGATGCAGAAAGAATTTATCAAACACTCAAAGTACGGGGAATATTGATTCGATACTTCAATCAGCCGCGATTAGAAGACAAATTGCGGATTAGTATAGGTACGGAGGAACAAAATCACATATTAGTTAAAACTTTGAAAGAAATCCTATAAATAACGATCGCACTAAAATTAGTTTCTAGTGATGACTTTAGTCCTCTGATTGGTATGAAGACGTGCATTCCTCACTACAAACCGCTTGATTACGGATAATTATTAGGATTGTCGATCGCCAATCCGGCAGACTGAGCAATATTCAGCAGCCTGTTATCCGCCGAAACAAAAATTAGTTGAGTCTCTGGCATTGATGTTAAAACAGATTGAACGCGCAAAGCAGTCGCCAATTGCACAGCATCATAAGCCCGCAGTGGATATTGAACAATTAGTTCACCCGCCCTTTCAACCAGTGCCAGATCAACTTCGATAACTCTATACCGACTATTGAATTCCGAGCGAAATTTTTGAATAAGTGCAGCCACTTCCGCAGCAGTTATACCGCCTTCACGTTGTCTGCGTGCAAAAGCACTAAGAACTTCCACCCAGGTGATGCGGACTACAAGCAGCGAGTTACCAGTCTGGGAATCCGTGAGCGTTTTTATCCAAGGGCTGCCAATTTCAACCACATATCTTTTGATGAGGGCGCTGCTATCCAAAAAATAAATGTTTACCACGGGCCGCGATCCTCGATAATCATTTCCGATAGAGGCTTGCCCGGTTTTGCCCCTAATCTTTTAGCCAATTCATACACATCTTCATCAGTGACAGCCTCGACGTTATGGGCAGCGTTAGGTAGTGGAGTCACCAATCCTCGGTCAACTAAAAACTCGATTGCCAATTCTGCCTGCTTTTTTGGATCATGTGGCCAGAGTTGAATCTGCACAGTTTCCCCATCCTTGAAAGACACAGAACTCAAGGGACGAAAAACCCCGTTTTCGTAGATAGCAGTAATAGTTTCTGGCATAATTAGCCTCTTAATTAAATGCTTTGACTTATTGTACTTCTTTTAATTACTTCGTTGCCACAACAGCCAAATTCCAAGCCAAGCGCTTCATCAAAGGCAACTTCTTCAAAAACCCATCAAACCCTTCCAATCGAGAGTATTCCGGTTTCAATCTCTGTTGTTCAATGATAATCTTTTTCCAATAACGCTCCTCATTCGGATGCACTTTTTCGATTAAATAAAAGCGCAAAAAAATCCACAGCGATGTCAGCCAAAACGTATCATAAGCCGTCTCGGAAAACAAAGACTTGACAAAATTTACAATATTAATATCCAAAGGACTTTCATCCTCCGTGCGCACCTCAGTCGCCATCCTGCGGTAAACATTAATCACCGGATTGTGCTTCATCGGGTCCCAAAAACAAGCTTTACCCCCAGGCTTCAGGACGCGGTGCATTTCGCGAATTGCCTTTTCTGGTTCCGGTAAATGGTGCAACAAATTAGAAGCATAAACAATATCAAAACTATTGTCCGGGAAATCCATTGCCATTGCATTCACCGTGCAGCCGTCTATTTTGACGCCGTTTTTCTCAGCCAATTTCAGAGCAACTTCTACCATGCCCTGAGAATAGTCCGCAGCCACACAATCGGCGCCTTTTTTAGCAAAATAAACGCTATTTTCTCCCGCGCCGCAGCCTAAATCTAACAGGCGTTTGCCTGTAATATCGCCCATTTGCTGGACGATAAATCTATTTTCTGGGGCGGTACAAGCTTCAAAGTAATCATTGACTCGAATGCCGTCAATATCGATTGTGGATGCCCAAGCATCGTGGAATTGCCGCTCTTTTTTTAAAGTTTCGTCTTGCATTTTTCAAGAGTTGGTTATTAGTAAAAACAGTAATTTTAAACCGCAGATAAACCCGGATTCAGGCAGATTAATTGAGATTTATCTGCTTCGATCTGGGTTCGTCTGCGGTTTGTTTCAAGAAAAATGGCTGACAGTAAATTTATCAGCGCTGTGCTTTTGCAACAACTTGGTTTCCGATCGCAGTTGGCTGTTCCGAGGCTTTTTCAGGATTAGACTGCAATGCCTGATACAGGCGATTTAAAGCGCTGATGTATGCTTCTGCGGACGCTACGATAATGTCGGTATTGGCTGAGTGACCGGAAAATACTTTGCCTTCGTGGCGCAAGCGAATTGTTACTTCACCGATCGCATCTATGCCCGCTGTTACCGATTGTACAGAAAACTCGATCAACTCGTTCGGTACGTTTACCACCCGGTTAATTGCCCTGTAAATCGCATCCACAGGCCCAGTGCCGATCGCAGCATCGGTCAATTCTTCGCCCGCCGGATTCCGCACAGTGACAGTTGCTGTCGGGCGAGATTTGTCACCGCAAGAAACCTGCACCAATTCTAACCGGAACAGTTCCGGTGCTTGGTGCACTTCGTTATTGGCGATCGCCTCTAAATCCCAATCAGTAATCTCTTTTTTCTTGTCTGCCAAATCTTTAAACTTGACAAAAGCCTTATTTAGCTCATCGTCTGCCATTTCAAAACCCAACTCTTTCAAGCGAGTGTGAAATGCGTGGCGGCCGGATAATTTACCCAAGACGATTTGATTTTCTGTCAAGCCGATCGACTCTGCGTCCATAATTTCGTATGTCCGCTTATTTTTCAGCACCCCGTCTTGGTGAATTCCCGACTCGTGAGCGAAAGCATTTGCCCCGACAATCGCCTTATTTGGCTGCACCAACATCCCCGTCAAATTGGAAACCAAGCGGGAAGTTTTGTAAATTTGGCGCGAGTCAATATTTGTCAGCGGTTCCTCAGAATCAGCAGGCCGGCCCAAGAACGGATTATAATATTGGCGCCGCACGTAAAGCGCCATTACCAACTCTTCCAGAGCTGCATTTCCCGCCCGTTCGCCAATCCCGTTAATTGTGCATTCTAACTGTCTGGCACCATTTTTTACGGCTTCCAAAAAGTTAGCAACAGCCAATCCTAAGTCATTGTGACCGTGAACCGAAATAATTGCGCGATCGATATTCGGCACATTTTCCTTAATTCCCCGAATCAAAGCCCCAAACTCGCTCGGAGTTGTGTAGCCGACAGTATCGGGAATATTAACAGTAGTCGCACCCGCTGCGATCGCCCTTTCCAGAACTTGATACAAAAACTCCGGTTCCGATCGACAAGCATCTTCCGGCGAAAACTCCACATCATCCACAAAAGACTTAGCGTAAGCCACCATTTCCGGCACAATTTCCAGAACCTCAGCCCGCGTCTTTTTCAGCTTGTGCTCCAAGTGAATATCAGACGTAGCCAGAAACGTATGAATTCGCGCATTTGCTGCTGGTTTCAGAGCCTCTGCTGCTCTTTTAATATCCGGCTTTCTCGCCCGTGCTAAACCGCAAATTGTCGGACCATCTTCCGTGCCAACCGATCGGGCTATTTTTTGGACGGCCTCGAAATCTCCCGTGCTGGTGAAAGGGAAACCCGCTTCAATCACATCCACGCCCAATCTCGCTAACTGGCGAGCGATCGTCAGCTTTTCATCCACATTCAGAGATGCACCCGGAGATTGTTCTCCGTCCCGCAAAGTCGTATCGAAAATAATAATCCGGTCTTGACTTGGTTGAGTTTTCATAGCTCTAAAAAAGTGTTTTCCTGATTTTTACTTGTCCGTTTTTCTGGATTTTAGCCTCCAGCCACCAGTCCTCTGTCTCGCGCCCATAACGAATAATTAATAACCCCTAACCCCTAACTAATGACTAATAACTACTGACTAATGACTAATGACTAATGACTAATAACTACTGACTAATGACTAATAATCCATCTTCTCGATATGTTCCCTAATTTCATTTAGGTCTATATACCTATCTGTAGCATTTCGTAACTCTCTAGCAATCATTCCTTCGGTGGATACCACAGTAATATGAGTATTTTTCGAGCGGAGCAGTTCGATCGCCCGCTCAAAATCCCCATCCCCGCTAAAGAGCACAACTTGGTCGTATTGATCCACGGTATTAAACATATCAACCACAATTTCTATGTCTAAATTAGCCTTTTGAGAATATCTGCCCGAAGCATCGTCGTAATATTCCTTAAGAATTTTTGTGCGAACCGTGTAACCTAGACTGATTAAAGCATCTCGAAATCCCCTTTGATCTTGGGGGTCTTTCAGACCCGTATACCAGAAAGCATTGATCAAGATGACATTCGGCTGCGAAGTTTTGAAATATTCGAGCACCCTGCGAGGATCAAAAAACCAGCCGTTCTTTTGTTGAGCGTAGAACATATTGTTCCCGTCCACAAAAATAGAAAGGCGGTTCATTAAGTTTGTCATAGAAACTTAGACCTAATAATTGTAGAAAGAAGTTAATCTAAATATCACATTTTAGCAACATGGAGCTAACTGAGGCAATAGATTAAACTTCAGAAAACTCCATCTCCCCAGTATTTCATATTTTCGGCTCTACCGCCAGAGGGTTCTTTTAAGCCTGCTTGCATTTGAGCGAGGTGCCCTCAAAAACTATACGCCTAGTAACTCAATACCGGCTGCCGTGTCAAGGTTAATGGCGCCTTCAAACTACCGCCGTACCGCCCTACCGCCAAGCAGGCATACCGAAGCGCATAGCAGTAGATTTTGCTCCCCTGATTTCATAGCGCAGAGTACGTCCGCTCAAGCCTTTTTGCTTTCAAGAGCCCAGCGAGCTAACTCTGTCCGGTTGTGCAGACCTGTTTTGCCCAGCATATTGCTGACGTGGCTTTCGATAGTCCGCTGACTGACATTCATCACGTCTGCGATCTGGCGGTTTGCCATACCCTGGGCTAGCAACTGTACCACCTTTAACTCAGTGGGAGTCAATTCGACATTGCGGCGCGCCTTAATTTTTGGGCCACTCTCCATACCGGGATTTGAGTGGCGAATCAAGCGGGATGCTGCTTTCAGAGAAGATTCCACTTGGGCTACCAGTTCTTCTGGTTCAAAAGGCTTGACTATATAAACGTCAGCCCCAGTGCTCAAGCCTTTTACTCGGTCTGAACTTTGACCTTTTGCGGACAAGAAAAGAACCGGAATCCAGTTAGTGCGAGGGTCTTCTCTGATGTGTTTGACTAAAGTGTAGCCGTCCATTTCCGGCATCATCACATCGCAGATAATCAAGTCGGGAACTTCTTGTTCTAGTTTTTCCAGAGCGTCTCTGCCGTTTTCTGCTGTAATGACGTTGTAACCCCGAAACTCCAAGTAGTCCTTGACCAGCAAGATCAAGTTGGGGTCGTCGTCAACCAGCATCAGCCGTTTTTGCTCTCCTGAATTATTGTCCTTTGTCATGTTTATTCCCGCTAAAGTATCCCGCACACTTCCTTGTTTTCACTTCTGTTTTTTCCGTCAGTCCCCCGCCACCAGGCTGGGAGTGGAGGACGACGGTCGGCTGAAGGGATGGCGGTGAGGGAAAGCGGGGCGGGTATTACCGCTTTCCAACCATATAATTGACGGCTGTTTGTCAGTGTCTTACGACCTGGAATGCAGCCCAAACCTGTAATGCACGATCGCCGTATCAAGATCAGCCTTGATTGATTGGAGACTCGCTAACAGAGCCCAAGTTAAATATTTAATCTCGATCGGTTCAATTTCAGGTTAATGCCCCGGTTTTAAATGATACTTCTGATATAGAGAAATTTAAGCAGACTCCCTACTTACGTATTTAACTGTTTCTAGTGTAGTTTGGCAACCTGCTTAGTGTCTGCCACTGAGAAATTTTTGCACAAAATTTCACAGTTCCTCGCATCGATTTTTTTTACTGTACCTTTTGAGAAACACCAGGAGCACGGGAAGCCGCACAAGGAAGACAAGAACCTAACTACAGTTTTAGTGAACTGTAGCAGGTGCGATCGCCCGGACGCCAAACTGTCTCAAATTCTCACCCTTAACCTTAAATTTAACACTTTACCTATAACCCTGTACTTTAAACAGCGCTATACTTAAATGTTTGGCTGGGCCTCAGAAGGCACAGGCAAAGGATGAGTTAAGAAAGCGTATTCTTGAACGACTTTTGAGTTTAGGAGATGTTCCTGAATAATTCTCTCAATGACGGGGGGAGTAACGTCGCGATACCACACTCCGTCTGGATAGACTACCATAATCGGGCCAGACGCGCATACTCGCAGGCAATTGGCTTTCGTGCGAAAGACGCAGGTTGGTCGAGTGGCACTTGGCTTGTCCAACCCCAATTCTTGCAAGCGTTTTTTTAAGTAATTCCACGCCTCCAGACTGGTTTGCCGATCGCAGCACTTGGGCACGGTTTGGTCGGCACAGATAAAAATATGCCGCTCGATTTGAGCGATTCCCAGGCTTTGGACGCAAGCGCTCAAGCCTTGGCTGCAAGATTCCTCGTTATTTTCGGTCATTGTATTCATCAATCAAAAGTAATTGGTTAGCGGTCGAAAGTCATCACCACAGCCCCCACTCCCCCCTCTCCTTCCTCCAACTCATGCTCGGTTCGGGAACCCGTACTGACAACTAAGTTGCGATCGCCCCTGACTAAAGCTAAATTAGCACTCAGGAGTCGAGAGTGCTAATATGTCAGTTGTAAGTAGTCCGCTGTTGCTTTCATCGTGACCCCTGACGACTGACTCACGACAATCTGTAATCTGGAGATTTATTTATGGCAGCAGTATCACTGAGTGTTTCTACCGTTAAACCGTTAGGCGAGCGCGTGTTCGTAAAAGTAAGCGCTAGCGAAGAAAAAACCGCCGGCGGCATCCTTCTGCCCGACACAGCAAAAGAAAAGCCCCAAGTAGGCGAAGTCGCGGCCGTGGGCCCCGGCAAGCGCAACGACGACGGCAGCCGCACTGAAATGGAAGTCAAAGTCGGCGACAAAGTTCTCTACTCGAAGTACGCCGGCACCGACATCAAACTCGGCACAGACGAATACGTCTTGCTTGCAGAAAAAGACATTCTGGCGATCGTTAACTAATTAATCATTAGTCATCAGTCCTTAGTCATCAGTCATTAGTTTAAAGCGAACGCCGCCAAACAACTAATGACACGGGACAAATGACTAAAATCCATAATCCCCAATCCAAAATCTCAAACCCTCAAATCCCCAAAAACTATGGCTAAGCGTATCATCTACAACGAAAATGCACGTCGCGCCCTCGAACGCGGTATGGACATTCTGGCCGAAGCAGTGGCCGTAACCCTCGGCCCCAAAGGCCGTAACGTGGTTCTCGAAAAGAAATTCGGAGCTCCTCAGATCGTCAATGACGGTGTTACCATCGCCAAAGAAATCGAACTAGAAGACCACGTAGAAAATACAGGCGTTGCCCTGATCCGTCAAGCAGCTTCCAAAACCAACGACGCAGCAGGCGACGGTACCACAACTGCTACCGTTTTGGCTCACGCAATGGTCAAAGAAGGTCTGCGTAACGTAGCAGCCGGCGCAAATGCGATCGCCCTCAAGCGCGGTGTGGACAAAGCAACCACGTTTTTGGTAGAAAAAATTGCCGAACACGCCAAACAAGTAGAAGATTCCAAAGCCATCGCTCAAGTCGGCTCCATCTCTGCTGGTAACGACGATGAAGTCGGTCAAATGATTGCTAACGCAATGGACAAGGTGGGCAAGGAAGGCGTGATTTCCCTGGAAGAAGGGAAGTCTATGACCACCGAATTGGAAATCACCGAAGGGATGCGCTTCGACAAAGGCTACATTTCTCCCTACTTCGTCACTGACACCGAACGGATGGAAGCGATTCTAGAAGAACCTTTCATCTTGCTGACAGACAAGAAAATCGCTTTGGTACAAGATTTAGTACCTGTGCTCGAACAAGTAGCTCGTTCCGGCCGCCCGCTGTTGATCATTGCAGAAGACATTGAGAAAGAAGCTCTAGCTACCCTCGTTGTCAACAAACTGCGCGGTGTGTTGAACGTGACTGCTGTTAAAGCACCCGGTTTTGGCGATCGACGCAAAGCCATGTTAGAAGATATCGCCGTATTGACCGGCGGTCAACTAATCACCGAAGACGCCGGTTTGAAACTGGAAAACACCAAGCTCGACATGATCGGCAAAGCCCGCCGCATCACCATCACCAAAGACAGCACCACAATTGTTGCCGAAGGTAACGAAGCCGCGGTCAAGTCCCGCTGCGAACAAATTCGCCGTCAAATGGACGAAACCGAGTCTTCCTACGACAAGGAGAAGCTGCAAGAACGTTTGGCCAAATTGGCTGGCGGCGTCGCAGTCATCAAAGTCGGCGCGGCTACCGAAACAGAAATGAAGGATCGCAAACTGCGTCTTGAAGATGCGATCAACGCAACCAAAGCTGCTGTCGAAGAAGGAATTGTTCCTGGTGGCGGTACAACTTTGGCTCACCTGACTCCTCAATTAGAAGAGTGGGCTAACAGCAGCCTGAAGGGCGAAGAATTGACCGGTGCTTTGATTGTGGCACGGGCTCTGGCTGCTCCTCTGAAGCGGATTGCTGAAAATGCTGGTTTGAATGGCGCTGTGATTGCTGAGCGCGTCAAAGAAAAGCCGTTTAACGTCGGTTTCAACGCAGCGACAAATGAGTTTGTCGATATGTTTGAAGCTGGTATCGTTGACCCCGCGAAGGTGACTCGTTCTGCTCTGCAAAATGCCGCATCTATTGCTGGTATGGTGCTGACAACTGAGTGCATCGTTGTTGACAAGCCTGAACCGAAGGATGGCGCTGCTGCTGCTGGCGCTGGCGGCGGCATGGGCGGCGGCGACTTCGATTACTAAGTCGATCGTTTGATTACTAATCGCTAATATAACAGGGCGGGCAATAATGTCCGCCCTGTTATATTAGAATAGAAAGTGCTTTTACTGTACGCATGAATTTAACTCTGAAGTGAAATTAACTAAACGCTCAATACAGAATAATTATTCGTACACAAAATAATTAAAATCTCTGTTCAAGCTGCTTCTACATATAATAGAAGCAGCTTTTTACAATTAAAGTAACTTGTATTATTTCGTACTATGGCTCGTACTAACCTCTTAGATACTCGGACTACTAGCTTCGGGGACTTAATCAGCAATGGCAAAATCTATCGAGTACCGCCATTCCAACGCGATTATTCCTGGACGGAGGAGAACTGGGAAGACCTCTGGCAAGATATTTTGATGCTGCACAACAACCTCAGTGTCAGCCATTATATGGGAGCGATCGTTCTGCAAAGCTCCGCTACTGCTGATAAAGAATTTACAGTCATCGACGGTCAACAGCGATTAGCCACTCTCAGCATTATTGCCGTTGCTGTTATTGAAAAAATCCGACGGTTGGTAGAGCAAAATGTTCAGCCTGAAGCCAACCGAGATCGGCAAGAAATTCTCAAGCGTACTTATCTGGGCGATCGAGATCCGCGTTCTCTCCGTTACTCTAGCAAACTATTTTTAAATGAAAATAATGATGATTTTTATCAAAGTAATCTGATCAATCTTAGAAAACCCTTAAATATCCGAGCGCTGTCGAAATCTAATCAACTGTTATGGCAAGCTTTTGATTACTTTTCCAAAGAATTAGAAAAACTGCCTGACATATTTCAGGATGGAGAAAAGCTAACTGCTTTTCTTGGAGATACTGTTGCTCAACGGCTACTTTTTATCCAAATTAGCGTCGAAGATGAATTGAATGCTTACACTGTTTTCGAGACACTGAATGCTAGGGGGTTAGAGCTAACTTCCACCGATTTGTTGAAGAATTACCTTTTCTCACTGTTTCAAGGCCCAGACGATTTAAAAGCGGCGCAGCGACAGTGGAAGCGGATTATTAATATGGTTCAGATGGAGGATTTTCCCGCATTTTTGCGCTACTATCTCAGTCTAAATCATTCCCGAGTGCGGCGCGAGCGCTTATTTAAATTAGTTCGAGAATCTGTCAAAGATGGTCAACAAGCTTTTGACTTGCTTGACAAACTTGAGAATTTCAGCAGCTTATTTGTAGCTCTTGGTAGTCCCAATGATGAATTCTGGCGCGATACTCCACAGAATCAACCATATATTCGCGCGCTGAACTTATTTCGGGTCAAGCAGGTATATCCAACCCTATTTGCTGCTTATCAGAAGTTCTCGCCTGAAGATTTTACCCGCTTGCTAAAGCTTGTAGTTGCTATTTCCTTTCGTTACAGCATCGTTAGCAGCTTGAATCCCAATGAATTAGAATTTCTTTACAATAACGCTGCGCTCGACATTACCAGCGGAAAAATAACGGGTACCCGGCAGGTTTTTGATGCACTGCGTCCGGGCTATGTTAAGGATGAAAAATTTCAGCAGGACTTTTCTTTGCTTTCTATATCTACAAAAAATCAAAAGCGTAAATTAGTTCGTTACATTTTTTGCAACTTAGAGGCAGATGCCTCTGGCATAGAGGTTAATGAAGATAGTTTTTCAATAGAACACATTTTACCTGAAGTACCGACTGATGACTGGCGACAAAATTTTACTGAAATCCAGATAGAGGACATGGTTTACCGTCTTGGTAATTTAACTCTTTTGGAACCTTCTTTTAATCGCGATATTGGACAAAAAAACTATAGGATTAAAGTACAAAAATATCAGCAGAGTGTTTATGCTTTAACAAAGAACATCATGGCAGAAGATTGGACGCCCGACGCGATTGCAGTCCGTCAGAGGCATCTAGCACAGCGTGCGGTTCATATCTGGAAATCTGATTTTTATTGATTTTTAAATCAATTGCTATCTAGGCTTGATCGCGATACAGGTAATGATGTCCTATTGTTGGAGAAGTGCGCTCACTATATTGGCGTGTAAAATTGACTACAGTCTAAATATTTTCAGAAGCGCACTCGACAACTCAATCCTCAACAGCTTACTCTCTCAACAACCAACGCAAGAATCATGAAACTTTACCACACTCCCATTTCCCCCAACTCCCGCCGCGTCTGGATCGCCCTCTTAGAAAAAAACCTCGACTTTGAAGTAGTAGAAATCCACTTGGATGGCGATCACTTGCAGCCTGAATTTGTGGCAATCAATCCTTTTCACCGCATCCCTGTTTTGGTCGATGATGACTTTACTGTCGTCGAGTCTCTAGCAATTCTTGACTATCTAGAAACGAAGTATCCCGAACCGGCAATGCTGCCCAAAGAACCGAAAGATTTGGCAGTTGTGAGGATGGTAGAATTGGTCACGGTTAACGAACTTATACCGCAACTTTACCCCCTAAGCAGTGAAAAAATGGGACGGGGAACTCCCCCAGCGCAGGAAATCGAAAAGGCTAAGGAAAAAGTCGATACTGTGCTGAAATTCTTTGAAGGCTTGCTGGACGATCGCCCTTTTTTCGCTAGCAACACTGTTACCTTTGCCGAGTGCGTTGCCGGCACCGTCGTGCCCTTGCTATCTTGGGGTGGTGTGTCCCTAGACGGCTATCCTAAAATTAAAGCTTGGTGCGATCGACTAATCTCGCGTCCCTCATGGCAGCAAACTCAATTCACCGAGGCAGAGTTGGCGGCTTTCGCATCTCGGAGACAAAAATTTCTCGCACAATCTGCAGCCTCATGAACCAATCAATTGTCAAGCGATCGCTCTTTTTCCTAGCTGTTTTCGCCTGCATCCAAATTCCCATCGCAGCAATGGGGCAGCCCGCCGCCCGATCGAACTACGAAGCAATTAACGCTAAACAGTTCCTTGCCGATCGCAAAATTACCGTCTCCAATCCCAAAGATATCGCAGCAAAACTCTTTAGCAGTGACCGAGAATCTGAAGGCAGAAAAAGCGACCAAATTTCGGTTGAATATCCCAGGCGAGAAACAGCGGTAATTGTCCAAACCGTCGTCGGTTTAGCTGACGATTCTGTTGCTGGAATGCGGCACCGCATCGAACTCAGACTCAGGCCAAATAAGTGGGAAATTGTCTGGATTGGCCGACAATCGAAGTGTCAACCAAATCGCGGACACCAAGATTGGGCAAGCGGCATCTGTAGTTAGAAAGGTCGATCGGCTTTTTGCTTAAATTCATTCATCCCGCGTGGGTTGCGAGGAACCAAGCTAGGACTTGACCCTACTCACGAAAAACAGAGGCACAGAAAGATTCGCTACCGCTGCTTCCCGATAGAAATAAGTTATTCATTCGTAAGCCGCAGAAGCAGTCTGGGTTCGGCCTTGTTCCCTGGCTGCGCGACAATCTTAAAACTATTTTTGGTGTCGATCGCTCTTTTAGTCAAAAAGAGCGATCGAACTCAGAAATTTACTTGCACATAATCAAATTTCCAGCCGAGATGAATCCGGGCACAGGGGCTGAAATCTCAACCCAATTGCGATTTTCTCCATTCTTATCTTTCACTAACTGGAAGTTCGGCACAAGCGTTACTTGACCGTTAGCCGCTACACCGCCTTTAACAGCAGAAGTCTTGGAAGGCTCGGTGCGGATAGCTAGACCCCTCGGCGCTACGCGAGGTTCTACTTGGCGGCACAGACTTACCGGACCCGTTGCAGGTGCTGGTGCGGGCGCTGGTGCAGGTGCAGGCGCTGGTGCAGGCGCTGGTGCTGGTGCAGGCGCTGGTGCTGGTGCAGGCGCTGGTGCTGGTGCTGGCGCTGGTGCTGGTGCTGGTGCTGGTGCTGGTGCTGGCGCTGGTGCTGGTGCTGGCGCTGGTGCTGGCGCTGGTGCTGGACTTGGACGCGGTGCCGGTGCAGGTGCCGGTGCTGGTGTCGCAGCAGGTGCGGGTGCGGGTGCCGGACTAGGGGAAGTTTGACTAATTGTGGTGCTGGCTGTCGTGCACGAACCTAAATTAGCCTCGTTGTTGGGGTATCCGCTAGCTACATACCCTTTTACGGGAGCGGTAATTGGAATCCAGAGGCGACCGTCGGAGGCTTTAACTGAAGTAGCGCCCTGGGACAGCGTTACCTGAGTGTTAATTGGTACACCGCCAACTCTAGGGGATTTGGGGTCTGGGTTCTGGCGAACGGTCAAACCTTCTTTGGGAGTGACTTTGCGGCAACTGTTGCCAGCTTGGGCTATTTGAAAGGTGGCACTATCTTCAAATGAAATATTTTCACCATCCTGACTGGCAGTGGATGTTGATGGGGCGGCAACACCGATCGCCTTCGCTTGCACACAGACGGCGGAGAGCGCGATCGCGCCCAGCAATGCAGCGGGTTTATTCCAGCAATTCAAGTTTTTCATCCGTTCAACTCCTCACTTAACCACAATCATTATCTTAATTGCAGGTCAATATAGCAAAAAAATCGATTTGTCTTCCACCAAAAAGCTTTATATAACTTTTTTAGGACCACAAGTCAAGTTTTATTTATATTATTTAATGTTTGGTGAGTTGAGCGAAGACAAATAAAGCTGCTACGCCGATAAATGACTCATTATGGCAGAGCCGGGAAGGGACAAGGCGAGAGTGTCCGAGTCAGGGAATGAGAGAGCCGGAAAGTCAACAGTCAACAGTTAACCGTTTAAATGCGGGACAGTTTGCTAGGAATCCAAGTCATCTGTTGTCCGCCAATATCTTGTCAGGTGTTCGTTAAACTATTTAGCTGTCAGTTGTTGCAGTTGAGTAATATGGGGCTACATCTCAGGTGAATTCTTGGCAGATTCGAGACCGAGATGGTGCTTGAGATGCTGCCAGATTCTGAGTGACAGGCGATTGGCGCGCTCGACCCCATCGTCGTACTGGCGTGTCGGAAGCCGGATACAGTTCTTCGATCTCCACTGTCGATCGTACCTTACTAAAACAAGACTTACGCACTCAAGGGCGTTAAATCAAGGGTTTGAGATTGCTTCACTACATCTTCGGAGAGAAAATCGTAGTACGTGCGTCAGTCCTCTTAAAATTGTGGCAAACAGCACCAATCGCTAGCCTTGACCCGATGGCTGGCGTCAATTTGATAAAATCTTCCAAAACGGAAACTTATCGGCTTGAGACACAGTTGTGTTTTTGTCGCTAAAGCCGCCCCGCCATCAGCGACAGTTGCTGTAGCTGTTTGCAAACGGTTTGGTTCCTGTGGAGACAACCAGCACAAAACCTCCGAACAAAACCAGCCCGCTCAAATCAGAAACCAAATATTGGCGCCAATTCTGATTTAATTATATTGCTATAGCAACCGCACTCGATGTTTATGAGGTTTTCACTTACTGAAACTAATGCGGTAAATTCCTTCGGAATGGGAGTATATTAATGATAAAAAAAATCTTTTTTTTCGCAGGGCGAGGGCGATTAGCCCACACACAAGAACAGGAAAAGCCCAACTAATCTCCTCCCTTATTCCTCCTTTCCCAAATAACTCAAGCCTTCTCTCTTCGAGAGTTAGAATTTTCTTCCTTCTGCTATATAATGATCGAAGCGTTAAATATCTTTGCAGTGACAAAAACTACTAACAAAAAAGACGGCAAATCCTCTAAATATCCCTTTGACGGTCTATCTTTAGACGATCGCAATCCCGACTTCATTAAGCTTCTGTTGCCAATCTGGGAATGGCTGTACCGCTACTATTTTCGCGTAGAAAGCGACGGCTGGCACAACGTCCCCGCTCATGGAAAAATGCTCGTTGTCGGTTCTCACAACGGGGGACTCGCCGCTCCCGATATGTTTATGTTCCTATACGAATGGTTCCGCAGGTACGGCACGGAACGCTTGGCCTACGGATTGATGCACCCCACGGTATGGAAGGTTTCCCCAGAGATTGCTAGTATGGGGGTTGAGTGTGGTGCCCTCCAGGCACATCCAAAAATGGCGATCGCAGCTTTGCGGAAAAATGCCGCAGTTCTTGTCTATCCGGGCGGCGCTCAAGATGTTTTTCGCCCCTACCATTTGCGCGATCAAATATACTTTGCGGGGCGCAAGGGATTTATCAAATTAGCATTGCGAGAAGAAGTACCAATTGTACCAATTATATCCCACGGTGCCCACGATACTTTGATAGTTTTGGCAGATTTGTACGAACAAGTTAAGCAATTGCATGAATGGGGTATGCCGTGGTTGTTGGGCATCGATCCGGTGGTATTTCCGGTGTATTTTGGATTGCCTTGGGGATTGGGTATTGGGCCTTTGCCGAACCTGCCTTTACCCGTGCAAATTCGGACTCGCGTGTGCGAACCGATTGTATTTGAGAGGTATGGTTCGGAGGCGGCGCGCGATCGCGATTATGTTGATGCTTGTTTCGATTTAGTTACAACTCAAATGCAAGCACAATTAGATTGTTTGATTGGTAATTGAGAATTGCAGAAGTTCGATCGACCAAAAAACCTTCTTAGATCCCAGAATCCCGGTAGAAGACCCCCCAACGCTTGGGTTGCGGGTTCGGTCAGGACTGATTTTGGTCAAGATTTCTCTGAGCAGACTTTTTTCCAAAGCAATGACCGAGGTTATGATTATTATTGGCCGAGTTCGATTGCACTTTTCTCCCACTCGCGAGTGTATAATCCTAAACTCAGTTGACTGCCATCTACCGCAAGATAGATTTTGCAATAAACTCGGCGGTAATTCCGTAAAGTTATGCAACATCCAACTTAAAGCAGATACCGTCTCAGATGCTGGATGCACTGTCTGGCCTCCAGAGATTATTGAAAGTCAATAGTCTGCAATGATACAGCAAGTAGCAACCGCAAAAGCGATGGCTTTCTTCTCTTCAAATGCCGACTACTTGCCCACCTTAAATATATTCCAACTGGATGCTCCAGAAAGCCCACTTTATCTCGGGATTGCCGCGTTCAGGCTCTACCTTACTAGCAGCCATCCTGCGACAAAACCCCCGGTTTCACGCCGCCATGACTAGCCCCGTGGGGGGTTTAGTAGAGCGAATGTTGGAAGCCATGAGCGAAGACAATGAGTTTTCCACGTTTATTTCGCCTGAACAAAAACGGGCGCTGATTATGAGCATCTTTTCTGCTTACTACCACCCGCAAGTTGATAAAGAAATTGTCTTCGATACCAATCGCCTTTGGTGCAGCAAATTGCCATTAATTCAGGAACTATTTCCGGAAGCGAAAGTCATCTGCTGTGTCAGAAACATCGCTTGGATTATGGACAGCATCGAGCTACTGATTCGGCGTAACGCCTTTGATGTTTCCCGGTTATTTAATAATCCAGCGGAACGGGCTACAGTCTACAGTCGCACGGAGGCATTAAGCCAAGGTTCGCGTTTAGTGGGTTATGCTTATAACGCCCTTAAAGAAGCATTTTACAGCGAACAGAGTGCCTCTCTCCTCTTGGTTGATTACGAGCTATTAACCATAAACCCCGCTAAAACCATGTCGTTGATTTATCAATTTATTGGTGAAGACCATTTTGAGCATGATTTTGATAGTGTTGAATATCAAGAGCCAGAATTTGATAATAAGCTGAAAACACAAGGGTTACATCAGGTGCGACCGCAAGTCGAGTTTAAACCTAGAAAAACCATTTTACCCCCCGATTTGTTTGAGCGATTTGATGGCTTATCTTTTTGGACAGATGCAACATATAGCCGCGCCAGCGCCATTGTAGCGAAAGCAAAATTAACATAGATTTTTGACGAGTATTGAGATCTAAGAGCAAGCAAAAACTATCAGGTAATCTACCGTGAACAACCAAATTATTTTCGTAGACTCATCCGTACTAGACTATCAAAGCCTTATTCAAAACGCCGATGCCGCTCAAATTTTCATTTTAAATAACAATTTGAGCGGCATCGAACAAATTACAAACGCCTTAGCCAATCAAAAAGACATAGAAGCCGTACACATCCTTTCACACGGCAACCAAGGCAGTTTCCAACTCGGTGCCGACGTACTCAATGAGAATGATATAGAAACTTTCAACACTCAGCTAAAACAGTGGGGAAAGGCTCTGACAGAGAACGGAGATATCCTACTTTATGGATGCGATGTAGCCGCCACAGAAACTGGCAATAAATTTGTCAAGCGATTGAGTGAACTCACAGGTGCAGATGTCGCAGCCTCTAACGACTTGACGGGTTCTGCAGCTAAAGGGGGCGACTGGGATTTAGAAATAGTAACGGGTCAGATTGAATCCGCCGTACCGTTTAATCGGCAGGCGATGGAAGATTATGACTATACACTGGCAAATTTTAATGTCACAGTGGCAACCGATGATGGCACGGGCACTGTAGCAGGTACTTTAAGCAAAGCAATTTTAGATGCTAATACCGCAGCCGGAGATGACACAATTACTCTCCAAACAAATGTCACGTTTACGCAAATTCCGAATCAGCTAATCGATAGCAATATCGCTTTTATTGGTGGCGGTTTCACAGTCAGTGGAGATGCCAATAACAGTGGCATCAATGATACGGGTGACGTTCGCCTCTTTTTTGTGAAGTCTGGAACCGTCAGTTTCACCAACATGACCATGAGGGGGGGGCGTGCCCAGGGCGGAGATGGTAATGGTGGGGGCGCAGGTATGGGGGGTGGCTTGTTTGTTTATAACGGTACAGTCAGCCTGAATTCTGTCACCTTTTCTAACAACTCTGCCATTGGCGGAAATGGTGGGGTTGGTAGCACGGGTGGCAGTGCTAATTTTGTGCCTCTCACTCCGGCTAATAATGGTGCCAACCAGACTGGCAGCAACGGTGGCCCCGGTGGCAACGGCGGCACCGCCACCGGCGGCACCGGCACCGGCGGCAACGGCGGCATCGGTGGCAACGGCGGCACCGGCACCGGCGGCAACGGCGGCAACGGTGGCAACGGCGGCACTGGCTACGGTGGCAACGGCGGCTTCGGCGGCGGCGGCGGCACTGGTATCGGTGGCAACGGCGGCTTCGGCGGTGGCAACGGCGCTAATGGCTACGGTGGCAACGGCGGCTTCGGCGGCGGCGGTGGCTTCGGCAGAGGTGGCAACGCAGGCGGAGGTAACTTCGGCGGTAGAAACGGCAGAGGTGGCTACGGCGGCTCCGGCGGCAACGGCAGCGGTGGCTACGGCGGCGGCGGCGGCTACGGCTTCGGCGGCCTCGGTCCCGGAGGTGGTGGCGCAAGTGGCGGCGGCTTCCGCATTAGCAACTACAACGGCGGCGACGGCATGGGGGGTGCAGTATTCATCCGTCAAGGTACTCTCATCCTTAACAGCACCACATTTACCAACAACACTGCTACAGGCGGCATCGCCACCGGCGGCTACGGCCGCTACAGCAACAACGGCAAAGGTGGCAACGGCAAAGGTAAAGGTGGGGCACTTTTTGCCATGCGTTCTCTTTTCAACCGCTATGGTCGCGATCAGGGAATGCCCACCGCACTACCCACTGTCATGTCATTTGGAGCAACTTTCACCGGCAACACCGCTGCCAACCAAGCTGGCGCTCCCGCTGCCAACACCCCCGCCAACGGTCAAGGAATTAACCAAGATAATAACGATGTTTACGGCAGCATCAACACTGCACCCGTCCTTGCCGATACCACCGTCACCCTCACCAACATCCTAGAAGACTCTAGTGCTCCCACTGGCGCTGTCGGCAACCTCATCTCATCTATTGCTGCTATAGGTACAAACATCACCGACCCCGACATTGGCGCAGTGGCAGGCATCGCCATCACCGCCGCCGACACTAACGGCAGTTGGTTTTACACCATAGATGGAGGTACTACTTGGAACGCCTTGGGCGCAGTATCCAATACCAATGCTCGCCTACTCACCGCCAATGCCAATACCCGCATTTACTTCCAACCCAACGCCAACTACAACGGCACCGTCACCAACGGCATCACCTTCCGCGCCTGGGATACGCTCTCTGGCACCAACGGCGGCACCGCTAATAGCAGCACCAACGGCAGTAGCACAGTCTTCAGCACCGCTACCGACACCGCAGCCATCACCGTTACCCCCGTCAACGACAAACCCAGCTTCAGCAACTTAGGCAATCAAACCCTAACAGCTTGGACAAATACAGTTCAAACCGTCAGTAATTGGGTAAATAACGTTACTTTCGGCCCCGGCGATGAAGCCACTCAAACAGTTAGCAACTACACGGTTACTAACACCGACAACACCCTATTTACAACTCAACCAAGTGTAGCAACCAATGGCACGCTGACCTACACTCCCACTGGCAAACCCGGTACTGCCACCGTAACTGTGCAACTGCAAGATAACGGTGGTACGGCGAATGGTGGTGTTGACCTTTCTGACATAGCCACCTTTAATATCACCATTCCCGTACCGAAAGTTAACCTCACTGCCAGCACAAATACTGCCAGCGAAGCCGGGAAAACTGCTATTACCTTTACCGCCACTGCAGAAGGTAACGTCTTCGGCGCTCAAACACTTAACTTAGCATTAACTGGTACTGCTAGCGCTGCTGATTTTACCGCTGCTATGCCCACTCAAATCACGATACCAGATGGAAGTAATACGGGGCAAGTCACCCTAACAGTTAATGATGATTTAATTGCCGAAGGTGTGGAAACAGCTACTTTAACAATTAGCAACCCGTCCACAGGGATAGGATTAGGTACTACTACTAACCAAAGTGTGGCAATTACTGATAATGATAATGCTGGCATTACCATCACACCAACCACAGGATTAACTACTACCGAGGCTGGTGGGAAAGCGACATTTACAGTTCAACTCAACACTCAACCGACGGCAGATGTGACAGTAGGTGTAACCAGCGATAACACCGCCGAAGGAACAGTTTCCCCAACTTCAGTCACTTTCACCTCAGCGAATTGGAATACTCCCCAAACAGTCACCGCAACGGGAGTTGATGACAATCTAGTAGATGGGAATAAAGCCTATAACATTGTCACCGCCGCCGCTACCAGTACCGACACTAATTACAACGGATTTAATCCCACAGATGTCCCGGTGACTAATACCGATAATGACACCGCCGGATTTACAGTTTCCGCCATTAGTGGAAACACCACAGAAGCCGGAGGGAAAGCTACATTTACAGTTCAACTCAACACTCAACCGACGGCAGATGTGACAGTAGGTGTAACCAGCGATAACACCGCCGAAGGAACAGTTTCCCCAACTTCAGTCACTTTCACCTCAGCGAATTGGAATACTCCCCAAACAGTCACCGCAACGGGAGTTGATGACAATCTAGTAGATGGGAATAAAGCCTATAACATTGTCACCGCCGCCGCTACCAGTACGGACACTAATTACAACGGATTTAATCCCACAGATGTCGCGGTGACTAACACCGATAACGACGTAACTCCCTTACCAGAAATTCAAGTTTTAGATGGAACAACAGATATAGTTGATGGTACTGCAAGTGCGATCGACTTGGGCAGTGTCACAGTCGGTGCGACTCTCAACAAAACCTTTACCGTCAAGAATCTTGGTACAGCAGTTTTAAACCTTAGCAACCTGACTTTACCAACCGGATTTAGCATTGTCGGAAATTTACCTGCAACAGTTGCAGCCGCTGGTAGTGCGACTTTGCAAGTTCAAGTAGATACGACAGCAGCCGGAAATAAAACAGGTACGTTGCAATTTGTCAATGATGATACGGATGAAAATCCCTTTGATTTCCCGATTTCAGCATCAGTCACAGCTACACCATTACCAGAAATCCAAGTTTTAGACGGCACAACAGATATAGTTGATGGTACGATAAGTGCGATCGACTTTGGCAGTGCATTAATTGGTGGCACTCTCACCAAAACCTTTACAGTCCAAAATCTCGGTACAGCAGCTTTAAACCTCAGCAACCTTACCCTACCAACTGGATTTAGCTTAGTTGGAAATTTACCGACAACTCTCGCAGCAGGTGCAAGTGCTAACCTGCAAGTTCAAGTCGATACGACAGCAGCAGGAAATAAATCAGGTACGTTGCAATTTGTCAATGATGATACGGATGAAAATCCCTTTGATTTCGCGATTTCAGCATCAGTCACAGCAACTCCTGTA
>NZ_JAUBQN010000018.1:0-11900 GCF_036701295.1 Microcoleus harperi Pol14_C6 | reverse complement strand
TACGATCGACTTTGGCAGTGCATTAATTGGCGGCACTCTCAACAAAACCTTTACCGTCAAAAATCTTGGTACAGCAGATTTAAACCTCAGCAACCTTACCCTACCAACCGGATTTAGCTTAGTCGGAAATTTACCTGCAACTGTCGCCGCCGGCGGTACAACTAACCTGCAAGTTCAAGTAGATACAGCCACAGCCGGAAATAAATCAGGTACGCTGCAATTTGTCAATGATGATAGCGATGAAAATCCCTTTGATTTCGTGATTTCAGCATCAGTCACAGCATCGGTACCAACCCCAACTCCTGCACCAGTACCCACGCCAACTCCTGCACCAGTACCCACGCCAACTCCTGCACCGATACCAACCCCAACGCCTGCACCAGTACCAACCCCAACTCCTGTTAACCTTCCCGATGCAGACTGCATTTGCGACAAAATTCAGTATCCCAATCTCAACCAACCCAACCAACAAATTGATAACATTATCAATGGTGGTCCCGGCCTGCTAATTGGTACTCCCAACAACGACGCTTATTTTGGCAGCAACAGTACCAATTTCTTCGATGCTAAAGAAGGCAACGACAACCTGATTGGTGGCGAATTAAAGGATATCTTCAACGGCAATGAAGGCAATGACTTCATTGACGGCAATCAGGGAGACGATATCCTGTTTGGTGGCAAAGAAAACGACATCATTCTTGGTGGTTTTGGCGAAGATGTTATTTTCGGGAATCAGGGCAACGATTCAATTAACGGCAAAGAAGATAATGACTTAATCTTTGGCAATCAAGGCAATGATTTCATCGACGGTGGCAAAGGAAACGATTATTTATTCGCCGGTAAAGCCAACGATGTCATTCTCGGCGGTGAAGGCAGTGATACTCTCTACGGACAACTCGGAGATGATACTTTCTGCGGCGGTGCAGCAGATGACCTAGCTTATGGCGGTCAAGGCAATGATTTAATTGACGGCAGCTTGGGCAACGATTCGATTTATGGAGACCTAGGTAACGATACGCTTCTCGGTTGCGAAGGTAATGATATTTTGTTTGGAGGTTTAGGCAACGACAGCTTAAGTGGCGGTTTTGGCAATGACACATTTGTCATCGGATTTAATCAAGGATTTGATATTGTCTCTGATTTTGTCAAAGGTCAGGATCTCATCGGATTGTCGGGAGGTCTGAGTTTTGACCAGTTAGAAATTAGTCATAACAATAACAGTGCGCTGATTAAATTCAAGGGAAGTGGAGAAGTATTTGCTTCGTTAACTGGAGTCAACGCCACCCTAATTGGTGTTAGCGATTTCCGAATAGTCTGAACCTAAAACAACGCAGATGAATATGATTTCATCTGCGTTTATATCTCTTGATTCTGAAAAAATAGAATTGGTAAAAATAAGCTCATTCCGTCTCAAGTGTTTCTATTAATTCTGCGTTGTGCCTTCTACTTTCTGCCCGCCACTAACTAATTGCCCGATCGCCTTCAGCGCAATACTGGGATGAAAAAGTACAGCCGGCGACTCAATCATGTGCAGAACTTCCAAAAATGCTTGACAAACTTTAGCATCTCCGACCAGCACTTTTAACACCAGATCCATGTAATCAATTGTCAGCCGCGTAGCGAGGTTTAGTTTTGCACCTTCACTTCCCAGATAGCGGGAATCCTGACTGATGGCAAACGTCCAAGGAATAGTGTGTAATTTTGCTAGTTTTTCTTGAAATTGTCGCCCAAAGCCTGTTAAATCGCCTTCTGGATACCGCTCTCTTTGCTTTTGCAGGCATCGATCTAGCATCTGAGCATCGAGTGCAGCAACCGTCATTCCCTGGCCATAAACCGGGTTGAAAGCGCAAACTGCATGACCGATAATTATTAAGTTTTCAGGGTAACGACGGAGGCGATCGTAGTGGCGTAAACGGTTTTCTGTACCTCGATAACTATAAATAGGTGTGATGGCTTCTGCGTCTTTAATCGCATGATAAATTGTCGGGGTTGGCAGACTGCGGGCAAATTCTAGAAAACCTGCTTCGTCGGTCGGGGGATAATCGCGATCGCCCCCGGCGAAACCCACCAGCCAGCGATTGCCTTCGATCGGGAAAATTGCACCGCCGCAGGTGCGAAATGGCGGTGCTGGTGACACAAATACTGGCGGTGTGCCTGACAATTTACCGCGGGATTTATAGATGCGGCTGGCATAGCCGACAAAAGCATTGATAGCGGTTTCTTGTGGAGGTTCATAGCCCAAACTTTTCAACCATTGAGGTGTTTTGGAAACTTTGCCACCAGCATCGACTACTAAATCTGCATACAAATTCTCTGCATGGATGTTACCCGGGTTGTGGCGATCGCGAAAACCCACCGACACACCAGCAACCTCAGCGCGCGAGGCATTCGCCAGCAACCCCGTTACGGTGCCTCCTTCGAGGAAATGCACGTTCGTATTTTCAGCCAAGCGGCGGCGAATTTGCCAATCCAGTAAATCCCGACTGAACATAATTAAATCATTTAGATCCGGGCTAAATTGCGGGGCCCAACCCGCCGGACTAAACCACCCGATCGACTTCGGATTTAACCTAGGAGCACCAGCAGCTATCAGTTCGTTTTCCAAGCCAGGAAACAACTCTTCTAGGATGATTTTCCCGCGATTTAAAAGGATGTGAAGGTGACTGGATTGAGGAATCCCGGGGCGAGGTGCGGGTTGTTCAGGAAAAAAATCTCGTTCAACAATACTTACTCGGTCGAAGTGTTTTGCTAATACTCTAGAGGCCAACAGTCCTGCTAAACTCCCCCCAATAATAATTGCATGACTTTCTCGCTGCACGATCGAATTCCTTGAAAGCTAATTTGCTATGGCATTGGTTGATGAATTGGGAACAATTTGTCTCGGCTTCTGTGTCGACTCTTAATATCGATCGACCAAAGATTTTCCTCTGCCATTATTTTAATCCGACTTACCATTACTACCATCTATCTCGGATGCGCCACAGCGCACCTTACTCATACCTGAGAACTAACAACTTCACAACTGCCAATTTACATAGCACAAATATTCCTTAAGTGACAGCCGGCCGCAGACATATTCCTACACTTCCA
This sequence comes from Microcoleus harperi Pol14_C6, assembly GCF_036701295.1. Lineage (NCBI taxonomy): Bacteria > Bacillati > Cyanobacteriota > Cyanophyceae > Oscillatoriales > Microcoleaceae > Microcoleus > Microcoleus harperi. The sequence continues at coordinate 8,810 of NZ_JAUBQN010000018.1, read as the reverse complement.
ACTGTAGGGGGATGCTTTAGCTCGTCAATAAGGCGATGCTTGCCATTGGGGGCATGAGTCTAAAACTATACATTGGTTAACTTGCGCCAATGAGCGCGCGCACCCACTCCTTAATGAGGAATATACTATGTATCAAAATTTGCCAATAAATCCACAACTGTATAACATCGGGTTCTGGCTGGCTCAAGTGCCAGTAGAGCAGACTACTACAAACACAGCAGAAGACGCAGCACTCCTCTATTCCGGGCCGCAATTTTTTATCGCCTTGATAGCTGGAGTCGTGCTTGCCTGCGCTTTCCAACTATTGCTAACAAATTTATCAGTAGCCGCGGGCCTGTCGTACATGGGACAATCCCACGACGACGGCCACCACTCGGATAGCGGCAGCACCCCAGTCCGCCACATCGGCAGAAAGGTAGGTACTTGGACGCTAGTCACTGTCACCATTGCCCTCTTCTTTGCTTGCTTGCTAGCAGTTAAGCTCAGCTTGATTAGCAGTCCCGGTTTAGGTGCGATCGTCGGTTTAGTAGTGTGGGCAGCCTATTTCTCAATGCTTGTTTGGGTGAGTTCCACCACCGTCGGTTCCTTGATCGGTTCCGTCGTCAACACCGCCACATCAGGTTTTCAAGCGATTGTCGGCACCGCAGCCTCGGCCATCGGTGCCAAAGCAGCCAGCAACCAAGTAGTCGCCACAGCCAAAGCAGCAGCAGCAGCAGTGGGTCATGAACTGGGTAGCGCGATCGACCCTACAAGCTTGCGCGAAAACGTCGAAGACTACATCCAAAGCCTCAAACCGCCAGAATTAGACATCAAAGGGATGCGTAGCGAGTTTGAAAAATTGCTTAACGATCCGCAACTAAAAACCATTGCAGCCGAAAATTTGCCGAATCTCGATCGCCAAACTCTCGTAGATTTAGTAAGTTCGCGATCGGACTTATCAAAACGCGACGTTAACCGGATTGTAGACCAACTTCAAGATGCTTGGAAACAAGTAGGAAAACAAGGGCAGCAATCAGACGGCATCGCCCAATTAGTAGACTATCTCAAATCGGCTAAATCGGGAGATTTGCTCTCAGATAAATTGGCAAGTAGGGTAGAAAAAGCTCTCAGCAATCTGAGCGGTCAAAACTCTGGACAAAGCCCGACCATGATGTCCCAAGCAACGACAATGGCAGTCAATGCTTTAATGGGAATAGTATTGGGTCGCACGGATATTTCTGACTTGGATCTTGAAAAAGTAGTCGGTCAGCTCAAAGAAGCTAAAGACAAAGTTACCCAGCAAACTGATAAAATTACCGCTCAAGTCAAAGGCGAACCCGTAACTTACAGCCCAATTCGTGCCGACGTAGAAAACTACCTACTCAACACTTATTCGTGGCAGATGAACCCCCAAGCCATCGAGCGCGAATTTCGGGACGTTCTCTACGATCCTACAGCCGATCCGGGAACTGTGCGCCGCGAATTAGAAAAACTAAAACAGTCTAATTTTGCAGAAATCCTGGCTAGTAGAGGTGTTTTTACCCAAGACAAAATTAAACAAATTTCCCAGGAATTAGAAGCAATTAGACAGCGCGTTTTACAAACCGTGATCTTTGCCGAGGAGCAAGAAAAATCTCGCGATTTGCAGTGGCGGGTAGAAACTTATTTGAAGCTGACGCCGAAAGAAGAACTGACAGCAGCAGGTATCGGGAGCGATTTCAAAAAAATATTAGAGGATTCCGACGCTACTTACGAACAGTTGCGCGATCGGCTTTCTCCTTACACCCGCGACAGTTTCGTGCAAATTCTTCGAGGTCGCGAAAACTTCGGATTCCAGGAAGTAGAACAGATTGTTCAAGAGTTAGAAAGGACACGAGATCTAGTTTTAGCAGATGCGAAAGGTCTGCAAGAAGCAGCGCAAGTCCGACTAGATAACCAGTGGCAAAGAGTGCAAGAATACTTGAAGTCTACGGGCAAAGAAGAACTCAATCCCGAAGGCATCAAGCGCGATTTGAAAACGCTGCTGGATAACCCAGAAGCAGGAATGTGGGCGCTGAGAGCTAGAGCTTCTAAGTTCGATCGCGATACTTTGGTAAAATTGCTATCTCAGCGGAAAGACCTCAGCGAAGACCAAGTAAATCAGCTTCTCGACAGCACCGAAGAAACTTGGCAAGGCGCGCTGCATGCGCCGCAAAAGTTGGCCGAAAAAGCTAAGGATCAGTACGACCAAACAACTACCGCCCTTGCAGATTACCTTCGCAATACTGGCAAATCAGAACTCAATCCTGAAGGGATTAAGCGGGATTTGACAAAACTGCTGGAAAATCCCAAAGAAGGAGCTTTAGCACTGCGCGGCCGCCTGTCTCAAGTCGATCGCGATACTTTGGTAAAACTGCTTTCTCAGAGACAAGATTTGAGTGAAGAACAAGTCAATCAAATTATCGACCAAGTGCAGGAAACTCTTGGCTCGATTGTGAAAGCGCCGCGCCGTTTGGCAAAACGGGTGCAAAGCCAAGTGCACGATTTTCAAAGTGTTTTAGAAGATTATTTGCGTAATACGGGCAAGGATGAATTAAATCCAGAAGCCATCAAGCGCGACTTGCAACTGCTGCTGCATGACCCGAAAGTGGGCGCTTACAGTTTGGGCGAGCGGCTGTCGCACATCGATCGAGCTACAGTTGTTTCTCTGCTGTCTCAGCGGCCGGATATTTCTGAAGCAGAAGCAAATCGCATTGTTGATGGAATTTTGTCGGTGCGCGATGAGTTCGCAATGCAAATTCAGAAAATACAGGAGGGTATTCAGTCGGTAATTGACGGGATTCTCGGAAAAATTCGGGATTACCTCAATTCGCTCGATCGCCCTGAACTCAACTATGAAGGCATTACGCGGGACGTGCGGAAGTTATTTGACGATCCGCAAGCCGGATTTGACGCTTTGCGCGATCGGCTGGGTCATTTCAATCGCGATACTTTAGTAGCACTAATGAGTTCTCGCGAGGACATTTCCGAAGCAGATGCCAACCGCTTGATCGACCAAATTGAAAGAAGCCGCAACAGCGTCTTGCAAAGAGCAGAACGCTTGCAGCAAGAGGCACAGCTTCGCCTCGAAAGCATCAAACTGCAAGCCGAAAAACAAGCTGAAGAAACCCGGAAAGCAGCAGAAGTTGCTTCTTGGTGGCTGTTTTTCACCGCTCTTTCTTCGGCCGCAGCAGCAGCAGGCGCCGGTGCTTTAGCCGTTATCCGATAAAAAAGACTCAAGTTGCGATCGAATTGCAGATAGTGCCTGATGTGAGTTTATACTGATATCAGGCACTACTGTTATTAAAGGATGTTATCGGGGAGTGGGAACTGGTTTATTTAATTTGTTGGTACTTTTTAAGGTTATTCGTAAATCCGCTCCTACAAGTTTATTGAGGAGGGTGCAAACTGTGAGTTTATACATTTTAATTAACAGTTTTGCTTCATTCACAATAAAAAAGTCAAAAGCATAATTTTTAGATTGTCTATTTTATTGGCGGATGTAAATGAAAATTCGGCGGATATTCCTTACCTCTGCGATTGCAATTTTTTCGTCAGTTATGAACGTGGTTCAGGCTTCGAGGCGGCTGGATTGACTTCTGGGTGTATTCCACCACTCCTGCAAGGATTGCTGTAAAACAACACAAATCAAAAAAGCTCTGGGAATAAGAATCTTTTTGCAGGAAAAACTCGACGCGACAGTCCGGTCTCTTCTCAATATTTTTTAGGTACAGTAATAGTAGGGTTCTAAACCCAGCACGCCTGTTCTCTCAACCGCCTGCCTCCCTGGTTGCGCTAGTATCAAACGCGAACTCAAAAAGTTCGATCGCCCGTTTCCTTTGAAGATGCCGATCGTCAGGTTATAACTTCTAGGCCATTAGGTTGTGCATAATAGGGAACTAAAGCTGTGAAAATACTACACTGACTGTGGGGGGCAACATACCGGATACCTTGGAAATACCAAGGGCTTTGCCAAGCCAGCCCATAAAAGTCAAAACACGCAGGCCCTGCGATCGCCAATGCTAAACAACCTACGTCTCAAACCTCTCCTGGCTAGTTGCCGAGTAGCACCGTGAGGAGGGCGACGCCATGCAACTCCGAAAAAAAACACTATTAATCATCAGTGCAGCGCTGATCAGCCTGATTGTGGTTCTCTATGCCACTGCATCAACTATTTTGCTGCATGATTTTCACAACCTGGAGGCACAGTACGTCCGCCAGGATGTCGCGCGGGCTTTGGACGCATTAGATGACGATTTGTCGAATTTAGACACCAGCGCCCAAGATTACGCCGAGTGGGACGATACTTACTCTTTCGCCAAAACACAAAACGAAAAATTTGTCAAGTCAAATTTCGTCGATTCGACATTTGTTTACTTGAGACTAAACTTATTGGTGTTGCTGGACTCCAACGGTCAGACGATATTCAGCAAAGGTTTCGACCTGAAATCCAAAACCGAAATCCCAATTCCCGAAAGCTTAAAACAGCACTTGATCGAGGCGCTGCTAGACTCCTCGACAGGTTCGGGCGATCGCCCCGCCAAAACAGGCGTCCTCACCCTGCCAGAAGCCACGCTGCTGATTGCTTCAAAGCCGATCTTCAACAGCAACGCCCAAGGTCCACCGCGCGGAACCCTGATCGTGGGACGCTATCTCGACAGCAGCGAAATCGGTTTGCTTTCAAAACTAACTCATCTGTCAGTAGATTTTAGATTGCCGAGTTTGGATTTTAAAGTCGGAGCCACGAACTACTCCGGGCATGGCGCCAAGGCGATGGCTCCATCTAGGCAGGATTTGGAAAATCTCAAACTCAAAATTTCCCACCTCAAATCAGTAGAAATTTTAGTGGAGCCGCTCAGCGACAGCTTAGTCGCAGGATACGCCCTGATTCGCGACATCGACGGCAACCTAGCGCTGCTGCTGCGAGTAGAGACAGATCGCATCATCTACGGCCAAGGTCAGGCTACCTTGGAGCTGTTTACCTTATCAATACTGGCAGTAGGTTTAATATTTAGCGCGATCACCCTGCTGTTGCTAGAAAAATTAGTCTTGGCAAGATTGGCTTCCTTGAGCACCAGCGTCAGCAACATCGCAGCCAACGGCGACCCAGACTTGCGGGTTCATATGGCAGGAGCAGATGAACTAGCAAGCTTGGCAGACGGCATCAACAGAATGCTAGAAGCATTGGGCAATTCTCAAGTCGAACGTAATGAAAGCGAAGACCGCTATCGGTTGATGGCCGAAAACTCAACCGACATGATCACCAGACACGACCCCAAAGGCGTATTTATTTACGTCTCGCCCGCCAGCCGGGCTTTGCTGGGATACGAACCTTCGGAACTCATCGGCCGCGTCCCCAACGATTATTTTCACCCCGACGATTTAGAAACCATTGCCAAGGCTCACTGGAAAGTCCTGGCGCTCCCAGTTACTTACACCGTCAGCTACCGCATCCGTCGCAAAGACGGCAAATACATTTGGTTTGAAACCACCGGCCGCACGATCAGCGATCCCCAAACCGGCGAAGTGCAAGAAATTATCGGCATTTCCCGCGACATCAGCGTGCGGAAGCAAACAGAACAAGAACTGCGAGAAAGCGAAGCTGCAATCAAAGCTTTGTACCAAGTGACTTCGGCTCCCCGTACCGACCCGCTCAACCACCTCTCTACCTTTGATTTGCGCCTCCAAGAACTGCTGGCAATGGGATGTCGGCATTTAGGCCTGTCCGTGGGAATTTTGTCCCGCATTCAAGGCGACAACTATCAAATAATGGCTGTTGAGTGTCCCCAGGGGTCGATCGTCAAAGACCAAATCTACGATCTGGAAAAAACTTTCTGCGTCGCTACGGCAATGGCAAAAGAACCGATTTACTTTGAGTCGGTAAGATTTTCGGGTTTTTCCTTCAACACGGACGATCGAGCCTTCCCCATCGAAGCTTACATGGGCATTCCCGTCACTGTGGCAGGTGAAGTTTACGGCACTCTGTGCTTCTTTTCTCCGACTCCTGTGACAGAACCGTTCCGAGCTGTAGACAGAGAGTTGATGAAACTGATGGCTCAGTGGGTGGGAAGCGAACTCGAACGCCAGCAAACCGACGTAGATTTGGCAAAAGCTCGCGATCAAGCACTGGCGGCTACTAGAGCCAAAAGCGAATTTTTAGCCACCATGAGCCACGAAATTCGCACTCCGATGAATGGAGTCATCGGCATGACTGGTTTGCTGCTGGATACCCCATTAACTCGCGAACAGCGCGATTTTGTAGAAACTATCCGCAGCAGCGGCGATGCCTTGCTGACGCTGATTAACGATATTCTAGATTTCTCGAAAATTGAGTCGGGCAAATTGGACTTGGAGGAACATCCGTTTGACATCCGCACTTGCATTGAGGAATCTTTAGACTTGGTAGCTGCCAAGGCGGCAGAAAAAAAACTGGAAGTGGGTTACTTGATCGATCGTACTGTACCGGCAACGGCGATCGGCGATAGCACCCGCTTGAGGCAAATTTTAATCAACTTGCTCAGTAACGCGGTTAAATTTACCGAAACTGGAGAAGTGGTGGTTGCGGTGACTGCCAAAAAGATGTCAGTGTCAACGGCTAACGCTAAAGAACCGCCAGCAGTTAATGGCGAATCGGTAGTAATTAACCCAGCATACGAAATACATTTTGCGGTCAAAGATACTGGTATCGGCATTCCAAGCGATCGCATGGATCGGCTATTTAAATCTTTCAGCCAGGTTGATTCTTCAACGAGCCGGCAGTACGGCGGTACCGGATTGGGTTTGGCAATTAGCAAGCGTTTGGCCGAAATGATGGGCGGCCGGATGTGGGTGGAAAGTATGGGTAGTGTGGCGGGCAATCCTCCTGCCGATTTTAGATCGTCGGCAGTTTTTGATTTGGGATGGGCAGAATCTTGCGAAATTGCCGAAAAATATGGCTATGGCAAATCTGTACTCAGCCACAAGCCGCTCGGCCAAAATACGAAATCCGTTGGCTCTACTTTTTATTTCAGTACGATCGTTTCTGGCTGCAAGAATTCCTTACCAGTTAGCTTGAGCAATTCTCAACCTGAATTAAGTGGTAAGCGAGTCTTAATTGTCGATGACAATGCTACCAACCGCAGAATTTTGACTCTCCAAGCTCAGTCTTGGGGAATGGTGGCTAGGGCTTCTGATTCGGCTCGTTTGGCTTTAGATTGGCTGGCTGCTAAAGAGATGTTTGACTTGGGAGTTTTAGATATGCAAATGCCGGAAATGGACGGGTTAGCTTTAGCGGCGCAAATTCGCCGGTATCCTGGTTGCGAAAGGTTGCCGTTAGTGATGCTAACTTCGATCGGCAGGCAAGAAATTCACCCCCCTGCTATGGAGATGGATTTTGCTGCTTTTTTGAATAAACCCATCAAACAATCTCAGCTTTACAATGTTTTAATCAATATTTTTGGAGAACAGACAACTGAATTTAAAGGGCAGCGCACTAGCGGGGCTTTCTTGCAAAGCATACCCATGTTGGCAGAGAACTTACCCCTGCGGATTCTGTTGGCTGACGATCATTTGGTGAATCAGAAGGTAGCTTTGCAAATTTTACAGCGGATGGGGTATCGCGCAGATGTGGCGGGAAACGGTATCGAAGTGCTCGAAGCTTTGCGCCGCCAGCCTTATGATGTGGTGCTGATGGATGTGCAAATGCCGGAAATGGACGGACTGGAAACCACCCGCCACATCCGCGAGCAATTTTCAGCAGATTTAACTGTAGAAAATCACACGGGAGAATCAGAAGTTTCCGTAACAAATGAGCAATCTCATAATCGAGACGCGACCACAAATCTCACGGGAGGATCCGAAGTTTCCGCAACAGATGAGCAATCTAATAATGGAAAATCCAGAATCCAAAATCCCAAATTGACTGGCGAGGAATCTAACAATCGAAAATCCAAAATCCAAAATCTAAAACCACCTAGGCCTTGGATTGTGGCGATGACGGCAAATGCGATGCAGGGCGATCGCGAAGAGTGTATGGCTGCGGGGATGGACGACTATTTGAGCAAGCCGATCGCCATTGACCAGTTGGTGCGAGCTTTGAGCGCGTGTAAATCTCGATCGAACTCCGCATTCGATCGCCTGCAGCCGATTGTTTGTTTGGATGCCCCGGCGGAACAGATCGAAGAAACGAGTGAATTAGAAGTGCGATCGAATGTGGTTGTTGCAGGAAATCCACAACTGACAATTCCCAATTCGGCGACAGTCGTCGATTGTGGTGCATCAAATCTCGATCGGGCTTTGTCAGAGAGTGGGGATTCCCTAAGTGCAAACATTATAGAGGGGCTGCGAGAAGTGGAAGCTTTGGACGAGGCGATCGAGATTTACCTCGAAACAGCTCCCGAACTGCTGCGAGGCATCTCTATGGCCCTGAGCAACGCCGATCCGCTGGCTTTGCGGCGATCGGCTCACTCTTTGAAATCGATTAGCGGTACTCTCGGTGCTTTTCGCCTGTTTGAGCTGTGCGAGCAACTCGAAATCATGGGCCGCATCGGAACAAATGCTAACCAGCCTTTACCCGATCCGGCCTGTGCGCTTTTAGAAGAGGTTGAGGCCGAGTATCAAAGAGTCGAAACGGCGTTAAAAATAGAAATGCAGTCTGTTGATTGTTAGCGGTTAGAGCCTGTCCGATTGATTTCTCATAAATTCGTCCGCTCCGGGTAATGCTGTCAATCTGAAGCAACATTAGACAATAGAAAGTTATCTCATATCAAGTCCGGTAGCACCGGACTTGTATGGTGGGCGTGGGAGCGCAATTAGCAGCCGCACGCTGGCCACCA
>NZ_JAUBQN010000017.1:0-121089 GCF_036701295.1 Microcoleus harperi Pol14_C6 | reverse complement strand
ACGCTTATTTGGTCAATCCTAAGCACTTTAAAAACTGGTTTACAAGCTGCTGTTACTGTACTTCATAAACCTGGAATCCGCTGTAATTGCACAATCAAATTCTATTGAATAGCTTGCCTGAATTCCCGCATTGCCTGAAGGTGATTTTCAATATTTATACACCGCGCCAATAATACAATATCTAAGTCTGGCAGAACTTGAGAGCGATCGACTTCTGCATATCCATCAGCCCCCAACGAATACAAACGCAGCCTACCATTTTCCCAAAACCAAACTTCAGGAATTTCCAGGCGCTTGTAAGCTTCCAACTTGTTAATACCGCCACTATTCGCCACCACTTCCACCGCCAAATCGGGACGTTCTCGGTTAGAAGCCTATTCGTAAGATAAATCCGCTTCTCGCTTCACCATTCCAGTTTCACTTTCCAGCGTCACCGAGCCAGTTGCCGTAAAATCAATCCCTGCGTATTCCAAATACATATCCACCAGCGTTGAAATCCGCTGTTTGGCGGTTTCATTTTTTCTTCCAGGCACACGTCTAATCTCCAACACCCCATCTAAAAACGACAGCCTCACCCCAGGCCGCGAAAGCAACTGTTCAACAGCCTTAAAATCTCTTCAACTCAGCTCATAAATTAAGATAGGTTCATCGAGCCGTTCTAACTTTTCTAAAGTTGTCGTCATCCCAACCCCTCCTTACTCAATCTAATCTTCATTCTATCTGCGTTCATCAGCGCTCATCTGCCTTGATCAGCGGTTACAATCCTATCTACTTTCCCAAAGTTCCCTTGTACTCATCCGGTACAAATTCCGTAACCACTTGGCCACCACCACCGTCGCCTTTGACAATCACAGTTTGATTTTTTAACTCTCCCGCCGCCCTCGGCCCAGTCAAATTAAACACCGGATTGAGTTGCTTATAAACCACATTTCCTTCCGCGTCGAAAGTCTGGTTAGTTAAATACCACGTTACTCGATCGGTATTTAATTGAGCTTGACGTTTTTCCCCAATTCCTACCACATTGCCTGTCAAATAAAATATTTTTTTCTCTAAATCTCCGCGCCCCGTATTGCCAGTCATCGTCACCTTTTCCACGCGGTGCAAAACCTTCACAGGCCCGGGCGATATAACATATTGCGCGGGAAAATTCCAACTCATCAAACTGCTTTCTATTTGCAGTGGTGGGTCTGATGGCATCAACTGAGCGTTTTTTGTCAGCGTCGCAATCTTGGTTTTTAAGTCTACATCTACTTGGTCGGCAAAACCGCTGTCTGTTACTATTTTATCTTTGTATCTGTCAATTTGAGTGGGTTTGTCGCTGTTTACCTTTTGTTGCTCCACAAACCACACTAAGTGCTCGGTTCGCAATTGCAAAATCGGATTTTTAACATTTGCCACCACAGAACCGAATAACTCCATCCTCTTAGCCCTGCTGAAAACCCGCGCTTCCTTCGCTGAAGCCGTCACCTGTTTGTTCTCTCCCGTCAAATTGTTACGGACAACTAAAACATCCTCCTTTGGTCGCCACTCCAACTCATTTCCGCGTAACACCACTCCATTTTTCAGGTCTGTAGCGACTATGTTACCTTTGAGAAAAACCTGATTTCCTTCCTGAAATACCTGCCCAGTTTCTCCCTGAATGTCATAAATCTCTTTGCCGTCCTGAAACAATTTGCCTACAGGTTTCTGAACGTTAACTATCTTTTTATCTTTGCTGTAAACGGCATTTTGCGAGTTTACTTTCCAGAACGTCTCGCCCTTTTCGTTTGCTTGTTCTAGAGTTACTTTGTTTAAAGTTAAAGTGCTGTTTGACTGTTGAGCAGTTTGGAGATCCTCAGCTAATTTATTCTTTTGAGTCTGTTGCGGAACCGCACAAGAATCAATCCCCAAAAGCAGTGCTGCTAAAAATAGCAGCCTCCATTTTGGGGAGTTGAGATTGGAAAGTGGGGATGTGAGATTAATCATTGGGCCTTGGGAATTGGCAATCGGTAATTGGGACTCGGTAATTGATAATTGGGTATTGAAAAACACTTAATCAAAAATTAAAAATGTTTCATGCTTTGTTAAAATTTTTAACTTCTAATTCTCAATTATTCAACCCATTAACCATCACCCATTACCCGTTACGTATTATCCATTACCAAATCCCTATCTGTCGTCGTGTTCCTCCATCAAGCTCAGACCAGACAAAGGGCGGTAAGCATAATTAGGGCGCGATGTTTTTTGGATGTCGTCCTTAATCATTTCCAAATCGATATAGCGATCGGCTACATTAATCAAACTGTCGCTCGTCATCGATCGCAAACTCACCACCTCAACCCGCACACCGCGATAGCTCACAGCGTCTACAGCATAAGCCAAGTCGCCGTCACCGCTCACCAGTACCGCCGTGTCGTAAGAACCCACTAAAGCCATCATATCCACAGCGATTTCTACATCCAAATTCGCCTTCTTAGAACCATCTGGCAACTGTACCAAATCCTTAGAAATCACGCGGTAGCCGTTGCGGCGCATCCACAACAAAAACCCCTGCTGTTTCTCGTTAGTGCGATCGACACCCGTGTAGAAGAAAGAGCGCAGCAGCCGCGAACCCGCAGTTAAACGGCACAACAGCTTAGTGTAATCAATCTCAATTCCTAACTGCAAAGCTGCGTAAAAAAGGTTAGAACCGTCAATAAAAATTGCCACTCTACCCCGATTTTCGAGAACCTGTTCCGGCGTAAAAAGGTCGTTGCTTTCTATTCTATTCAACATGATTGTTATGCCTCAATTTTTATGAAAGATTGGTAAGGAAATAACTGCTAATTCGTAGTCTGTCATAACACCTAGATCGCTGGCTGCCAACTATGAAGGTACTGTTTACAGCAGTTCGAGCCGCTTAAAAACAGGTTGGGGTTCCCCCAGAGTTTGGTTGGCAGGCAAAGCGCCCCAGTCAGCATGAGCTGCAAAATTCGCTAAACTGTTAACTGTAACTCGATCGTTAAAGTCAATTGAAAAACCTAGCTGCTGATAGATAGCGTTGCTGATATTGGGAATAATCGGCGATAAAAGGTAAGATGCTAGTCTAACAGATTCCAGAACAGAATATAGCACCTGTTCGACACTTTCGATCTGTCCCTGCTTGTACAAACTCCAAGGTGCTTGCACATCAATAAACTTGTTACCGGCTCGAACTAATGCAAGCACGGCTTCGGAAGCCTTGCTAAAAGCCAAGTCTTCGTAAAAACCCGCTACTTGATCGCCCAAACCCCGGCTCATAGTCTTGAGAAGGTTGTCGCCCTCAATGTTTTCTCCTAACACATTTGGTACGCAGGCACCGCAATATTTGCGAGCCATGTTTAAGGTACGATTAAGCAAATTTCCCAAATCATTTGCTAGCTCAGCATTCAATATATTGATAAACCGAGTTTCGTTAAAATCGCCATCCTCTCCGAACTCAATTTCTTTGAGGAAATAGTAACGTACTGCATCAGCGCCGTATTTGTTGACCAATTCGACAGGGTTTAAAGTATTACCCTCCGTTTTTCCCATTTTTTTGCCGTCTTTGGTCAAAAACCCGTGTGCGAAAACGCAACCCGGCATCGGTAGATTCGCTGACATCAGCATTGCCGGCCAGTAAACTGCGTGGAAGCGAAGAATATCTTTGCCGATCAAGTGCAAGTCAACCGGCCACCATTTAGATAAAGCATTCTCCAAGATTGGGTCACTGTCCGGATCTAGCAAGGCGGTGACGTATCCCAGCAAAGCGTCAAACCAGACGTAGATGCTGTGACTAGGGTCCACTGGCATTGGTAGACCCCATTCGAGATTCACTCTAGAAATCGAAAAGTCTTGCAGTCCAGAGTTGACGAAACTGAGCACTTCGTTGCGTCGGCTTTCCGGCGCGATGAAGTCGGGACGTTCTGCGTACAATGCCAGCAGTTGGTCTTGATACCGCGAGAGACGGAAAAAGTAATTTTCCTCGTCGCGCCACTCAACTTCCTTGCTAGTGTGGACGGAACACCGATTTCCCGGCAACAATTCCCTTTCATCCTTAAATTCTTCACAAGAGACGCAGTACCAGCCTTGTTGCTGGTTCAAGTAGATGTCGCCGGAGTTCCAGACGCGGTGGAAAAATTCTTTGACAATGTACTCGTGGCGCCGCGAAGTTGTGCGGATGAAGCGATCGTACTGGATGTCGAGTTGCTCCCAAAGCGCCTCAAACGCCGGAACCACTGAATCGCAGTGAGCTTGGGGCGATCGTCCCAAACTCTCGGCTGTCCGCTGAATTTTCTGCCCGTGTTCGTCGGTCCCCGTCACCAGCAAAACAGATTTACCCCGCAGCCGCTCAAATCTGGCTAGGGCATCTGCAGCCATAGTCGTGTAAGCACTGCCAACGTGAGGTAAATCGTTTACATAATACAGAGGCGTTGTTATCGCAAAGGTATTCTTAGTTTTATCAGTCGATTTCATTGAATGCTAAAAGAAAATTCCCTAAATTTAGTTTCGAGCTTAACTCAGCAGTTAATTTTTTTTTGAGTGGCAATCAAGCCCAATTCACTGCAAGTTATTGGCAATTGTCTAACCCGGGCTATTCCCAAAAGAAATATTGCTTTCATCTCCACACTAATCTTTTTTAGTTGTTTTTGACGAACTCTCTAAAATGTCTTAATATTTTGACATTCTGCTGCCTTGGGAATCGACGATCGCGGGGTTCGCGCCTCCTCTATTTATTTGTCGCAGCCGCTATCCCTAGGGCGGGGGATCGCCCACCTGGTTTGCAACAAAACTCATCGGTTAAGCTGCTAAACCTCCCCTTCGACTAAAACTCCGCGACCACTTTCTGTAAATGCGCGATCGCTCACCATCGCCATCTCTTGCTCCCGATCGCTGGAAAGTCGATCGCCCGCAACTCCTGCCACTTTCCGAGTCGCTCATGGACGCAGAAACCGGGTTGTTTACGAAACTCTCTGGTCAAGCGCGAAGCTTTAGTTTGTTACCCCACAAAGAGTATAAAACCACATTGCGCACCCTCAAGTGTCACTATCGGTTTTTACTTATTTTGAGCCAGCAATAAAACTATAAGTTATACTATAATACCGTAGATTAACGTATAAAAAACTTTTTAAAAGCATAATTTATTACTTTAAAGATATAGTTTTCTGCGTAATTATGCTGTGTAACACGCCAGGGTGCGGAATGTGGGATAAAAGCCTAAGTTTTTTGTCAGAAAACCCGGTTTATAAAGGTTGCGAGTACGTCCACAGACAATAAAACCCCAAGCCAGTTAAGCTTGGGGATATCACATTAGGGTGCATCTAACAAGGGATGATCCGATCGCCCTCGATCGCCATCAGGAAAACTAACTCGATTTCCACCAATAGCTTCTGACAAATAATCGGCTGCCGCTTCCACCACCGCGATCGCATTTTCGTAAACCATCCGCGTCGGTCCCAAAACCCCAACACTACCCACCGGCACCGATCCCCGGCGGTAAGTCGAAGAAATCAGAGTACAGCCACGAATTGGTTCTAAGGAATTTTCCGAGCCAATACGCACCGTTACCCGCTTCCCTGGGGTGTCTAACTCAGGCGATTCAAAAATCAAAGGCCAAAGCAGTTCCTGCTCTTGTTCGAGCAATTGCACCAGGGTTTGAACTTGCTGCAACTGCGAAAACTCAGGCAAGCGCAGCGCTTCTGCCAAACCGCCGATCAGAATCCGCGTGTAGGTTGGATTGCTTTGGCGGCTGCTCAAAGCAGTCAGCATGGTTTCCATCCACTCAGCGTACAGCTCAAAGTCCCGGTCTAACTCGCTCCAGTCTACAGCCGAGAGTTCCAAGAGCGATCGTCCCCGCAACTTGGTGTTCAAAAAATTCGACAAAATCTGCAATTGGCGATCGACGATTTCGGCATCAGGCGTGTTACCTTCTGCGTCCCTCGGCAACTGCACCAAAACCGATTGAGTTTCGTAAGCATCCGTCACCACGATCAGCATCACCTTTCCCGGCTCTAGCTGCACCAGTTGCAAGTGGCGCAAGCAAGCCATATTGGTTTGCGGTATGGTGATCATGGCTATGTAACCGCTGATAGTTGCCAGGATTTGAGCAGCGCCACGGAGTGCCGCGTCCATGCGACCATCCGACCAATTGAGTTGGTCTAGTACCTGTTCCACCTTGCGGGCGAGCGTATCAGAGGGCTGAATCAACTGATCTACATAAATTCGGTAGCCGGAGTCAGAGGGGACTCGTCCTGCCGAAGTGTGGGGCTGATAAAGCAGTCCAGCTTTTTCAAGAGTCCCCATCGCATTGCGAATTGTAGCTGGGCTGACGCTGAGGTTGAATTCGTCAGCCAAAGCTTTTGAGCCAACGGGTTCCGCTGTAGCTATGTAGTGGCGAACCGTTGCCCAAAGGATGTGTTGTTGCCGATCGGTGAGGTTAACGCGCACAGATATTTAAGCAGAATTAGAATTTAGAGTTGAAAGCCACTATTTAATCGAAACGTCTGTCCGAAGAGGGCGAACGGGCAGACTTATCTATTTAAGATAACAGATTTAGGCAAAGGCAGAAGGAACAGGGAAGAACCAAGAGGTAAGAATGAACAAGGAACAGGGAAGAATGTTTTAAGTTTTAACTTGTATAGCAACCGCCCGGACGGTTAGGACGTTCTTAATTGCACTTTCCCCACGAGGTCACTTTCTTCCTTCTCTCCTAGATAACAACTAAAGGCTTCTTCCTTTTTCCTTCTGCTATAACTTTCTATTTAGGAGCTTCGTTTCCCCGAACCGGATCTGGGTCCAATGCCCGATTGGTCGGCTTTCCTTGACCCAATTCCCTTTAAGCGTGTTCTTTCAGAATATTTTGCAGGTAACTAACCACTGCATCCGGCTGTTCCACCATTGCCAAATGGCCACAATCGGGAAGCTGAAGGACATTCTCGCCGCAACCTTGGAACATCCAATGAAAGCTAGCCAAATGCAGCACGTATTTTGGTTCCATAATTTTGTCTTTAGTACCGGCAATAAAATAAACAGGCTGCTTGAGTTGGGACACAATTTGTGGCAAGAGGTGAATCTCCGCTTCTGTGGTCGAGTCCAACAAAGCCCCCAAAGCTGCCTCTGGATGAGCTCCCACGAAATCTATTAAGCGCTGCCGTCCCCAGGATCTGCCGATCGAGCGGGCTACAGAATCGCGGGCAAAGACGAAATCTGCTAAGGGCAAGCGAGGCAGCCAGGCGGGACGCATTGTTACTAGCTGCTTGCCGACCGCTCGAAACCGCTCGAATTCTTCCTTAAGATAGATGCCACCCCCTGCATTGATGCAGACCACACCTTTAATACGATCGGACAATTGGCTGGCTCCCCATAGAGCGATCGTACCGCCCAGAGAGTGTCCCACCAGCCAAGCAGAAGATATATCGAGTTTTTCGAGTAAAAGTTCCAAATCGCGAGCGTAAGCTGCGGGAGTGTAACAGGAATTTAGCGGTTTGGAACATGGACGAGCATCGCCTGCGTCCGATTGAGAATCGCCAAACCCCCGTAAATCATAGGTAAGGCACTGATAGTTTGATGCCAAGCGATCGGTCAAAGGTTGCCAGTAGTGGCGGCTTAACAGCCAGCCATGGACAAATACCAGAACCGGGGAAGTAGCAGTCGGAGCCGTCAAATCGTAAGCGTGCCGAACCCCTAGGATGTCGATTGTTGCCATACTTTTATCCTACCCGCTCCATAAGATCTATGTAAACCTATGTATAGCCTTTCTCAGAAAAAGAGAGTACGCCGAAACCCTTTGTTATAAAGCTTTTTCAGTGGAATTGCTTACCTCATATACTCAAGAAGCGCTATAAGTAACTCAAGAAGACTCAACTTTATCGATTTACCTTTTACTTCCTGCTGCAACGCGCGGTCTTAAGTTAACGCTACAAGATTTTTGTCCACTTCACTGGCAATCTTGGCCTACCTTGCCCTTTTATCCGACCGCCCTGGAATAAATATTCCTTCTCTCCCAGCGTTCTATGTTTTTTGCAGTATTCAAATTTCTGTCTGCTGTATGATACTCGCAAGGATGACATACATCAGCGCGATTTTTTAAGCGCATTTTGCGGCAAAAATTTCCCCAGTTTTAGCCGATTGGGAAATCGTAAACCCTCGGTATCTCAGTATCAATTTCGATTACAAATATTTTGGTAGTCTAGTCATAAATTAAATTCTTACCTTCCACATCCACCTATTGAACCAGAAAAATTGTGATAATTCAACAATGCTTTAATCTATCACTTCTCTAGCTAATTAGCCTTACTTATAGCTAGTCGTGAAATAGGTAGTACCTAATTTTAGGGAATTTTTCCGAATAATTACGACTTTTGCGTGTAGTTCCGCAAGCTGATTTTACGAACTAAAAAAAGTCAGCAATATAGCAATCCTCCCATCATTTGTGAATTTATTACAAACTCAGAGTGGGTTCGGGGAGGGTTGGGGTGGGGTAAAAAATTTATGACTCCTGCAATAATCGCTATATTGCTGGTTAAACTCCCCTATGTGTCTGGCACATCTTTTCTATTAGGGCGGTTATTTTGTAGATAAAGTACGCCATCAAGCTTAAAAAGCTTGACAACATCGTTTCGGGGTCTCCCGTGTTTATAATAACCGCTATCTAGACTCGTTTGTACGAACAATGGTGCCGCTCTTGTTGCCCTATCTCACTGGAAAACTTCTGTAAACTAATGTCTACTTAGAGAAATCTAGTTATTTAGACATCATCGCTAATTTGCCCTAAAATCGCTCGCCCAGCAATCTTTGTCGCACCCCCTCAGCGATTTTCTGCCCCAAATACTCGGGAATTAAACTTTCATTGGGCCCCAACAAGTAGAGAATTAGGCGAGTTCGCCCCCGCCAAACCAGCAAATTAGCATTTACGACCAACAAATCCTCTTGCCAGATGGCATACATAACTTTGTAAAAAAGTCCAGGTTGATTATCTGCTTCTATCAGCAAAGCTGGCAAGTGGAAAACCGGATCGACGTAGAATTCAGTTGCCACATCTTCCAAACCTGCATCTAAATTAAATTCCACCGCCAACATCTCTTCAACCTCAAAATGCCCCGCCAAGGCCTCTCGAACGGCTCTACAGACGTTTTCTGCTGTTTTATCTGCCAATACCTTGCCACCGCGAGATACGACCAATTTGATAAATACCAGCATGGGCGGGTAAATTTGACCGTACAGACTCAGACTGTGAATTGTCAGTCCGTAGGCCGCGAGCACTCCAAAAATATCGCTCAGTAGAAAAGACTGGTTCCGGTAAGCAAAATGCAGGGCACTTTTGTTACCTTCGGCTCGGATTTCGATGACTGCTTGCCGAGTTTTGTAAAGCTGGTAAGCTAATTTGAGGTTTTGCAACTGGATTTCGCTGCTGACAAATTGCTCATAAAACTGCGGAAACGCTCGGTTAAAGCGCTTGAGGAGTTCTAGTGTAGATGGTTTTAAACCCGAAGCCATAATTGAGGAGAAGGTGCGGGAGATATACGAGGTATTGACTCTTCCATGCCTTATGGCAATGGGATTTTCGATTCGACGATTCGACTTAAATTGTGCCCGTCTCCTCACTAAAAGCAAAAGTCAAATCTGTCTGAGAACTTATCACGAGAATGTCACCGTTGCGCCATTCCAGTGGTATTTCCCACCAAGGGTATAAGTTCCGGCGCGATCGGCGGCACTCAAAAGAAGCAATTCCCAAAATGCCTCTGTCCTGGTTCGGCAACAAATTTTACCTTAAAAGTGGGTTGTCCGGGCACTGGCTAGCAGAACAGTTCTACCAAACTTGACAGAATCAAAAAAGCGCAGACTCAATGTTGGACGACAAATCCCTGTTTTCGGCGTAAGATGAGTGTACCGTAAACTGTTCCTCAAGAGGCTACCCGCAATTCATCCTACGCCGATCGGAGTGGGTTTATCTGTCGGGTTCTCTTTCTCGTCGTCCAACTTCTACTACCTTAACCGCGCCTGCATGGGTTTTTGGAAAAACTTATTTAGTAGTTCTGAGTCTGCCTCTGTACCCCAAACAGCGGAATTTGAGGAAGATGTGGCTGTTGGGTTAGGCGATCCGCTTTCCCCAACGTTTCGCAAACCCGCCAGCGGCAACGCTCGCATCTTTTTCAGTTGCGATCGGGACATTGACCTCTACGAACTCGAAGAACTTTGTAATGCAGTGGGTTGGTCCCGCCGTCCCCTGCGTAAAGTCAAAAAAGCTATTCAGCACAGCTTCCTAGTCGTCTCTATGTGGGAGATGCGGGGCAGCCAGCGACGGCTGGTGGGTTTCGCCAGAGCGACTTCAGACCATGCTTTTAATGCCACGCTTTGGGATGTGGTAGTTCATCCCGACTACCAGGGCAAGGGCATGGGCAAGGCGCTGATGAAATACATCATTAAAAAACTCCGCAGTGAAGATATCAGCAACATTACCTTATTTGCTGACCCTCAAGTGGTGGACTTTTACCGCAATTTGGGCTTTATGTCCGATCCAGAGGGGATTAAAGGTATGTTTTGGTATCCAGATTAGCCCAGAGGTGCAGGTCGGCGTTGATTTGTTGAGGAAATACAATACAATATTGACGCTGCCAACACCAACTGCACCTGTGCGCTGCGGTCAGTTACCCGTGGATGTATCTCGGCAGCATAGCAGTTATGAAACTGTGCAAGTATTGTCAGTCGATTTGAGATTTGAAACTGGGGCGAGACATTCGGCGAGTGATTCAGACTATCGGCGTGAGCCGTCAAGTCCCCGTCAGTCGAGTCGCCCTCAGTTGAAGAAGCTAGTTGAGATTTATTCCACAGATGAATCTGGGAGCTTGAACTAGGGTCTAAAATTGTGAGCAGATCACGATAGGAGTCAGGGGCTGGTATCGGTTTTTCGGTGGGGTCAAACCGCACAACCTGAAAAAAACTTCGCCTTAGCTGCATCGAGAGCTAAATATTTAATAAAGCTTGACAAGCAAGCGGTTTTGTGTGTTAATGGTTAGAGGTTAGCTAACTATAACACCGGGATGTAGCGCAGCTTGGTAGCGCGCCTGCTTTGGGAGCAGGATGTCGCAGGTTCAAATCCTGTCATCCCGATCGCACAATGTTAAATAATAGATTTAAGCAGAACTGTCTCAGATGTTTACATTTAGTCAAAATGAAAACAAATTGAGGCAGTTTTTGATGATCGTGTTAAGTCGCCAGTCTTTGCGTTAATGTGTTTCAGGATCGCTCCTGATGGAAAAAACATGAAATCATTAGTTCGTTTGGGCGCAATATTGGGAATTGTCGGCAGCACTCTGCTGGGCCCCTCTCCAATTGGCAAGATGTCTGCACTGGCACTGCCGGAGCCGCAAATTTTGGAAAAATTGCGATCGGTGCCAGTATTTACGATTACAGACGCTCAGGGTGCGCCCCTGATCGCTTCTGTTCCCAAGCAGGGTCAGGGTCAAACTGGTAATGCTTCCGTGGCGGGAATTTTCATCAGCCAGAAAGATGCTCAAGCTTTTGTCGATCAACTGAAAACCAAAAATCCTCAGTTGGCGGCCTCGGTGCGCGTGATGCCAGTCTCCCTGGGCGAAATTTATCAGATCACTCAAGCAAATAAAGGCAAGCCGGAGGAAGTTCAATTTGCTTTCGTTCCGGCTCCGCAGCAGGTGCAGTCGGCTAAAACTGTACTTCAGCAGACTGGCCAACAAGTTAACGAGTTCAACGGTGTACCTCTGTTTTTGGCCAGAGGCGGTGCGGAAAATGGTTATTTGACGATTCAGCGGGGTCAGCAAGAGGTGATTCCCTTGTTTTTTAACAAGGAGGATTTACAGGGCATGGTCGATCGTTTTAAGCAGCAGCAGCCGAACGTGACCGCCACAATTAAGATTGAGGTGGTGAACTTGGAGAGCGTTTTGGAAGCTTTGCGTACAGAGAACGACCCGTTTTTGACCCAAATGATTTTGATTCCGTCGCGGGAATCGCTGGAATTTGTCCGATCGCTCCAACCTGCTGGTGCGGGCCAAAATCCACAGGTGGCTCCGGCTCCAGCTCGGCCGGCTCCAGCCTCTCCGGCTCCAGCTCGACCGGCTCGCTAATAGTTAGCCAGCAGTCATCAGTCATCAGTTATCAGTCATTGATTAGTAGGTTGGGTTTCTCGACTCAACCTACTGTTTACGGATTAGAAATTAGCAATTAACAATTAGCAATTAGCAATTATTACCAAAGTCTTATGTTAGTTTCGGGTTTAGAGGTTTGGCAGTGGATGAATCAAGCTAAAACCGAGGCGATCGCCTATGACATTCCCCTAGCAGAAATCGACTGGCTGTTGCAAGAGCTGGCTGGTTTGGATAGGTTGGCTCTGCGTTTGGAATCGTTTAAAGATTTGCGAAAAATTGAATTAAAGTTGTCTTTATCTGAACTTGCTCAATTGTGGCAGCGGCGCTTGCAGGAACGGGTGCCGGTGCAGTATTTAACGGGAGTTGCACATTGGCGGCATTTTTCGCTCAAAGTAACGCCGGCGGTGCTAATTCCGCGTCCTGAAACGGAATTGCTGATCGATTTGGCTGTAGAAGCGGTTAAAAGCCGTTTAGAAGCAGAAAATATCAATCAAAAATCTACCCCCCCTAACCCCCCCTTAGTAAGGGCGGGAGAAGATTTAAACTTCTCCGAGCTTCGGGAGGGAGAATTTGCCAAATCGCATTGGGTGGATTTGGGGACGGGCAGCGGGGCGATCGCGATCGGCTTGGCTTCTGCATTGACAAATGCTAGGGTTTATGCAGTAGATTGCAGTTCGGAAGCTTTGGCAGTTGCTCGACTGAATGCTGAGAATTTTGGTTTTGCATCGCGAATTAATTTTTATCAAGGTTTGTGGTGGGAACCGCTAACTTTTCTTAAAGGTCGCGTTAGTGGCATGGTCTCTAACCCGCCTTACATTCCCAGCAGCACGGTGCTGACTCTGCAACCGGAAGTTTTGAAGCACGAACCTCATTTGGCGCTAGATGGCGGTTTGGACGGGTTAGATTGCATCAGGCATTTGGTAGAAACGGCTCCCGATTATTTAGAATCCGGGGGAGTTTGGTTGGTGGAGATGATGGCGGGACAAGCTGAGGCGGTAGCTGATATGCTGCAAAGTCACGGGAGTTACCGTGAAGTTCAGATATTTTCTGATTTAGCAGGAATCGATCGGTTTGCTTTAGCCTATCGGCGGTAGGGAGCAAGGCTAGCAAAGAGAGAATTTTTCGACTCTGTATACTTGCTGGATTGTGAGAGATTATAGTTGGGGTAAAAACTGCGATCGCACTCAGCACCCAAGAGGTATCAATGTGAAGTTGGAATACCAGTTTACTTTCAAAGAATATTTAGAAGCTAGTAGAATTTCCCGGAAATTAGGTCCTCTCGATAGAGTCGAGTTGTGGAGTCTTCCTGTCGTTCTTGTGGGGTGGGGAATTGTCAATATTATCGCTGGTCAACATCCCCTCTGGGGTTATTTCATTCTAGGTTTTGGCATCTGCTACCTCCCTCTTGTGAAGTTCCTAGAGTGGCGCAATATCAGCTCCTTCAGTCGGTTTTTCTTTTGGTATATGCTTTTATTTCCGACGATAAAATCTGGCATCGAACCGGGAATTTCAGTGGGGCCTTTTTTGTTAATAGGGGCAATTTTACAACTTCTTCATTGGCTATTTCAATTTTTGGCACTCCTGTTACTCTCTCCGTGGATACAGAGAACTAATATTTGGCACGAACTTGTTACTCTAAAAATGACTGAATCTGGACTGGAGTTAGAAACTACAAAGGTTAGCCTCAAACTCAAGTGGCTATTTTACTCGCACTTCTTAGAGACCAAAAGTTTGTTCGTTATCTATTTTGACGAGACTTCCAATATACCGCATTTTTTTCCAAAAAAAACATTTAATCGAGAGCAGCTTCAAGGCTTTAGAGAATTGCTATACAGCAATATTCCACCACTTCCTCACGTTGTTGATAGGAAAGCCAGGAAGTTTAACTATCAACTGAATTTTAACGATTTTATAGAAGCTCTTGATGGGGATACAGAACACACCTCAAAATCTCTCAATAGAAAATGGGTGGAAGGGGAATTACTAATAGGAGTCTACTTTTTTGTGATGGCAATTATCTTGAAAGAAATCTACTTGTTAGTGGGGGGCGTTGTTTTTGTAGCCCTGCTAGTCTTATTGGGTAAAATTTTAGATATTTTTTTGCTGAAACCCCGCGACACAAACATAGATATGCCTATCAGCTTCAGGCAGATGAGCTCGGGGGAACCTACGACTATAGATATAGATCTGCCTATGAGCTTCAGGCAGATGAGCTGGGGGGAACCTACGACTGTGGAAGTGATAGGAGAGCGGCTGGCACTTAAAACTCCGACTTGGGAAGGAAACTTTAAATGGGAAGCTTTTAAAGTATTTATTGAAACCCAAAATTTATTATTAATTTATCCTTTACCGTCTCTCTATCCTGTGTCAAGAATAGCGTACTTTATAGTTCCCAAGCGTGCATTCAGCGGTGAAGAGGAATTGTCGGATTTCAAAAAACTGCTACACAACAAGATCGGGAAAAGCCGCTATAATTATTTCAAGAAAATGCAGGCGCAATTCCTCAATCTAAAATCTAAAATCTAAAATCTAAAATCGAATGGCGCAAGTTTCGATCGACTCCTTGATTCAAGGGGCAATTTCAGGAGATTATATTGTCAGCTTTCCCACAGATACTGTACCCGCTTTGGCTGCCAGGCCCGATCGCTCGGAGTTGATTTTTGCAGCTAAACGTCGCAGTCAAGACAAACCGTTAATTTTGATGGCAGCATCAGCAGAGGCTTTGTGGCCCTACGTGCAGGGAAGTCCAGCAGAGTTAAAATTGTGGCAGCAACTGGCAGAATCCTATTGGCCGGGGGCGTTAACTTTGGTGCTGCCGGCTTCGCCAAAAGTCCCGGCGGCTCTCAATCCCATCGACCCGAGTACAATCGGAATACGAGTGCCTGACTTTCCCCTTGCCCTAAAGATTCTAGAGCAGACAGGCCCTTTGGCTACTACCAGTGCCAATTTATCCGGCCAACCGCCTCTGGAGTCGGTGGCAGAAATTGAGGCTGTGTTTCCTGAAGTCTTGACATTAGTGCCTTCTGAATTAGCAACAGCGGCAACAGCTTCGAGTTTGCCTTCCACTGTGGCTAAATGGACGGGCAGCGAGTGGGAAATATTGCGACAAGGCGCTATCGAGTTAGAATGCTAAAAGCTAAACTCCAAGGCAAAGCAATATGGCGCCGATCGGCTGGAGCGACTTTATATATTTAGGTATGGGACTGGGGCTGGGTTTGGGAAGCAGTTTGATTTGGCGCCTGCGGCAAAAAAGCTCGCAACAGCCCGAACCTGCGCCCAAAGTAGCCCCACCTCCTCAAGAAATTCACTTAGAGAAGTTTGATGCCCTTTCTGACCAACTTAAGCAAACTCAATTGGCTTATCAGATGGCATCGGAGATGAGCCAATTTAAGGCGGGTTTTTTGGCTCGAACTTCTCACGAGTTGCGATCGCCCCTGAGCACTATGATTGGTACCCTGCAATTAATTCTCTCGGATTTGTGCGACGATCCTGCTGAGGAACGAGAGTTTGTCGAGCAAGCTCACGCCGCGGCACTCAAGCTGGTGAAATTAATAGATGAAATTATCTCTGTTGCTAAAACTGAACACGGCACTGAAAGGATGGATATTGAGCCGATTCAGTTAGCTAAGGTTTTTGACGAGGTTGATGATTTAACTTACTTGCAAGCTGCTAATCGCGGCATTCGTTTGGAGATATTGCCGCCAGATCCGGGGATTTATGTATTGGCAGATTTGCCGAGGTTTAGGCAAGTTTTAGTCAATTTGGTAGATACTGCTGTTGCTCAGATGGAGGAGGGGAGTATTTCTGTGTCTGCCCATGCTTCGCGGGAATCTGGATACGTTCACATTTGGGTGGACGATCAGCGTTCAGTGAGTGCTTGGAGCGAGTCTTGGGATTTGCTGAAGCACGATTTGGAGTGTGATGTTACTAAGAGCAGCGATAATTCTCAGGTGTCTTCTGGAATGAGGTTATTGATGGATCAGACTCTTTTAAGTTTGATGAGCGGAAAGTTGGAGGTTTTGGCTGTGCCTTCTGAGTCCGAAGAATGCAATTTTAACCGGACTCAGTGTTCTATTCCTTTGGCAACTTTGTGATGAAGAAAGTTCGGCCACGAGCAATCTACGGGATATAACGGAGGTCCGGAAGAGGGCAAGGGATTTAACAGATTTAACGGAGGTGGGGAAGAGGTTCCAGGGAAGATGAAAGAAGGAAATTATTTATAGGGAGTAAGGTGCGCCCTTACGCACCCTACATATTATAGATTTTGATGCCAATCGGGTGATTATTTAACAATTAGCAGTTAGCAATTCGCCGTTGCTAATTTCTAATTCGAGATTCTCTTCTAGAAACTGATTTTCAAGTACCATGGTGGTGCTAGCGTTTTGCTGAAAACCGATGCGCTCGTAGAAGCTTTGTTTGTAAGTTGTCATCAGGTAAACTCGCTCTACTCGGCACATCCGAGGGTGACTCAAGACCGTTTGCACTAATTTACGGCCGAGTCCTGCACCTTGGTAATCCGGGTGAATGGCGACATCCCAGATGGTAGCTCGATAGATCCCATCTGAGGTGGCTCTGGCAAAGCCGATCGCCCGTGAGCCGTCCCAAACTGTAACAACGGGTTCGCTGTTGGCGATCGCAATTTCCCAATCTTCTATCTTGCGTTCCCTCGCCCAAAAGGCGGCCGCTTTAAATAGTTCTTGGATCTGTACGATGTCTGCGCGATCGCGACCTATACAAAATTGAATGTGACTGGAATCCCTAGTCGTTGATGTCATGCTCAATCTGCCTTCAAGTTGTATCTAAACTGTGTTACTTTTACTGTTTTACAGGAGTGAAAGTTAATTTTGCTTGGGAACGATCAATAGTTGAATTCCCGATTTACAAAACTATACTATGTTTATTCATACATATTTTTTAACTAATTTCGGTGATTATTAATACTTTTTGGGGTAAATTTTTTAAAAAAGTCTTTGATTCAAAATTCCCAACTTATAACTAATACCATTTGAGATTTGAGCTTTGAGATTTTAGATTGGAATGACTGATTTTTTAGGGGTCTGGAGTTTGTCTACAGAGAAACCGGGTTTTTTCATAGCAATACTTTGTTACAACCCACTGAGACTATAAAAACCCGGTCTCGATGCGTCGTTTATCGCTAAGCGTAAACGATAGTTTGAGTCTTGCTTAATTGCTCAAAAATCATCTATCGACAGAGGTATTGACTCCACGAAAACACCAGAAAATTGGGCTGTGGAGTCAATTCTTTAATCTATAATCTCAAAGGCAGTGAATCAGTTTTGCAGCCAGCGGGCGGCGTCTTTGGCGTGATAAGTCAAAATCAAATCAGTACCAGCACGCTTGAATCCTGTCAAAGTTTCCATCACTACTCTTTCTTCATCTATCCAACCATTGAGGGCCGCGGCTTTCACCATCGCATATTCTCCAGAAACGTTGTAAGCAGCAACTGGCAGGTTAGTTGCTTCCTTCACGCGCCAGATGATATCCATATAAGCTAAAGCAGGTTTAACCATGAGCATATCTGCGCCTTCGGCAATGTCTAGAGCAATTTCTTTGAGAGCTTCGCGACCGTTTCCGGGGTCCATTTGATAGGTGCGCCGATCGCCAAATTGCGGAGCAGAATCTGCAGCATCCCGGAACGGGCCATAATAAGCTGAGGCGTATTTTGCCGCGTAAGACATGATGGGAATATCTTCAAATCCAGCGGAGTCCAATCCTTCGCGAATTGCTCCGACAAAACCGTCCATCATTCCCGAAGGTGCGATAATATCTGCACCGGCTTTAGCTTGAGCAACTGCGGTTTTCTTGAGCAATTCTAGTGTGGGATCGTTCAAGACACGGCCGCTTAAATCTCCGACTTCCAAATAGCCGCAGTGACCGTGACTGGTATATTCGCACAGACAAGTATCGACCATGACGATTAAATCTGGTACGGCTTTTTTAACTGCTTCCGTCGCTTGTTGGACGATGCCGCAGTCGTGCCAAGCACCTGTAGCATCTGTGTCTTTATCTGCGGGAATGCCGAATAAAATAATAGCGGGAATCCCGAGGTCGTAGACTTCTTTTGCTTCTTCTACTATTTTATCTACCGATAGCTGGTAAACTCCGGGCATCGATGTGACTTCTTTAGCAAAAGCTTCCCCCGGTACGGCAAATAAGGGGTAAATTAAATCGCTGGTTGTCAAGATATTTTCCCGTACCATCCGGCGGAGTTGGGGATGGTTGCGGAGGCGGCGGGGGCGGTGAGTTGGAAACATTATGTTTGTTTACGGTAGATTAAGTCCTGCTTTCTAGGACTGGCGGCGTTTATTTAAAAGTCTAAAGCTTCTTGTTGGCCGATCGCCCTGTACTTAAGTAAAGTTCTGTAAAAGCCAGGAGGTCGATTTTTTGTAGTAACTGAGATGTTGGACCATTGTCAATAACCATTTTATGGGCGGGCTAGAAGATCCCAACCCGTACTCCCCACAAGAAATTCAGTCTTTGTGGAACAGGCCCGAAAGCTAGCTCTTGAGAATGGTGCAAGAATTAATTAGTAAGGAATGCAAGTTCTTTACAGCTTTTATCGTTTGCAAACTCAGGCCTAACTGTGGTTGGATCGGTTGGTACGGATATCTCGCTGGCTTCATACCTATAACCAGGCTGCCCAGAAGCGAGGATAGACTGTAAATTATAAATGTATCGAATAGTAACGGTCTTATGTACAAGCAACTAATTTCAAAGATCAAACCGCTTTTGAAATCACTATTTGCGATCGGTCTGGTACTGACGCTAGCCCTCGGTAACGCTGATGGAGCTCTGGCTGCCCGCAGCGGAGGACGCATCGGCGGCGGATCTTTTAGTGCTCCAGCGCGCAGTTACTCATCCCCAAGTCGCACTTACGCGCCGTCGGGAGGAGGCTACTACCCGGGCGGTGGCTTTGGCGGTGGCTTCGGTTTCCCGTTCTTGCTGCCGTTTTTTGGCTTTGGGGGCGGGTTTGGCGGCCTGTTCTCGATTTTGATTTTTATCTCGATTGCTAATTTCCTCGTCCAAAGCTTCCGCCGCGCCGGGGGTGGAACTGACGAACTCGGCAACAGCGCCCCTACTACTACTGTATCTGTCGCCCGCTTGCAAGTCGGTTTGCTAGCAGAGGCCCGCGGTTTGCAAGCCGAACTCGACTCCCTAGCGCTAAAAGCGGATACCGATACCGCAGCAGGTCGTGCTCAAGTGCTGCAAGAATCAACCCTGGCGCTGCTGCGGCATCCTGAATACTGGGCTTACGCGGGCGCTGAATCTGTGCAAACTCGCTTGGAAGCAGCCGAAGCTAAGTTTAATCAATTTTCTTTGGCAGAACGCAGCAAATTTACTGAAGAAACGCTCTCGAATTATAACAACCAGCTCCGACAAGCAGGGAGCAGCAAGATCCTACCTGGTTTGCAGGAAAATGGTGCGCTGGTTGCTTCTGATTTGAATTCCGATCCCGGGGAATATATTGTGGTGACGGTGATTGTCGGTACTCAAGGTAAATTGCAATTGCCAGCCGTGAAAAATTCTGAAGATTTGCGCCAAGCTTTGCGCCAGATTGGGGGAGTATCGAGCGAGCAGTTGCTGGCGATTGAGGTGCTGTGGACTCCTCAAGCCAACGGGGACACTCTGACTGCTGACGATATGTTGGCGGGCTATCCTGATTTGCGATCGATTTAGTGAGCAAGACTGGGCGCGGAGCATTGTCTGTCGCGCCCCATCCCGTACCAAAGCTGTGTGGACGAACCCGATGGCTTTTGAGACGGGCATTTGGCGGGATGTTGGGGAGGTCGATCGAGTTAAAGAAGATTGTTTAACAAATGCTAGTATTTAGAGATTATGATTCAGCGTGATTCATCTGCTATGGGCAAAGCCTACCTCATAGGGGTTTTGCGAAGAAGTTAGGCAGGATAAAAAAAACTGTATTGAGCGAGGACTGCTTCGGAAGAAGTGGCGATCGCGTGCCATCTAAATTTTATATGAAAGAAGAAGCGATCGAGAGCGAAAACTTATGGCCGACAGCAGCAGAAAAAAAGCACTTTTTATTTTGAGCCAGTTAAATAATGACGATATCAACTGGATCGTCCAAAAAGGCAAAAAGGAAGTTCTCGATCCGGGCGGGATTTTGATCCATGAAGGGAGACAGATAGATGCGCTCTACATTGTTTTGAAGGGGAGTTTGAGCGTTTTGATCGAGGCTGAACGAACTAGAGAACTAGCTAAAATAGCCAGCGGAGAACTTGTGGGAGAAGTCTCTTTCATTGATGCTCGCCCTCCTTTGGCAACGGTGAAGGCAATCGAAAAAACTCACTTGCTGGCAATTCCCCGACGCCAGTTAGTAATCAAACTTCAACAGGATATGGGCTTTGCTTCCCGGTTTTATTATGGAATTTCACTGTGTCTGGCAGACAGGATGCGCGGTACGATCAGACATATAGAATACGGTCGCAATATAGAATTAGATCAACCAGAATTTGAACGAGAGGATATCAATCCTAACGTCCTGGAAAATTTGGCGCTAGCTGAGGCTAAGTTTAATTGGCTGAGGGAAAATGTTAAAGCTTGAGGAATTTTAAGGCGTTTTTGAGCAGGCTGTGAAAACTTGCCGATTGATACGGTAATTGAGAGATGTATGATGTAACCTCTCAACTCAGAAAACCGATATGCAAACCCAAGGGGTGGGCTGTACCGGAAATATCGATCGATAAGTGCCGGAACTATAAAAACCCGCCCCTATGCTGTGCAGTTGCAATTTCGCGCGCTGAAACGCAACTACCAAGCACACAATCTAGATAATTCCCGGCCCTTTGCCGCGGGTGTCTTCATCCATTGTCAGTTTTCCTTCCTCGCCTTTTTTATCTTTTACTTCTGCGAGAATTCGAGCGCGTGCTGCGGCTTCAGCTTCTTCTTCTGCTCTCAAATCGCCCGGTTCGTTGATGTACATTTCCGGTTCGATCGCGTAATTGTTAACCAGACCTTCTTTGTCTACTGTATAACCATCTGTGGTGTGAATGCTTTCGTCATCGGTTTGGTCATCAGTTTTTGCACTTTTCTGCTTCCCTTCGGTGGTTGGGTGCATGAAATTAGCGCCTTCCCGTTCTTGCCGTGCTGCTGTCTCCGCAGGAGTAATGCCCCTGTCGTAGTGGGGGGCTTCCATATTGGCTTCGATTTGTTCGTCGGCAGGTGTTGATTTGCTAACTTCTTCTTTGGGGGGTATTGGTTGACGATTAGTCATGATTTATTCCTGGGTTATCTTTTCAAAAAGGTCTTTGCGCTATATTTAAATACTAGGTCAAAGCTAGCTCATTCACAAACTATCTTTGGTTATAGTTTAGGAAAAATTGCTGTTAGGGAAAATACCTTAATTGAGTCTTCCTGAAGACTGATAAAATTCGGTTTTTATTAAAATTTTAACTACCTGTGACTATTTGTCATCCATCTAAAGATAGGTAATTGACAAGTGGATGTTGAGGATGGGGAATTTGACTAATGACTAATGATAGCAGTTTAGAGCCAGAATTTTACGGTATGCCCGTTCTCAAGCCAGATAGTCATCAGTCCTTCCCAATTATTCAATTCTTGAATCTAAAATCATCTGAGTTTACGATTCTTTAAAGAAGCGGATGATTTCGCGGACGTGGTTGAGAAATTGTCCGTCATCGGTGAGTTGGGCGATCGCACTTTCTGCATCTCTTCTCAGTTTAGTGTGTTCTGCCTGATTTGTCGCTTGCAAAGATTGTAGAGATGCGGATACCGTAGTTAATTCTCTTCTGATAGCTTCCCGTTCCCGATTTTGGACAGCCACCCACGAATTCGGATTGTCTGAACTTAATTGATTGGTCAAGTCTGTAACTGTAGATTCTAACTTTGCAAAGCGGCTGCGGAGTTCGACAATATCTTCGCGGGGGTATAAAAATTGGCTGCGGATAGTTGTCAGCCGCTGGGCTAAATACTGATAACCTCGGATAGCTGGACGCAGTACAGTTAACAGCAGTGCAGCACCGGAACTGAGATAGCCAATAGCACTAATTCCGGCGGCGGCTAGGGCGTAAAGTGCGATCGCGCTAAACAGGTGAAGTGCGATCGCCGCAAAGAGCGATCGGCTAACTAATACAGTAACGTATTGGAGTTGTTCCCGATCGACAGCAATGTTTTTTTTAGTCGATTCTGCGGCTTGCGCTAAAACTTCTTTAGCTTCAAAATGGATATTCCAGGGAACTGTAACTATGAGCAACAGCCATTCAAAAATAGCAATGGCAATTACCCAATCAATAAAACTGCCCGCCGAGACGTGCAGCCATTGCAGAATGGCAAAAACTAGCAGCAAAAATATGCCTGTGACGGCACCAAAACCTGCGAAAGTGTAATACATAGCGATGCCTTGGTGGGATGTTGTTTTGATTTTGGGTAGCTTGTTTCGGTATGGAGGAATAAGCTGTGACAGTTAAGTAATCGTCCTATTAATCCCGGTTCCTTAGTTATGAGTAATAGTGCGGCTCAAAGGTTGCTACAAGCCTGGCTTTTGCCCACAAATACTTGCTCTACATGAATCGTGGAATGTTATTTTGATTGTGGGTAGCTTGTTTAGGTATGGAGGAATAAGCTGTGACAGTTAAGTAATCGTCCTATGAAACTCAGTTTGTTAGTGAATAGTAATACTCTGAGACATCAGGATTTCCCGACTCCTGGTTTGTTTCAGGAAAATTAATCGGCTTTAACCCATCAATAAGACTTAAAGGAAACGGTTTGTTTTTTGGGAGTGCATAAGTCCTCAATAATTAGTCATTCGGGATTAAGTAGAGCGACACGAAAAAACTTAAAAATGTAACAAAATGTAAATGAACCACAACCTCTGGGATTGCTTCATTCCACTGGCAATGACATACTTATGTTTTTCGCAGTTTGTCTACTTCGCGATCGGGATGAAGTCACTTTCTCCCCAACTCATACCATTTGAGATTTATTTGAGATGTGAGATGGGCCATAGCTCATTATGTATGGGTTTGCAGCTTGTCTACCGTTGCATTAATCTTTTGAACTCGTATCACTAACGGCGTTACACAGTCCTAGAAAAGCAGGAATCTCAAAACGCTCCCCTCTTCCATTTTTCTTTTCCAGAGCTGCTAAATCACCTGTAGCTGAGATAAACTGATTTGGAAGTAGATCGCGCGTTTTGCAAGTTGGCTCTGTGTAACCGAGACACTGCTACTGCAACCTGTCATCAGCCACAGCAAAATAGGTGCCAAAATTAACTCTACAGTCTCCGATTTCCATTAACAGCGCATCTATAATCTAAAATCAAAAGTCAGCAGCAAGGACAAACCGATGGCGAACTCAACTCTTGGCTTAGAAAATCAACTTTACGATTATCTGTTATCTATTTCTCTGCGGGAACCCGATATTCTCGCTTCACTACGGGAAGAAACTGGTAAACATCCTATGGCCCAGATGCAGATTGCTCCCGAACAAGGTCAGTTTATGGAGCTCGTGGTGCAGCTTATGGGAGCGACAAAAACCTTAGAAATTGGCGTTTTTACTGGTTATAGCTCGCTGTGCGTAGCTTTGGCGCTGCCTTCAAACGGTCAGATTATTGCCTGCGATGTCAGCGAGGAATATACTGCGATCGCACGACGGTATTGGGAAGCTGCGGGCGTTGCTAATAAGATTTCTTTGCAGTTGGGTCCAGCAATAAATACTCTCGACAAACTAATAGCCGAGGGACAAGCTGGAACCTTTGATTTTGCCTTCATCGACGCTGATAAAGAAAATTATGAGGCTTATTTTGAGCGATCGCTCCAACTTGTACGCAATGGCGGTTTAATTGTTATTGACAATGTTCTGTGGTCTGGACGAGTTGCTGACCCTCAAGTACAAGACGAAAGCACCACCGCCATTCGTACTTTTAACGACAAATTGCGTAACGATCCCAGAGTTACTCTCAGTGTTGTCCCCATTGCTGACGGACTGACTTTGGCATTGAAACGCCGCTGGGCTACCATGATGGAACCGGAACAGGATAATTAAAGAGTTATTTGCGGTTTGTGGTGAATTTCTAAGGACTCATACAAAAGCTATGAAGAAACCCAATTTCTGAGTCAAGCTTCTGGGATAAAACAGATAAATTTTTTTCATAAACCCCGTTTATGCGTCCATGACAGTTTTTAATTGCTGCAAACCGCGAAGAAATAACAATTTAAGAATATTATATATAAACAACGTAATTAATTGATTTGAGGCGTAACTTCGGGTGTCTAATTTACAACTAAAATTACCAATTCACGAAACTTTTCAGTGTACTGTTCAAGGCGAAGGTTACTGGACGGGGACTTTAGTTGATTTTATCAGATTGGCCGGTTGCCCTGTGCGCTGTCCTTGGTGTGATACAGGCTACGCAAATGGGGGCAAAGGTTTGCCGTCTGTACCGCAGTCGATCGCACAATTGCTCGCTCAATTGCAGTCTCCGAGGGTTGTCATTACTGGCGGCGAACCTTTCATTCACCGCGATTTGCCTGAGTTAGTTGAAGCTTTGCTAGAAGCTGATAAGCAGGTGAGTATTGAAACTTCGGGTGCTTGCTGGCAGGATGTTTCTCCGCAGGCTTGGATTACTCTTTCTCCGAAGGAACACGTCAATCCTCAATATCCGGTGCAAGAGCTTTTTTGGACTAGAGCAAATGAAATTAAGTTAGTGATTAGCACTGGCGAAGAAGTTGATTTTTATCACAAGCATTTGGCCAATAATGTGAATGTTCCGGTTTTTTTGCAACCAGAATGGAACTCGAAAGATTCAGCGATCGCCATTATCTTAGAATTGCTGAAACAAAATCCTAGTTACAGGTTGTCTTTGCAAACTCATAAGTTTATTGGCGTGCAATAATTAGATAAATTAGTCAGAGATTTTCGTCAAGTTGGCGGTGGAGAATGGGGAGTCCATCGCCTTACAATATGTGGAAATATGTGCTAAAATTAAAGCATTAATTTATTGTATTATGAAAGTTATGCAAGCAGCTACTGAAAATCAAATGGGAAAAGTTATCACAACCCTAGTAATTACGAATCGGCTGGATGAAGGGAAAGCCCAAGATAATCTGATTCCAATCGAGGAACTGAGGTCTGTTACTCTAGAAAATGTTTTAGTGGATACGGGCGCGACTACTTTGTGTTTGCCTAAAGATGTCATCGCCAGACTGGGTTTGAAAATCCTCAAGCAAGTAGTTGTGGAAACTGCCACGGGTATTAGTGAGGCGAGGATTTTTCAAGATGCCAAGATTTCTCTGTGCGGGCGCGAAGGGACTTTTGAGTGTTGGGAATTGCCAGAGGGGAAAACCCCACTTTTAGGCGTGATTCCGATGGAAGCGCTGGGAATTGAAGTGGATTTGAAGCATCAAAGTTTGAAGGTTTTGCCCGACGGGCCGACGGAAACTTATTTGACAATTCTTTGATATTCTTGAGTTTGGATGCCAGCTATTCGATCTGCAGCGCTAAGATGGTTAAGCACTGTTTTGCACTACTCTCATGTCCCAACGCGCCGAAACCTCAAACAGCCAGCCAAGTGCATCCCGCAACGGGCATAATGTGACGAATTCTCACTCTAACAACCAAAATACGATTCGGGTTCGCGGTGCGAGACAGCACAACCTGAAAAATATCGATCTGGAACTGCCGCGCGATCGCCTGATAGTTTTTACGGGTGTCTCCGGTTCTGGTAAGTCTTCCCTCGCTTTCGATACAATTTTTGCTGAGGGACAGCGCCGCTACGTGGAGTCTCTCAGCGCCTACGCGCGCCAGTTTTTGGGACAGTTGGACAAACCGGATGTGGACGCGATCGAAGGCTTGAGTCCGGCTATTTCGATCGACCAAAAGTCAACTTCTCACAACCCGCGATCGACTGTCGGCACTGTTACAGAAATTTACGATTATCTCAGATTGCTATACGGCAGAGCCGGCGAACCGCACTGTCCGATTTGCGATCGCTGCATTGCGCCGCAGACAATTGATGAAATGTGCGATCGAGTCATGGCACTTCCAGACGGCACTCGCTTTCACATTCTGGCACCAGTTGTGCGCGGAAAAAAAGGCACTCACCGCAAATTATTGTCGAGTTTAGCTGCGGAAGGATTTATTCGCGTCAAAGTTAACGGAGAAATTTTAGAACTTTCGGAAAATATCGAATTAGATAAAAATCATACGCACAATATCGAGATAGTTGTCGATCGGTTAATTAAAAAACCCGGTTTAGAAGAACGTTTAGTTGATTCTCTGGCAACTTGTTTGCGCCATTCTGAGGGAATTGCGATTATTGAAGAGTTACCGAGTGAAGAAAATTCCCAACCACAGGGGCCGATCGTATTTTCCGAAAACTTTGCTTGTCCCGAACACGGGGCGGTAATGGAGGAACTTTCCCCTCGGTTATTTTCGTTTAATTCGCCTTACGGCGCGTGCCAAAACTGTCACGGTTTGGGGAGTTTGCGGGCTTTTGCGCCGGAGTTGGTAGTTCCCGACGAGAAAGCGCCTCTTTATTGTGCGATCGCGCCGTGGTCAGACAAAGATAATTCCTATTATCTCTCTTTGCTTTGCAGTATTGCTGATAGTTGTGGGTTTGATATCGACACTCCTTGGTATCGATTAAAGCCCGAACACCAGCGGGTGATTTTGTACGGCAATGAGCAAAAGCGCACCGCAGAAAGTAAAAAGCGCGACAGCAACACTGATTTTAGGAGAGATTTTAATGGCGTAATTTCCATGTTGCAGCGCCAGTACGACGATACTGGTTCTGATCTGATCAAGCAGAAGTTGGAACAGTATCGGGTCGATCGCTCTTGCGAGGTTTGTCACGGCAAGCGCTTGAAACCCGAAGCGCTTTCGGTGCGGTTGGGACAGTACGGAATTGTGGATTTAACCAGTATTTCGATTCGCGAATGCCGCGAACGAGTAAATAATTTGGGATTGAGCGATCGGCAATTCCAAATATCCGATTTAGCCCTGAGAGAAATCAAAGCAAGGCTGCAATTTTTGCTCGATGTCGGGTTAGATTACCTGACTTTAGACCGCGCCGCAATGACTCTTTCTGGCGGAGAAGCCCAGCGAATTCGGCTAGCGACTCAAATCGGTTCGGGTTTGACGGGTGTTCTGTACGTTTTGGACGAACCCAGCATCGGACTGCACCAAAGAGACAACTTTCGCCTGCTGCAAACCTTAACAAAATTGCGCGATTTAGGCAATACTTTGATTGTCGTAGAACACGATGAAGAAACCATGCGAGCGGCCGACCACATTGTTGATATCGGGCCCGGCGCCGGCGTTCACGGCGGTCAAATTATCTCGCAAGGAAGTTTAGCAGACTTGCTGGCAGCCGAGGAATCTTTGACCGGGGCTTATTTGTCGGGAAAGCGAGTAATTGAAACTCCTAATGAGAGGAGAAAAGGCAACGGCAAAGCTCTCTCAATCATAAATGCGACGCGCAACAATTTAAAAAATATCGATGTAGAAATTCCCTTGGGAAAACTCGTCTGCGTGACAGGCGTTTCCGGTTCTGGAAAATCCACTTTAATCAATGAATTGCTGTACCCGTCGCTACAACACTATATCACCAAAAAAGTGCCTTTACCACCCGATATGGACGCCCTCAAAACTAAAGGCGAACGCTCTCTAGAGGATGTGGTTGATAAGGTAATTGTAATTGACCAATCTCCCATCGGCCGCACTCCGCGCTCTAATCCCGCTACTTACACGGGAGTCTTTGACGTGATTCGGGATTTGTTTGCCGAAAGCATTGAAGCGAAGGCAAGAGGTTACAAAGCGGGGCAGTTTTCTTTTAATGTGAAAGGGGGAAGGTGCGAAGCTTGCGGCGGCCAAGGCGTGAACGTGATTTCGATGAATTTTCTGCCCGATGTTTACGTGCAGTGTGAGGTTTGCAAGGGTGCAAGGTACAACCGGGAAACGCTGCAAGTTAAGTACAAAGGCAAGTCGATTTCTGATGTTTTGAACATGACCGTAGAGGAATCTTTGGAAATGTTTAAAAATATTCCCAGGGCGGGCGCTAGACTGCAAACTTTGGTTGATGTTGGTTTGGGTTACATTCAGTTGGGACAGCCGGCGCCGACGCTTTCTGGGGGGGAAGCGCAGCGGGTAAAATTGGCAACGGAACTGTCGCGCCGCGCTACTGGGAAGACGCTTTATTTGATCGATGAACCGACGACGGGTTTGTCGTTTTATGATGTTCACCATTTGTTAAATGTGCTGCAAAGATTAGTGGATAAGGGGAATTCAATTTTGGTAATCGAACACAATTTAGATGTAATTCGGTGCTGCGATTGGGCGATCGATTTGGGGCCTGAAGGGGGAGATAAGGGCGGCGAAATTATTGTGGCCGGGACGCCGGAGGAGGTGGCGGCAAATCAGAGGTCTTATACTGGGAAGTATTTGCAAGCTGTTTTGCAGCAGCATCCTTTGGGGGAGGCGGTAGCCGTTAGTTAATACTAACAGGAATTACGAAATTTTCATAATTAGTAAGGTGCGTCAGATATTTAAACCTTCAATAATTGTTTAAGAAACTCACCTGACGCACCCTACAATTAAAATACTGCGTCCGGTAAGCGTGAACGTTATCTCGCTTGGTTTCTGAGTTGGGACAGTAGACAACACAAAGCGATCGCCAAAATTGCAAAGCAACAACGATTGGCAAATTCAGAATAGGAACTGGCAAAAAAACAGCAGACGTTCAAGAAATCAAGGAAAGAGAGCGCTCTATGGCTAAACCTTTCAAACCAGAAACTCGAAATTATTGTAATTGGTCTGTAACCATTTATGTTGGCTCAGAAGCAGTAGGGTTTTATACAAAGTGTATTTCGCCCAATGGTACTATTTTATGTACAGAAATCTGTAATGACAAAGGGTCTGCTTGGCAACAGGGTTACAGCCTTGTAGCTCGTGCAATTAAAGAAGAACGAACTAATCTATACAATAGGATTGCTATACCTCTGACACTTGCGTTATTATATGTATCTGGAGCGGATGAGAAATACGAGTTAGCTCATCAATCTCGGTTTAGAGGCAGACGTGCTGGGAAGGGACATGATTTTGAAATTTTGGATCTTCTGACTGAAGATGGTCTATTAGAGGAGCAACGTAATCCTCAGCAAATTAAATCAGTAGTTTTGACAGCAAAAGGTATTAAACAAGCAAGGCACATTCTGAAAAATTTGAATTTAGAGGGTATTGAAGAGTTTCTTCAGACTCAGGAAAATCGCGACGATTTAATCGATGGATTAGAATAAGATAAAGAGCACTTCGCTGATGAAAAGTAAGAACTCGCTACAAACCCCGCTTAACCAAAGAATGCGATTATGACAAGATCTCCTCTCAGTAAAGGTTTTGAAAAGTTAGATGGATATCGGGCTAGATAGGGGCAAGATTCTGGTTGGTTGGTAATTTTATATCGCACAGACAATTCACCCCAACTGCCATAAAGCGAAATTTTCGATGAAAGATTAACTATCTTGAATTGTAGGAGAAAGTGCCATATTTTGGGCTTCTCTTTGCATGAATTCAATGTCCGATCGCGACCAAGTGCGGGGCCCGCTGCACTGATGAGCAATTAACAGCCCCCACAGTCCTTTGTTTGTTAAAATTGGCACGACTAAATTGGCGCGAACTTTCAGGCTACGCAGAAAATCTCGGTGGCATGGGTTAATTGGTTCTACTTCAATATCTGTAATTGCTCTAACTCTGCCGGCTTCGTACAAAGCAGCGTATTCGTGGTTAAAACATTCGTCTGGCCCTGTTGAACCCAAGATTGAGAGTTCGATCGCACTCAACATCTCGTAAGTCACTCGGCCTTGCCATTGCGTGTAAAAATGATAAAGCACCGCGCGATCGCTCTGTAAAATTTCTCGAATGTCGTAGAGGGATTTTTCAACTAATACATCGCGCTTTAGACGATCTGTCAAGCGGTTAACAATGTTTTGCAGCCGATCGCCCGACATAGTATTAACTCCTTTTATTCCTAGTACACTCGCCAGATATTAATTATTGAACAGGCACCATCACAAGACCTCAAATTATTGCGCCTCTGGATTTTCGCGCGCTCAAAAATAAGTAATTTTTGGCTTAACAGTTGTCTGGATGGCAGCAACATTATACTATTATTTGGACAGAGATAGCAATCTTTTTGGGCAACCGGCGATCGCGTCGGACCCCGCAAGCTACGGCTTTTTTGGCGCGAAGAACCACCAGCGGGACGCCTGATCCACAAATGAAGAGAAAAGGAAGAGTTTACAAGTGCTGGGAGAATTGCTAGATCTGCCTAAAGTTGGTTCCTCTCAAACAGAGTAACTGCTAGGCTATTTCTAAAGCTAAAGAAAGCATTAAATATGTCTGTGCTAGAAGCTGCTTGGAAACACGAATTTATCCCTACGAACGGCATCAAACTGCACTATGTCACTCAAGGTTCTGGGCCGCTGATGCTGATGCTGCACGGATTTCCTGAATTTTGGTATTCTTGGCGACATCAAATCCCAGAATTTGCATCAGATTATAAAGTAGTCGCTGTAGATCTCAGGGGTTACAACGACAGCGACAAACCTCAGGATAAATCTGCTTACGTGATGTCAGAGTTTGTCCAAGATGTCAAGGGAATTATTCAGGGTTTGGGATATGAAAGTTGCGTCTTAGTTGGTCACGACTGGGGAGGCGCGATCGCCTGGAATTTTGCTTATGCTTATCCCCAAATGGTGGATAAATTAATTGTGATGAATCTACCGCATCCGGCAAAGTTTGCTGAAGGGTTACGCACTCCCCAACAATTGCTGAGAAGTTGGTACATCTTTTTGTTTCAGTTGCCAGTTTTGCCGGAGTTGTTAATTCAGTTGGGCGACTATCAGGCAATTTCGGCTGCTTTGGAAGGTATGGCAGTGGACCAAAGCACCTTTAGCCCCTCAGATATCGAAGCTTACAAAGATGCGGCTGCCAAACGGGGCGCTCTGACTGCTACTATCAATTATTACCGCAATATTGCTCGCGGATTTCTCGATCGCCAGAATTGGAGCGTGCTGCAAGTTCCCACGCTGATGATTTGGGGAGAAAATGATGTCGCCCTCGGCAAAGAGTTAACCTACGGAACCGCAGATTATGTCCGGGATTTTCAGATTCATTACATTCCTAATTGCAGCCACTGGGTGCAGCAGGAACAGCCGCAGTTAGTGAATCGGTACATGAGAGATTTTTTGGCAAGTAAGTTGATTTAATATCATATCCAGTTAGATCGGAACGCTACTGAATCTGGGAGTAGGACGATCGCGCTCTACTCGGAAAATTATTATTCCCATGCCAGCATAGACATTCACCGACTGCTGATGCCCTCCGTCGTGCGCCGGCTCATTTCGCTAGGGTCAATGCGGTAGATTGCAATTACCTCCGCACGTCCCAGGGAGTCAATCTAGGTGGGATTGATGCCGGGTGAAAGTGTGGGGTTTTGTTCTTTGACTCATTGATTGCATCGCGCGATGATCGATGTCTGGCTGTTCCGTGAGGCGTTCTGCTCGCCCGTTCACCACAACGCTGCGCCAGTGTTGGAAATCGCCGACTTCTTCCACTTGCAAACAGACTTCTGGATTGCTGTCTATATACTTCGTTTTCATCCCGACTGTTGTAAAAATGTATATGTCCGAATCTTAGAGATAATAGTGCATTGGCACAACGTAGGGATGCCCTTCAAATACACACCCTAGGTGTGCCTGTCCTAATTGCTGCAAAATTTATTTATTGTATTTTTATTGAACTCATTTCATCAATATCTAACATTGTTATACTCCTCTAAAACTTACTCTAGAGAAATCCATCGATGTTTTATGTTGCTTCACGAGTGGGGCTTTGGCTCTAATTATTGCGTTCTTGATGCGTCTGTTTTGTGGCTATAAACAAGTTTATAATTTTTAAAAAAAAACCGGGTTCGTCACAAATATCATCTACCTTTAGACCGAGATATTTTTTGGGAACACTTGTATGATTTGGGAAATAAACCCTCGGCAATTGCTGAGGGCTTAATGTTTTTTTTAAAGGGCGATCGTCTAATTAATTAATAAAAACGTTTTTTCCTAACGGGACTTAAACAAATTTTCAGCCCAGATAAAACCCACACTCGCTTTATTAGCAACTTGGGCGTCCATGTTTTCTTGTTACCAGCGAACAAAACGCGATCGTCCCTTGGAATTCTCTGAGACTAGATATAATCCGTGCTCAAAAAACATCGCCGCATAACCACAGCGCGCAATTTAGGGATGGTTCACGCTGCGGTTATGTGGCAAATTCGAGCGTGATGACCCGCCTCTGGCGTGACTGCCAAGCCTGGTCTATAACTCCCTCAAACGCTTGAAATATCGTAGTTTGTGGGTGTACCCTGCCCTCATAGCGTATTGGTGCGATCGATCGGCTTGACCTCATCGTACCGGCTGGCGATCGGCAATAAACCTAGTTTATGCTTAATCACCTGTTAAAAGAATCAGATTTAACGATCGCAGCCTTCGATATTTCAAGGGTTTGAGGGTCTTCTTCACCACCTTGACAGGGCTGGGGCTTATAACATACAGTAGAATTTTTGCCGCAGCATCCTAAGAGCGATCGAGTACGTCCTAAGCTTGACATTGTAAATATTTTGACTGTTGCTATAAGTTTGAGTTAAACGGATATTTTTATTGATGAAGTATAATCGATTTCAAGAATTAGATATGATGAGAGGCTTTGCTGCCTGCTGGGTAGTGGGGGTTCATTTTTGGTATTTCAATTTCTTGCCTCCTTTTTTTGGATACAGCCACTTTTTCGAGTATGCAAAAGTAGTAGGTCCAGCCTCGACGATTTCTAAGTTTTTTCCCCTAGCATTTAATAGTGTAGGCAATATAGTTTTTGATTTGCTGAATATATTTTTCTTGCTTGGATATCAGGGAGTTCATATATTTTTTATTCTCAGTGGTTTTGGACTGGCTTATTCAAGAATTTTAAAACCTGATGAAAGGTGGATAAATTTTATGAGAAAAAAAATCATCCGGCTCTACCCTACCTACTGGATACTTTTAGCCATATCTTTGATAATTCCTCGGTTAAGAGCGGATTTATTTTATGGCTATTTTGATTGGTGGTCATTTTGGAGAAGTTGGATAATTCTCGATAAAGCCATACCGTTTTCTTGGTTTATGTTTCCCCTGATTCAATTTTATTTGTGTTTCTTTTTTATATTTAATTTTTTAGCAAAATTTTCTACTAAACAGTTTATATTAACTTCTTTTTCCCTTAAAGTTACCTATACATTTTTAGTTTTACTGTTAGGATTTAACCTGTTTGAACCAATACTGGGTGACATGACTTATCCCGGATATTTGGCGATTTCAAGGTTGTTTGAGTTTAGTTTAGGAATGGCAATGGCGAAGATTTATGCAAGTAATCCTACTCTATTAATTAATTACCTAACTAAGCCAGTCACAATAGCCCTAGGAATTATTTCTGAAATATTAGGTATTCTGGGTTCCTTCACCTTTCCAAATGCACTAAATTTTTCAGGTGTAATCA
Organism: Microcoleus harperi Pol14_C6; assembly: GCF_036701295.1. Lineage (NCBI taxonomy): Bacteria > Bacillati > Cyanobacteriota > Cyanophyceae > Oscillatoriales > Microcoleaceae > Microcoleus > Microcoleus harperi. The sequence continues at coordinate 87,421 of NZ_JAUBQN010000017.1, read as the reverse complement.
TACCGATTGGACTGTCTTTTTATGATGCTTTTATTGGATTTGGCATATTTGTAATAATTTTTAATATTTGTAGAAATTTAATAATGTTTTCTGACTTAATAACGAGATTTATAACATGGATTTCTAATATTTCCTATGAACTATATTTGACGCAGTTTATCGGGCTAATTGTTATACCGAAATATTTTACTGTGGTTGTTCGAGGTGAACCTTCTCTTTTGACTGCTACCCGTGCTATTTTACTTTATGTATTAATTATTGAAATTGGTATAGTTAATGCTTTTTTATTACAACAGCTAACAAACTCGATCGCCCGTCGACTGAGATTAGCGATGGGTCTGTTTACCTCGGGCATAAAATAACCTAAATTAGTATTTAATAATCACGTGTTATCAAAAAATAGAATTCTGAATTTGTTTCTAGGACTTTTAATTGCCCTCAGCCTAGAGTTGTTCATCGGAACGACAACTTTTGCTCAAAACATCGAAACAATTAAAATTTCCGGTACTGCTGCAGGTGTTAGCACTCGCTACATCGGTGCAGTCGAAGGCAATATCAATTTCGACATCAAAGATTTGCAAGATTTGGGAATTAATACCTACCGCATTTACGGCGGGATGTCCCGGTGGGAACCCGAAGACGACGACGGTCAATACGGTTGGCCGTCTATTGACGAAATTAAGACAAATCCCAATATAATTAATTGGGCGCACTGGGATCAGATTATGACTAATCCGCCCCAGGGTAGCGATTATTGGTGGTCGGGACAACCCGGTACTGTTTGGCAAGGCAATGCCAGAACGATTTTTAATACTCTAAAAGAAGCAAATATTCGTCCGGTTGTCAGTATTCGTAATGTTGATAGTAGCTGGCGGCCGAGTTGGGCGCTGCAACTGAATCCGCCGCGCACAGGAGAAGATTGGAATGAGTGGTGGGAACACGTTTTTGCTACGGTTTATTGGCTGAATGTTCGCAATGATTACCGCGTTGATGATTGGGAAATTCACAACGAACCGGATAATCGCGATCAGGGTTGGGGCGGGACTAGGGCTGACTATTTTGAATTGGTTAAGGTGGCAAAAGATGCGATCGACTTTGTTTACCAAACTTATTTGCCTTCGCGCACTTACCGCATCCACGGCCCGAAAACCGTAGGCGGCAGCAATTGGCCGGCTAGTGCTTTGCAGGAAATACCGAATTATTTCGATACAGTCAATGTCCACAACTACGATGCAGATATTTCTAACTACACCCGCAAAGTGCGCGGCTGGATGAACGGTACTGTCCGCGCTAACTCGCAGCTTTGGGTAGGAGAATGGGGAACTTACGAGATTAGCTACGGCGATTTATCTTTAGCTTTAAATTTGATTAAGAATTTGATTCGAGGTTCCCAACCGGGGGATAATTATATTTACGGCAGTCACATATTCTGTTTGTACGACTGGGGTAAGCAGGGACTGGCGGAAGGTTTGCTAGGTGATGAGGGAAAACGGCGCGCGGGCTACTATGCTTTGCGGATGGGAATTAGGGCATTGCAGGGCGGAAAAACTACATTTTTTCCTATCATTAACAGTTCGGATTTAATGGCAGTTGCAACTCTTGATGCTAGCAAGAATGTTTACTTGCTGGTTGTCAATGACCGAGCAACATCTTACACTGTTAATGCTGATATTTCGGAGCTGATAAAAACTGCTAATGGCACGGTGCGGGAGTTCAGTTCTAAAACAATGGATGAGGTTGTTGGTAGCTTAAGGCTCAAGGGCGGAAATGCGAGTTTTGCACTGGCGGGGAACAGCGCTATTCTCATCAAGTTCGATCGCCAGAATTGAAGCTCAAATCCTCTGGGCCATAATTGAGATAAGATAGAATTAGTTATGCTCAGAATTATTTATTTTCTGCCTATTTGGCCATCGAACCCTCGAACCCTCGAACCCTCGAACCCTCGAACCCCTAATTGCACAGTTGCCATAGCTAAGTCGTCCTGTTGTGATTCCCCTCCTGTCGCTGGTAAATTGGTAGCGTGCAGGTATCTTGCCTCAAACAGAATCCGAGCGAGAGTTCCGTTGAGGGGCAGAAAGTAGGGTGCAGTCTAGACAATCGCAGAAATTCTTGCTCGTAAACCCGCAGCAGTTAGGCTAGGCGAGGAATTACCCGCCCGCCTTCATCTGGGCCCTCTGGCAGATAGCATTGGTTCTGAAAGTCAGAAGCCGTCAATTATCAGGATATGGCACGGAATTAATTTTAAATGCCAAGATGCTGGAAGTAGGGGTGAGTTTAATCGTACAGAAACTTTGAGCGCGCTTGGAAATCTCGCGGGCAAAGCCTCTCAATCAATCTGCTGCTTGCGATCGGGTTTTTCCAACAAATATCACTTTTATGCCCCCTGATGTTTATTCCCTCCCTCAGTCAGGTCATCAACCGCAATCCCCTCACCGTCACCCCTGAGACGCCCGTAGAAAAGGCGATCGAGCTGATGAGTAGCACAGGAGCCAGTTACGTCCTCGTGGTAGAACCGCGCGGGCATTCTCAACTCGGAAATCCCACGAACGGCACTTCCCTACAATTGCGGGAACAGTCGGGTTTCTACAACGGTGTACCGCGTGCGGTACAGGCAGGAGGCAACGGGCTGCGTCTCAACGGCTCAAAGGCTCCCTATGCGGGTGGGCAGACAGTGCTGGGGATTTTTACAGCGCGAGATATCGTACAGCTAAATTCGATCGGCGCTGCTTTGAGGGGATTTGCGATCGAGCAAATCATGATCAGAACCGTAACTGTAGCCCGAGAATCGGAAATTCCCGACTTTTTTGCCTTAGCAAATCTGCTAGAGAAAAATCAGATCGGCCATTTGCCCGTAGTCAGCGACACTGAAGAACTTGTCGGTTTAATTAGCTCTCAAAGCTTGGTGCAAATGTTGCAGGGAATTGGGGAAGCGACACCAAAAGCAATTAGCAGCGCTTCGCCACCTGCGGCTTTCGCGTTCCCTCCGCCACTGCCAATTCTGAATCAGAAATTAGAGCTACCCGCAAGTTTAATTAAACTTTATCAAATCCCTCAAATCGCAGGATCGCGAATAATTCACGCTCCTTCTAATTCTTCGGTTCGCTATTTGGCGCAACTGATGTTTAGACACAATGTTAGTTATGTATTAATCACTGAAACCCCCGATCAACACTCGACTGGTGCTGCTCATAATTCCAAATTTACAAATCCCAACCTTCACAAACTGGTTGGGGTGGTAAGTTCGCGGGATATTGTACAGTTGCAGGCGCTGGGAAGAGACTCTAACAAAATTAAAGCCGGAGCAATTTGCAGCAGTTCGCCGCCGCTGGTGCGATCGCACTCTACCCTCGAAGCAGCCGTCGCGCTGCTGCAAAAACACTACTGCCAGTTGCCTTTATTAGTCATCAACGAAACAAATCACCCGATCGGGATTATCAATCCTAAAACTATCCTTTTACAAGCGCTTGATTCAAAATCTCTGCATTCTGGCTTGATCGCTTTGCAGCGCCAGCTAGAATCTAGCAACGCTCAATACAAAAAACTCTCTGCAGAAATACAGCGGACAGCAGCAAATAGCCACGAGGTGGCTGAAATTTCTCACCACAGTTTCGTAGAGCGGTCAAATCTCCCCCCTGCAGTCAACAATCAGGGGATTTGGGACTGGAATCTCGAAACAGATGAGTTTTTTTATTCGGCGCGGTGGCAAGAAATGCTGGGCTACCAAGAAGGGGAAATCTCGAATCGCCGATCGGAATGGTGGAGTCGCATCCACCGAGATGATATTGACTCCGTAAAGGCAGCTTTAGAAGAACACTTCGCCCAAAAGACACCGGATTTTGCAGCAGAATATCGGATGTACTGTAAAGACGGCAGCACTGTCTGGGTGCTGAACCGGGGTCAAGTTTTACGCAGCGCTACTGGCAAACCGCTGCGGGTAGTAGGAACTCATACAGATATTACTCTAAACAAGGAGTTTGAAGTCAAAAACCGCGATCGCGATCGAGAACAATTCCATCTATTTGACTCTTTGAAAGCAACAGTAATTTTCCACATAGATGCGGCGGGAGTTTGGAAATTTCTCAACCGCGCTTGGACGGAAATTACGAATTTTTCGGTTTCCGAAAGTTTGCAAACAAATTTTTTAGAGTGGGTGCATCCAGATGAGCGCGAACAATGTGCAAATTTATTGGAGTCTTTGCTGTCGGGGAAGTCGGAATTTGAACGACGAGAACTGCGATTTAAGTCCAAGTCGGTTTCGGGTAAAAACTCCTTGGGAATTCACAGTAATTCCGGCTTTGTTTCCGTGGAACTATTTGCCCAAGTCCGGCGGAATTCCCAAGGTGAAATAGCGGGAATTTTCGGGACTTTGCACGATGTCTGCAACCGCCTCGAAGGAGTTGAGGAACTGCGGGAAAGTGAGCGGGCAATTCGATCGCTCTACGAGGTAATGGTGAGCTCGGAAGGCTCTTTTGACGATCGAACGATCCGGTTGCTGGCAATGGGCTGTAGTCAGTTTGGGATGGATATCGGGCTGTTGGGCAGGGTTTTGGGCGATCGCTACGAAGTGATTGCGGCTTATGTACCGGAAGATTTTCCCTTTGGATTTGCTAAAGGAGATGGTTTTGCTTTGAGCAGAACCTTTGAGCGAGAGGTTTTGCGATCGACCGAACCTATTTCTGTCGAATCAGCCGGCACTACTCAGTGGCGCAACCACCCCGCTTACAGCGTCCGCAAGTTGGAGGCTTTTGTGGGGACGAGGGTAATAGTGCAAGGGCGAATTTTTGGCACTTTGAGCTTTACTTCCCGCACCACTAAATCTCCTTTTAAACCGCTGAATTTTGAAATTTTAAAGCTGATGGGCAATTACATCGGCGCAGAAATTGCCCGCGAAGAGCGAGAGCGAACTTTGCAACGTCAGTACCAGCGCGTTTTACTACTCAAACAAATTACTCAAAAAGTGCGATCGACCTTAGACACTCAAGAAATTTTTCAAACTACCGCCACCCAAATCGGCCGCGTATTTGGTGTCAATCGCTGTACAATTCACACTTATCTTTCCGAACCTTATCCCCACCTTCCTTGCGTCGCGGAATACTTAGAACCCGGTCACGAATCGGCTTTAGATTTAGAACTTTCTGTCACTTATAACCCCTACACAGAAAAACTCCTCGCTGAGGATATAGCCCTGGCATCTCCCGATGTGTTTGCCGATCCTTTGCTGGAATCTTCGGGGCCAATGTGCCGCCGCATCGGATTAAAATCTATGTTGGCTGTTCGCACTTCCTATCAAGGAGAACCAAATGGAATTATTACTTTGCACCAGTGCGATGCAACTCGCCAGTGGAATCCCGACGAAATTGAACTGTTAGAAGATGTTGCGGCTCAAGTTGGAATTACCTTAGCTCAAGCACAACTTTTAGAAACCGAAGTTCAGCGACAGCGACAGTTAGCCGAGCAAAATGAAGCTTTGGATCATGCACGACAAGCGGCGGAAGTTGCTAATAGAGCTAAGAGCGAATTTTTAGCGACTATGAGTCACGAAATCCGCACTCCGATGAATGCGGTCATCGGGATGACGGGCTTGCTGCTGGATATGGAACTAACTCCTGAACAGCGGGATTTTGTGGAGACAATTCGTACCAGCGGCGATGCTTTACTGACTATTATTAACGATATTTTAGACTTTTCCAAGATAGAATCTGGAAAATTGGATTTGGAACGCAGCCCCTTCGAGCTGCAAAACTGTATAGAAGAATCTCTGGAATTACTGGCTCCGAAAGCCTCAGAAAAAGGTTTAGAGCTGGCTTACTTTATTGATGATTCTGTTCCGAAAAACATTTTAGGAGATGTCACGAGGCTGCGTCAAATCTTGGTTAATCTGCTAGGAAATGCAGTTAAGTTTACAGAATCTGGAGAAATTATTGTTTGCTGTACGGCTAGGAAAATAGATCCCGTAGCTGCTAATAGTTCGCCGGAAATAATAAATATTCTAGACCCAAAACCGCTCGCAATTAACCGGGGAGAGTTGGCAAGTAGCAGACAATACGAGATTCAATTTGCTGTCCAAGATACGGGAATTGGCATTCCGCCAGACCGGATGGATCGCCTGTTTAAAGCTTTTTCGCAGGTGGATGCTTCGACAACGCGACATTACGGCGGGACGGGTTTGGGACTGGCTATCAGCCAGCGTTTGAGCGATATGATGGGGGGTACAATGTGGGTGGTCAGCCAGGTTACTCCGGGAAGTTCTAAGTCTCAACCGGGAGTTTCTGCGATCGGACAAAGTATCGCTGGAAGGTCGCCTGCAGAATTTACTCCGCCGTCGATATCGGGTTCGGGTTCGATTTTTTATTTCACGGTCACTGCTGAAGCGAATGACATCCGGGCTGAGGAAAAAAGGCCCGATTTTGCCGCTGGTAAGCGCTTGTTAATTGTTGAGCATCATGCCATTAATCGGCAAGTTTTGATCCGTCAGGCAGAGTCTTGGGGAATGATACCCGTGGCTGTAACTTCTGGTGCTGAGGCTTTGGAAATCATCAAAGGAAACTCGCCGCTCGATTTAGCTATTTTGGCTATGAATCTACCAGATATGGACGGTGTAGCTTTGGCTGTGGAGATTCGGAAATTTGAGCTGAACAATTTGTCCGGCGGCGACGGTCTAAATCCGAATGTCATCGTTAAAAACCCTCGCAAAATAGCACTACCTTTGGTGCTGTTTACTTATTTAAGTAAGGCGGAAGTTTGGAAAAAACTTGAAACTACAGAAGTACATTTTTCTGCTTTTTTAACTAAGCCTTTAAAACAGTCCCAGTTTTATAATGTGTTACTGCAAGTTTTTGGATATGTTACTGGCCGAAGCGGTAGGGGAGAAGTTTCAAATGTGGTGACTTTGACTTCGGGATTGAAGTATTTTGAAAATTCTCAAGAACAGCACCGCGTGCAGCGGACGCCTGCTGTTTTGAGGCAGGTTGCGGCGAATTCTGCCGGACAGGATGCAGCTAATTCTAGTCAGATTCGGATTTTGCTGGCTGAGGACAATGTGGTGAATCAAAAAGTCGCTACGCATTTACTCGACAGGATAGGATATCGGGCTGATATTGCAGCTAATGGGTTGGAGGTTTTGGAGGCGCTGAAGCGGCAATCTTACGATGTTGTGCTGATGGATGTGCAGATGCCGAACATGGATGGGTTGGAAGCGACGCGCCGCATTTGTCAGGAATGGCCTGCTAACAAGAAGCCGAGAATTATTGCGATGACTGCTAATGCGATGCAGGGCGATCGCGAAAAGTGTCTGGAAGCAGGTATGGACGATTATATTACTAAGCCGGTACGCCGGGAAGAGTTGGCGATCGCCTTGAGCAAGTGCTCACCTCTGATTCGGGATGAATTGGATGCGGTTACTGAGCAAAACAATCAAGATATTTCCGATCAAGTTGACACTGATGCTGGGGCATCTTCGAGCGTTCAACCGGGAGCTGATTCGCCGATTGATTTTCATATTTTGCAAAATCTCCGCGAGCTAGATGATGATGAAGACCCAGATTTTTTGGGGGAGCTGATTAAGATATATTTGGTAGATGCACCGCAACATTTAGAAACTATTAAGGAGGCTATTTTTCTCGGCGATGCTGATAGTTTGAAGCTGGCTTCTCACACGCTCAAGTCGAGCAGCGCCAATTTAGGAGCGGTGTCTTTTTCTGCTGTTTGCAAGGAGTTGGAGTATATGGGCCGCGTGGCGGTTGAGTCTGGAGGGGAACAGGTTTTTGATGTGAGTACGGCGCGCGATCGCCTGTTGGAAGCTCAAGCGGAGTGGGAAAAGGTGCGGGCGGCTTTTGAAAGGGAATTGGAAACGGGGAAGTTGCGATCGCAAATAGGGTAATTTGTTATATCAATTCCGGTTGCACTCCTCCGGAATTGTTGACTGTTGACTGTGAAATGTTGACTGTTTGAACAATACCGATGCAACCGGAAACGATATTATTTGTTATTTGTTGGTTTTTGGTTGTTAGTTGTCAGTTTCAATAACCAATGCCCAATGCCCAATGCCTATATTTAACTTTCACCTAAATACGCTTTGCGAACAGTTTCGTTTGACTGCAAATCGCTAGCACTACCAGCGACGACAACCTGACCGGTTTGGATAACATAGCCGCGGTGGGCTACACTTAAAGCCATGCGGGCGTTTTGTTCCACCAGTAAAATAGTTGTTCCTTCAGCATTAATATCGCGGACGATCGCAAAAATTTGACTGACTAACATCGGTGCCAATCCCATACTCGGCTCATCCAATAATAACAAGCGGGGGCGCGACATCAAAGCCCGGGCGATCGCCAACATTTGCTGTTCGCCGCCGCTGAGAGTTCCCCCTTTTTGACTAATTCTTTCTCGCAAACGAGGAAATAAATTTAATGCTTTTTCCATATCGGACTTGATACCGAGAGTATCGTTGCGGAGATAAGCACCCATTTCTAGGTTTTCTTGCACCGTCATGCGCGGAAAAATCAACCGCCCTTCGGGACTTTGAGAAATCCCCAAACGGACGATCGCCTCTGTAGATAGTGCTTCTAAAGGCTTTCCTTCAAATAATATAGTGCCTTGGCGCGGCCGCAGCAGTCCTTGAATCGTGCGGAGAGTGGTCGTTTTCCCCGCCCCGTTGCTGCCGATTAATGTCACAACTTCTCCCTGCGAGACTGTTAGCGATACTCCTTTGAGAGCGTGGATATTTCCGTAGTAGGTGTGAATGTCTTTAATTTCCAACATAATTACTCTTTCTGCTTTGTGCTTTATTATATTATCCAGACTAATTATAAATTTTTATTGCATTTATTTAAAATTAACTTTTTTTAGAGTAATCAGTAATTTTACTTAGATTAACACCAGCCCTAGCTCCCATACAATGTATTTTTAGTAGCTGGGGCAACCAACTTTACATAATTTTTACTTAAAGACAAGATTTCTTGACAGTAGCTTTACAAAAATCTCTAAGTAAATAGGTAGTATTAATGCGTAAGCGCAATCAAGCGCTACACGTTACCAATAACAGCAATTAAAATTTTTCAATTTTCAAATTTAAGGAGATTTACAATGAAATTCAATCACAGTACCGGAGCGATCGCATTTTTATTAGCAACTCCTTTAGTAACCAGCTTGAGTGTAGGTATAGCGCCCAGCAGTGCTGCCACAATAGCCGGTTCTGCGGCAGCAGTAAAGATTTACAACTTCAGTCACAACACGACTGAGACAGGTACATCTACTAATACTAACACTCAGACAATAGCTAACAGCGGTGCAGTCATTAGCCAAGCGAACGCTGAGGCCTTTTTTATATCTAACTGTCACGAATTGCTGGCAGCAAATCTATCGCAAAGTGGAGTCGCAGGCAGCGGAAATAACTATTCCGGTTTAGCCCAAAGTCAAGCAGCAGTTATCGGCGACTTCTTCATTGATTCCGAAGAAACTTTTTCCTTCACTTTTCAGACATTTTTAGCTCTTTTAACCTCAGTTGACTACCCCCAATCCGAACGCACCAGGGCGAATGGCAGTATATCTTTCTGGGTGATTAACACTGTTACTAACATTTTGTTAGACTCTTTTCAATTTGCGATCGGTTTAGACTCTTCTAGTGGCTTTTATGCAAATGCCTTCGTTAGCAAAAGCTTTAAACCTACACAAATCAACTTTAATTTTCTGGCTCAAGAAAGTGCAGCAGCTAGCCTCCTGTATACTTCGGGGGTATATTCGCGGACATTCAACAACGCCACTAACTTAAGGTTAGTAGAAGTTAAGAACAATATCGCAAAGACAGAAGCAGAAGCAGAAGCAGTTCCAGAACCGAGCACAGTATTAGGTACTGCAATATTTTTAGGATTGTTTTTCAGGCACAGAAAAAACAAAAAAGAAATGTCGGCCTTCAAATCAAAAGTTTAGGAAAAACCCCGAATTTTAATCCATAGGGTGTGCGAGGCGCACATCCTATTGTTTCCGTTGAATTGCTCGTTATAAAATTCTGTAGTCCGGGGCGGTTTGATAAATATTATTGGTTTGAATGACAGATTCTTGGTCAAGCCCGCCCTAATTTTATTGCGGTTAATTTGCCGGGATTCTCTTACTTTTTCGTATGGTTCGCACTCCGCACCTCAGTTATCTGTCGGCAGACAATACCGATTATCCATGTCCATCTTCTTCTTTTCCCAAATATGCCTCAATCACGCGAGGATCGGCGCGAACTTGATCGGGAGTTCCCTCAGCAATTTTAGTACCGTACTCCATAACACTCACGCGATCGCTAATTCCCATCACCACCTTCATATCATGTTCAATCAGCAAAATACTCAAATCCAACTCATCGCGAATCCGATAAATAAAGCGAGTTAAATCAGCCGTTTCGTTCGGGTTCATCCCGGCAGTCGGTTCGTCCAAAAGCAACACTTTCGGATCGGAAGCCAAAGCCCTGGCAATTTCCAATCTCCGCTGATCGCCGTAGGAAAGGTTTTTTGCCAACTCCGGCGCTTTAGAAGCACCTAAACCGACAAAATCCAGCATACTCAAGGCTTTTATTTTAGCTCCTCGTTCCTCTACAATCACAGCCGGAGGGCGGAGAATTGCGCCCAACAAACCTGTTTTTAATCGGCAGTGTCTGCCTACTAAAACATTATCCAGCACAGTCATATTGTTAAACAAGCGGATATTTTGAAAAGTTCTAGCAATGCCGAAAGTTGTCAGGCGATCTGGAGGCAAACCAGTGATATTTTTATTTTCAAGTACCAACTGTCCCCCACTCGGTTTGTAGATACCCGTCAGCATATTAAAAAAAGTAGTTTTGCCCGCACCGTTGGGCCCGATCAAACTGGCGATGGATCCTTTTTCCAATGTTAAACTCACTTTGTTGACCGCAGTCAAACCGCCGAATCGCATGGTAAGTTGCTGTGCTTCTAATAATGACATTGGGGCTGTTTTTCCTAATATTAGTTAAGTTGTTATAGATCGGATTCTATATAATACCAAATCCGCTCGGTTAAAGTGCGTCAGCTTGCCTGTGGTGGGATGCTGGTTACGACACCGAAAGATTTGGGCATCGGAAGGCGTTACAGAAAGTCTTGGGCTAAGCTTCATGACTGCGTTTCGGTTTAAGGTTTCCCCTTGAGTTTAAGGACAAAAAGGGTGGAAAATTAAATTACATTGGTAGTTTTTCAGGAGGATCGGCTACTCTAGTAAGGGGTAGTATTGAGGCGGGAACTATGATGAAGCTTGGTTGGCTGGTGCGATCGCGAAGCGTCTCCGCAGAAAAATCGCCAAACAACGACTTAGGAATCGGAAAAGTTACCGAGCTATCCTACTCTACAGCAACAGTTGAATACTTCTGCTCAATTGGGCAACGCCTTGAAAAAACCTTACCCTTAACTTCGCTTTATAGAGTTCAACTCCCGCCTCAGACACGATGCTACATCCAGCCAGAAAGCCAGGATACATGGATAATTGGCCGAATTTTTGACTGGGACGAAGACAAAGGTCTGTATCGAATCGATCTACCCGATAAAAAGATAGCATTAGTTCCTGAACATGAAATTTACGTTCGCTGCAACCTACCCATGGATGACCCCATCGAAACTCTAGCGATGAAAGGTCAGGAAACGCCCTACTTTCACGATCGACGTTTAGCTTTTGTCAAGTGTCTCATCGAACAACGCGCTGTCAGTCGCGGGATGACAGGGCTGATTTCTGCCAATATTGACCTTTATCCTCATCAAGTTGAAATTGTCCGCCGCGTACTCGAAGACCCGATTCAACGTTACCTCTTAGCTGATGAAGTTGGACTGGGAAAGACGATCAAATCTGGTGCTATTCTCCGCCAGTATCTCCTCGACGAACCCCGACGTACCCTCCTGCGTTTTCTAGCGTACAGAAAAAGTGCGATCGTCTTTGCTTTGATAAGGTGCGTCAGCAGCAAATTGTTTGAGTGGAGTCAAATCTTTTTACTGACGCCCCCTACTACATTTTCTAACGTACAAACAAAATAGAACTTAAAAAGATTAGATTCTAGCGAACGACCAGGGCGATATTGTGTGTGTAAATCTGCTGTCGAAAAGTTTTCAATAACTTTGAGATGGAGTTCATCAGCCAAAGCTGCAATGTTTTCAAACCCAGTAATCCACGGTGCATACATACTTTCGTATTTATCTATGTAATCATTGATATCTTGGTAGCCCGTCGTTCTCAAAATTACCTTTTCCGACATATAATCAAAGGACAATCGAAAATTATCAAGCTTGTTGCGAATTTGTTCTAACACAAATATTACATCTTTTTTGTCAAGCAAGGTTGTGTTGCCTTCCCACAAAAAATAGGTCGGTCGAGTGAAATCAAATTCACTCTGTTTCAGCAATGAGATTAAACCGTCTTTTACGTAATTGCCGGGAAGATAGCGAACATTAGCAGTAACTTTGTTAGCTGTGAGAGTTTCTGCTTTTAATTGAAGAGTCGCGCCGTCGTCTATTTCAAAATAAATCACTCCTTCTCCATTAATTCTAGCAGCGCGAGTATCCAAACCCGAACCTAAAATAACTACTTGCTTACAACCTCCTAAAATTTGATTTGACAAAACATCATCAAAATATTTAGTCCGCAACTTAACCATTTCTTTAGCGGCGGGAGAGTTTTGAGCTATTTGGCTAGCTACTTTTTTTGTTTCCTCATTCAGCCAGATTTTTACTACATTATCAGTGTAGAGAGGAATTGCCTCTTCATTCTCTTCTGCTCTAAATTCCGCAACGATAAAAGCAGTACCAGTTACATTTTTCATGGCTAATCTTTCACCCTTACTAAGTAGTTGGTTACAAATAAACATTAGATGGGGACGGGGGTGTTTATACACCTAAACTCCCTTGCATCCTAGATTCTTAGCTAAACCTGCCTACAAAATACTATGGTTTTTGCCCTTACCTACTTATTGACTTCTCGAATCTGCTAAAGAGTCATTGCTCGCTTCAGCATCCGAATGCAGTTCAGCTTGGTGTATCTTATCAGGAATCAGCCCCTCCGGCCGCACGAGCATCATGACAACAAGAGTTAGGCCGAAGAGAAATAAGCGCATTTGAATCGGGTCTAAACTGGTGGCGAGAAACTCTTGCAACTGCGGAATTGCAATCCTGGGGAGTACAAAAGTATTCAGAAAACCCTTGAGAACTTGCGCTAATTGTGGCAGATAAAGCCGATCGGCAGACATGATAATGATAGCGCCCAAGATCACCCCGGTCATGTTGCCCAAACCGCCTAAAATCACCATACACAGGATGATTACCGACACCGAGAAATCGAAAACGCTGGGAAAAATTGCGCTTATATAAGCCGCGTAAAACGCGCCTGCAAAGCCCGAAAAAGTCGCTCCCATCGCAAAAGCCGAAAGTTTGGTTTTGACCAGGTTAATCCCCATCGCACTAGCCGCTAATTCATCTTCGCGCATGGCATTCCACGCCCTGCCCAAGCGGGAATCTCGCAGCCGCGAAATCATGAAGTAAGCGAAGACAACTAACAGCAAAATTAGGTAGTACCACGGAAAGTAGTTGCCGGTGCTGAAAGTGCCGACGATGGGGAGAGATGGACGCCCGATCGGGTTTATTCCCGCTTCGCCGCCGGTGAGGTTAAAAGGTCGATCGCACCCAACCAGACACAGCACCAAATCGGGTTTCCCCAACAGGGAAGCAACAATCTTTGAGACTGGTTCATCGATGCGAATCGCGGTTAAATTCCTAAAGACAACCGGGATAATTTCGCCAAAACCTAGGGTAACGATCGCCAAATAATCCCCCCTGAGTCGCAGTGTCGGAATACCCAGGATTACGCCCGCGATCGCAGCTACACCAGCCGCGATCGGCAATACCACCCAAAAATTCCAAGCAATATTTAACTGCCCAGAAGATAGCAAAGCTGTCGTGTAAGCGCCGATCGCAAAAAACGCCGCATATCCCAAATCCAACAAACCCGCAAAACCCACAGTAATATTCAAACCCAGCGCCAGCATAATAAAGATTTGAATCTGTACTACAGTAGCAATCCAGCCAGTCTGAGCCTGAATGTCGATAAACGGAAACAGAATTAGAATAAAAGCTAATGTCACCAGAGTTGCCAGCCGCTGGCGTTCCCCCTGCAAACCCTGCAAAGCACCCATTAACGTAGCTGTCAAAATTGCGATCGTCAAACTGCAAATCCCGTACAGCAGCGTAGTCGGCAAAGCAACAGCAGATTGACCAGAAAAAGGTCTAATCAAAACCCCTTCTACCACACTTGCAATTAATAGCCAAACTCCCAATCCCAATCCCGCTAAACTGCCGATCGCAGCACCCATTTTCGGGCTGTAAACCTTCTGCTCCCGACAGCTCATAAAGCCCGCAGCCGTACCCATCAGCCAGCCGATCACAGTGCCGCTCCAACCGCCGAATAACAGAACAGTCAAAGAGGCGATAGCCCCTAAAATACCGCTTGATTTGATCGCATTAATTATTTTTTTTGACATAGGAATAAATTATTAGTCATTAGTTATTAGTCAGCCGTCAGTAGTTAGATGAAAGAATGCTAGGAATCGCAGTTATAGATGCGACTGACGCGGGCAGTGCAAATTTCTGCCTCAATCAATGCGATCGACCGCTGGCAATGAAAACTGCTGAGCGGGCTAGCTACAGTTTAGAGTCTTTTGAGAGCGATTGTTTCACCACAGCGATCGAAACTTCAAATATACTGGAACTGTTACCGAAACACACTTCAAACGGGCGATCGCTATATGTTACAAGCACCTCAAAAAATTATCACCCTCGACGAGTTTTTGCAACTCCCAGAAACAAAACCCGCTAGCGAATACATCAAAGGTGCGATCGTACAAAAACCTATGCCACAAGGAAAACACAGCAAACTACAAGGCCGACTCGTAACAGTCACCAACGACATCGCATAGAAATCGCAAATTGCCCTAGCCCTACCAGAACTTCGCTGCACCTTTGGCGGACGTTCTATTGTTCCCGATGTCGCGATTTTTGTTTGGAATCGTATTCCCCTAGACGCTGACGGCGAAATTGCCAATACATTTAATACTCACCCAGACTGGACAATAGAAATTTTGTCCCCAGCCCAAAGCCAAACCAAAGTCACAAACAATATTTTGCACTGTTTGAACGCCGGTTGTCAGATGGGTTGGTTGCTCGATCCCGATGAAAAAAACATTTTAGCCTATCCCGCAAGGCAGCAGCCGATTTCATTGCAAGAACCGACAGATATACTTCCAATGCCTAAATTTATGCCGCAAATGCAGTTGACTTTAGGGGAAGTTTTTGGCTGGCTCAACCCAGGGAATATTTAAAACGTAAAATAACCTAAAACGTAAAACGCGAGCGCTGTTAGTACCCCAAAGATTTAAACAAGTCGGAGGTCAGCCTATGCTGTTTTTTTATGTTTACTTAAATGTCTCTTGCCATCAATTCCACCCTGCAATTTCAAACCTTTTCCTGAACATTTTCGCCCAACAAACCCCCTGGTCGAAAAGCCAAAATCACCACCAAAACCCCAAACACCCAAGCATTAGTCCAGCGGCTCGACAAATACTGATCGCTCAAAGACGACAGCAACCCAATCAAAACCCCTCCTAACATCGCCCCCACAATATTGCCAATCCCCCCCAAAACCGCCGCCGTAAAAGCCCTCAAACCTGCAGTAAACCCCATCGTAAAAACAATAGTATTGTTGTACAGACCAACCAGAATCCCAGCCGAACCAGCCAAAGCTCCCCCAATCAAAAAAGTTAGAGCAATAATCTGATCCACATTAATGCCCATAATTTTAGCAGCATCGCGGCTTTGAGCAGTTGCCCGCATCGCCTTTCCCAGACGAGTGTATTGCACAAACACATGAAGCAAAACCATCAATACCACCGCCACCACCAACACAATTAAATCTTTCGTAGTAAATACAATACTCGTTTGAATTCCCAAAGCTTTGAAAATATCAACTCGCGGTAACAAATCGGGAAAACTTTTCGGCGCAGCAGAATTAGAACCCATCACCGGAATAAAAGCTTTCAATCCTCCCCAAAACAGGCCCATATTTTGGAAAATAAAAGAAACTCCAATCGCAGAAATTAAAGGAGCCAAACGGGGAGCATTTCGCAAAGGTCGATAAGCATACTTTTCGACAACAATATTCAGTCCCGCACAAAACACCGAACATACAATTAAAGCGACTAACATCACCGGTATAGCAATACCTAAAGGCGCGCCGTCTTGAATGCCAAAAGCCCCGAACACTGTTAGGGAAGCAAAAGCACCCAACATATACAAATCGCCGTGAGCAAAATTGATTAACTCAATAATTCCGTAAACCATCGTGTAACCCAGAGCAATAATTGCAATCAGCGCGCCGTTGACAAGACCCACTAATAATTGTTGGATAAAAACTTCAGGATTGCTGGCTATTTCTCCAACTATTTTTGGCAGCTCAAATCCTGCGATAGGGCCTAATAGCAAAACTATATAAACTACACCTAGATATAAGAGAATACTTTTCCAGTTCTTCATGTTTTTGAGTAATGGGGAATTAGGAATTGGAAATTAGGAATTGGAAATTAGGAATTGGAAATTGGGAATTGGGAAGTTAAAAAATTTAAATAATTTTTCTTCCCTCTTCCCTCTTCCTTCTTCCTTCTTCCCTCTTCCTTCTTCCTTCTGATTAATTATTCCGTCTTGAGCGCATTTACGAACTCCCACTTGCCGCCCTTAACAACATTTCCTGACATTGTAGTCAAGCTTGTGTCGCCGTTGGTGTCAAAACTCCAAGTGCCGAGTACCCCGTTAAAATCTTTAGTTGCCAAGACAGCTTCGCGGATCGCAGCGCGGTCATTTTTGCAAACTTTATTAATTGCGCCGATCGCAACTTTAGCAGCTTCATAGGCGTATGCTGCATAAGCTTCCGGTTCAGCATTATATTTTGCCTTGTAACTTTCATACCATTTCGCACCCACACCAGTCAATTCTTGAGGAGGCAAGCCGCCAAAAGTAGCATAAACTCCTTCGGCATCTTTGCCTCCGGCATCAATTAAAGCTTGATCTTTAATGCCGTCCGGCCCCATGAACTTAACTGTATCAGCCGCCATCCCGACATTTCTCATGTCTTTAATTATTTGTCCGGCGTTGCTCTGAGTAGTGCCGCCGAAGTAAATCAGGTCTGGATTTAAAGCTTTGATCTTATTCATTAACGCCTTATAGTCGCTAGCTTTAATATCAATTCCCTCTCTTCCGAGGACTTGAATTCCCAACTTTTTAGAAGTTGCTTCAAAAACATCAGCGATGCCTTTGCCGTAGAGTTCTTGGTCGTCGAGAATGTAGACTTTTTGCACGCCTAAAGATTTTGCCCAGTTGGCAGCTACAGCTCCTTGAAGGTCGTCAGCGGGGACAACGCGGGTGAAATTGCGAGTGCCTGCGGGATAATAAACGTTGGGTTCTTTGGCTTCGCCTTTTCCTGGTTTAGTAAGTCCCGGATAAGTGTTAGCCGGACTAATCATGACGATGTTAGCTTGGTTGAGCACGGGAATGGAAAGTTTGGCGGCACCGGAGTTATAGTGACCGATGGCGGCAACTACTGAACCGTCAGCGACGGCTTTGTTGGAGTTGGACGTTACTTGGGCTGGGTCCCATTTGCCGGCGGCGGCGGTGGCATCGTCGAGCACTTCATATTCGATTTTGATTTTGCCATCGCAAGCTTTGGAGTCGGTTTCGGCAAGGGCTTGTTTGATACCGTTGACCATTGTTTGAGATTGACCCAAGGCGCTGCCTGTCATCGGGAGCATGGAGACAATTTTGACAGTATTTGGGTCTCCGGGGCTGCTAACTGCGACGGGAGTGGCTGCGGGACTGGTTCCGGGGCTGGCTCCGGGTGTTGTGGCGGTGGGTGCTTGAGGATTTTGACAGCTAGCGCACACAGAGGCTATTCCGGCGGCAAAAAGTAATTTCCGCAGTCCTGCTGCGCCGAGATTCTGTGTTGAGTTAGTTTTTGGGGGTGTGGCACTTTTGCCCTCTGACTTCTTGGAAAAGTTCATAGGTTCGTTCGTTTGTTGCTTGCGTCTTAGCATATTTTCACTGTTTTAAGTATGTAGTCAAGAGTTAGCATAAATTTTCAAATTTTACGCCAACTTTTAAAGATACACCGCTGCTATAAGAAGTTCGGGACTTGGGACACATCTCCTGTTTCTCGTTCCCAGGCTCTGTTTCTCCTTCCCAGGCTCTGCCGGGGAATGCGTACCGGGAGGCTCTGCCTCCAGCAAACAAGGCAGAGCATCGGGAAATGGGTTTGCAGGCAGAGCCTGGGAACCAGTTAAATGACTTAAAACCAGTTAAACTTGTGAAAAACTAAAAGGGAAAGGAAAATACTGATTTCCTTTCCCTTTCTCAACCCCCCAGCGTCAAATCAGCTTGATTGCGAAATCAAAGACGAATCCTTTTTTTCTTTTGACCGATCGACACTAAAGTCTTCATAGTACGATCGCTCAGTATTCACATCCCACAAATCGTGCTTTTCGCCGAGAATATTTCTCACAGCCAGCATTCCCGTCAGCATGGAATGGTCTTGGTTGTTGTATCGGTGCATACCATTTCGCCCGATCGTCTGCAAATTCTCCATTCCCTTCACAAAACCTTCAAGTACCTGCAAGTGTCCTCGATATTCGCCATCATAGACTGGATAAGCTTTGGGTTGCCGTATGACAACTCCATCTTCCACCTCGGCCGTTGTTGCTAAACCCAAACCAACCAACTCGCGAGTTGCTAATTCGATAAGTTCCGCGTCCGACATTTCCCAAACGTCATCGCCTACGCTACAGAAATATTCCATTCCCAAACAACTTTTGCTGGCGTCGGGAACTAAAGCGGCGCTCCAATTCTTAAAGTTTTGAATTCGTCCCACTTTGACTTCGGGGGAGTGAATGTAAATCCAGTTATCAGGAAACAAATCCTTGCGATTGACAATCAGTGATACAATCAAAAAGTCTCGATATTTGAGCGATCGCGCGGCGTGCAATACCTCTTCTGGCGGCTGCGGTTTCAGTCTTGCTACCAGTGCCGATATCGGCATACTCGTAATGAAATTATCCGCCGAATATTGAACTACTTCTCCGTTTTGCTCCGCAGTAATACTTTTAATCTTATTACCTTCACGCTCAAAGCTAATGACTTTAGTATCGAGATAAACTTTGCCATTTTTATTCTCCACAGCTTCCGCGAACTTTTCCCACATCATCCCCGGCCCCAAAGCCGGATAATCAAACTCTTTGATTAATGTTTTAGTGTCGTTGCTGCCAAACAAAGCATTAATAATTGCTGTCGTCAGCGACAATCCTTTAATCCGCTGCGCCGCCCAATCTGCTTGAATTTCCGAACAAGGAATGCCCCAAACTTTTTCAGTGTAAGTCTTAAAAAATGTTTTATACAAGCGTTCGCCAAAACGATTGATCACCCACTGTTCAAAAGTTTTTTCTTCCCGAAGTGGCCAAATTCTCACTTTCAGATAACTCAAAATAATCAGCGTACTCTCAATTATGCCCAAATTAAAGAGAGTATTGAAGGCACTGATAGGATAGTTAAAAAATTTACCTTGATAAAAAATTCGCGACAATCGTGGCACTTTAATAAACTCATTTCCCAGTACCTCTTGCCACAACTCCTGCACGGCTTCAACTTTAGTGTAAAAGCGGTGGCCGCCAATGTCGAAACGATAGCCTTTGTAGCTTTCGGTGCGAGCTATTCCCCCAACTTTATCACCTTTTTCTAGTACAACAGGGATAATGCCTTGCTTGACTAGCTCGTAGGCAGCAGTCAAGCCCGCAGGACCTGCACCGACGATCGCAACAGGATAATGTTTCACTCAGCCTACCTCCAGCTTTTTTATCGAAACTATACAGTTATTTATAACTTGTCAAAGGGATAGATGCACCCGTGAATACCCTGAGAAACTCTCGATCGATTTGATGTTTAAGCACAATTTGCCTTGATTTATTGAGCCGATACTGGCAACCTAACTTTCCCAGTCACAGGCTTTTTTTGGTATAAGTAGCGACCTGTCCCGATCGCGAATGCCAGTCCGCTGTAAAAATAGAAAAGCCAGTGCCACGGAATAGTTTTCAGGGCAAATAGGATACCGTGTTTACGGTGAAAAAATCTGTAAAGTGGTGCATTAATTGCTACCAGTGGTATAGCCAGCAAACCAGCCAGTAGCAAAAAGCTCAGCGACCAGCAGGTTCCCAAAATTGCCAGCAGGACTGCATAAGTTAAAATCACGCTGATGCGGTTTGAAACTTGCAAGTTGAGGTCGTTATTCAATTGGCGATCGCGCCAAATCAGTTCTGTCCAAGGCAGTGCTCGGTAGAAAAAGTCAGCTTTCACCATACCCATAGGTTTCCACCGCTTTAAATGCTTCACCTGCAAGGTTTTGCACAGCCGAATGTTATAACCTGCTTGTTTCAAACGGTAGCCGAACTCAATATCTTCGATCGAAGCTTGGCGGTAACTCTCATTAAAGCCACCCATTTGCAAAAAAATTTCCCGACGAATCACTCCGCAAGCCCCCCAAAAAGTCGAAGCTTCTTCGTTACCTGTTTGGTGCACGTAGTGATGCAGCAAATTCCTGTACTGCGATAGAAAATCAGGATCTCCAGGAGCATCGTCGTAAGAACCAATGAAAGCAGCTAAGTAGGGATTATTTTTGAACACCGATATCGCATAGCCTACGGCTTCTGGACAAACAGCGACATCAGCATCCACAAAAAACAGAATATCTCCCTTTGCAGCTTGGGCACCCAAATTCCTTGCCCGCGCTGGCCCCCCGCACTCGGGAATCCTGATGACTTTGGCGCCGAATTCCTTGGCCAGACGCCAAGAACCGTCGCTTTCGCCATCTGCTACTACAATAATTTCGATCGGCCTGGGCACAGCTTGAGCCAGTTTTGACAAACAGGTGCGGAAGTAAGCGCCCCCGTTGTGGACTGGGATAATAACGGATACAGTGGGGTCGGCGGTAGAAATCATTACCTAAATTGTTTAAATTGCAGGGGCTAAAATTTGCTGGAATTTTATTGGTGCTATTTTACGAAGGGTAAAATCAGCTCTACTTTTTTATTTATAACTCGATTTCTGTTTGTCTTCAACTAGATTTTTTTCTGGTATTTTCGATTTGATTTTCCCCATTCTTACCTCTATTTTACGCCATATCTTGCTGAGACTGACCTGATGTAGACAACAGCTTTACAAAATCTTTAAATATATCATTGTTTGTGTAAACTTGAGAAAAAGCCCCAGCAGCATTTTGGTGTGGCTGTGTTGCAATGCACAAGAATTTGATTTTATAAGTAGGCAGACCGTATAAAATCACACATCTTTTATACTGACACCCCGGAACTCTCAGCACTTGCAGGGTACAATTTCTTTGACAGACCTCATCCGCGAGTGACTCGTGCACCAAGTCTCGATCGCGACTGCGGACTCAGTGCACATTTTATGAGTTTTGGCAATATATTTTAAATATACGTCTTAAAATTTCCGACGTTGTACGATCGAGCTTCCGTAATTTGCTAACATACCCTTAGCTAGCTCCCTTCGATCCCAAACTTTTACATAAACAAGTTTTTATATACATGAGCACCTCCCAAAACAATTTAAATCAGCCATTAGTTTCAGTGATCATACCAGCTTACAACGGTGAAAAGTTTATTGCTAAAACCTTAGAATCTGTCTTATTTCAAACTTATCAAAACATAGAAGTTTTAGTAGTTGACGACGGCTCTACAGATACAACAGCCGAAATCGTAAAATCTTTTGTTCAAAAAGATAGCCGAGTCAGCTTATTGCAGCAGTCAAATGCCGGCGTCGCCGCCGCTCGCAACCTAGCCATTGAAAAATCAAAAGGCGAATATATTGCTCCCATCGATGCCGACGATATTTGGTATCCGCAAAACCTAGAAAAACAAGTGAAATGCCTGACTTACTCAGAACCATCTGTCGGAGTTGTCTATTCCTGGTCAGTTGATATAAATGAAAAAGGCTTGTTGGTCGCAGGGGGATTTTACAACTCCACCATCGAAGGAGAAGTTTACACCGCATTAGTTTATAAATATTTTCTAGGTAATTCCAGCGCATCTCTAATCCGCCGCGTTTGTTTTGCAAAAGTCGGCGGTTACAACTGCAAACTTAAACTAGAAAACGCTCAAGGCTGCGAAGATTGGGAACTTCACCTCCGCATAGCCGAACATTATCAATTTAAAGTAGTGCCAGAATATTTAGTAGGCTACCGGCAGATTGCCAGCAGTATGTCTAGCAACTATGCAGCAATGACAAAATCTTACTCTTTAGTTATGGCAGATGTCCGGCAGCAACATCCCGAAATTCCCAGCAGGATTTATCGCTGGTCTAGCAGCAATTTTTACATTTACTTAGCTGTTAAAAACAACCGCAGCGGCAATCACTGGAGTACATTATCTTGGCTGTATCGAGCTTTAAAAGAAGATTTATTAATGGCAATTTTGCGCCACAATTTGTATCTGCTGTCAATAGAAAGTATATTAAAAATAATAGTTCCAGCGCCAATTGAATCAGGGTTAGAGTTACAACAAGCATCAGAATCGAGTGAAGGGACGACACTTGCTTGGATTGAGACGCGGGCGAAGGTTCACAGAATGTTGCCGTCGCAGGTATACGAAAGAATGCGATTCAACAGTTTAGCCAATCGAAAATCTAAATAAACCCAACATTGAAAAACCTGGTTTATTCAAAAAACCGGGTTTTTCAGGAAGCTAGAGGGATTTTAATTCTACCTGGTTGCTCGATCAAGAATGAGGTAAGAGGGTTAAATAAAAAAATCTAAATTTTCCCTTCTTCCTTCTTACTTCTACTTAATCTTTCTAAGCGTGAGAAGCTGTAGGAGTTTGAGCTTTTGGCTGCTGGCCGTCTGGCGCAAGGGATTCGCCTTCAATAAACGAGCGCAACATCCAAGCCATTTGCTCGTGCTGTTCCATCAAACCAGTCAAAAAGTCTGCGGTTCCGTCATCATTAAACTCTTCACCGCACTTTTCGACGTGTTGGCGGAGATTGCGAATAATCAGTTCGTGGTCGTCAACTAAACGCGACACCATCTCAGTCGCTAAAGGCAAATCGCCGATATGTTCTTTAATCGAGCCATACTTCAGAAAACCCTCAGCAGTACCAATTGGATAGCCACCTAAAGTTCTCACCCGTTCAGCCATAGCATCGATATTTAGTGTTAACGCCTGATAGTGTTCTTCCCACAACTGGTGGAGCGATCTAAACTGCGGGCCCACTACATCCCAGTGATACTTTTTGGTTTTGATTAACAGGAGATAAGCATCTGCCAGGTCGTGATTCAATAGTTCGATAACGCCTGCACGCTGCTCGTCAGATAGACCTATGTTTAACTTACGCATTGAAATTGTTCCTTCAACTCTAACTTTACATTTATTAAAACAAATTTACCCAACCACTTACATC
The DNA here is from genome assembly GCF_036701295.1 of Microcoleus harperi Pol14_C6. Lineage (NCBI taxonomy): Bacteria > Bacillati > Cyanobacteriota > Cyanophyceae > Oscillatoriales > Microcoleaceae > Microcoleus > Microcoleus harperi. Next base: position 63,896 of record NZ_JAUBQN010000017.1, on the reverse strand, counting down.
AACCCAGAGGACGATCGAAGACGATCGAACTTTAGTAAAATATCTGCTTTTCAGGTTAAACTAATTGCAATATTGATACCCTTAGATAGATGCAATGAAACTTATTGTTCGGGAGCACCTTGGCTTGGTGAACACAGCGATTGAGCCGCCGGTGATTTCCCTCTCACTCCTGCTACAGAAAAAGGCTGGAGTCTGATAGCCCGTACAAATCCAGGAATTTCTGCGCAAGTTAAGCAACATCCCACCGAAGGTCAACCAAAATCCACACACTTAATTGTGCGGGCTGCTTTCAAGGACTGCATCAGGGACTTGCAATAAATATAACCCTGTTATCCTAGAAGGCTAGGAAACAGATTTTCTGGCACGAGCAGTTCTGACCTCTGTGATTGGGATGCTAGAAATGAGATTGAGTGCAACCGCTCAATCGACGTTTAAGGATGCTGCCAAGAAACAGACGGGCGATCGCCATCAAAACTTTATGAACAAAGTGGCTGAAGACTACTTTAATGTTTGAGCCGGGAAAGTAGAAACCTTTCTAGGATGGAACCCTTGATAGTGTTCAAATCGGCTTACACCAACACAGATAATCTTGGGTTTGTTAAATAGCGATAAACTGAATCAAAGAGAGGTATATCATGACCTGTGAGGCAGTCGATAATCGCTGCTCCTCCTTGCTCAACCCTCGATACTACATTGACCAAACCAAAAGTTTGTTCAAGCACGGATCTTGTTTTCACTAAAACCAAGCCTTGGGTCGATTGCGATCGTACAACCACCTGAATAATCCATCCCAAGCGATCCATCACTGATTTGAGAAACCGTTGACCGCTGTCACCTCGATCGACATCTACCAAATACAGCCACGCAACCCTTTGTCGCATCTAGTAGACCACCGGGAGAAGCTGTGTGTTCGCTTCACCTTCAGGAACACTTGCGCTCGTGTGACCACCACAGCACTAAACCGAAGATATCAAGGGCAGTGTAGCGTTTTCGGCCCGCATGAAGGCTTTGTCAAACCCGACACTCTGATGAACCATCGTTATGGCAACTGTTTAAACCTGGTTCTTAACGGATGGCGCCTCCAGGACAGATAAAAAAAGCAGTCCTCTGTGTTTGCGCGAAGGAGGAGATAGAGGGAATTGCAGTTTGTCCTATCTGGGGAATACGGGGTAAAGTAACGGTAGGAAAGATTTATCCATACTTTTACTAACTGTGCTACTTTCATTGTTAGCTGTAAACCATCATGCGGGAAATCTGCCAGAGCGTGGAAACCATATTTCAACTGCTGTTAGACGAACTCAAAAAGTCCACTCGCGCGTCTGAGCAGAACTGCCAAGATGTAGCAGGGCGACTCGCAGCAGAAGTCAACAGGATATGCACTGAAAGCCAGCGGATTCAAGCCTCCGGAGATATAGAAGGTTCAGCCCAGAGCCTCGCTCAGCACCGCTTGCAACAATGCCTCCACTATTACAATTTAGGCTCCGGGCCCGGGCGAGTTGAATTGCACAGTACCCTCAGCGCGATCGTCTATCGCTACATCACTCCTCCGCAGGTGCAGTCTAGCTATCAGGCGCGAGTAGAACTGATCAAAGATTTTTTGCAAGGATTTTATCTCGAAGCTTTAAAGGCATTCCGGCGCGAAACCCAATTGCCACCTACCTACAGTCCCCGCACTCGCTTAGAACTAGCAGAGTACATGGCCTTTGTAGAGCGCTTCGGCAAGCGGCGCATTCCTTTACCTCGGAACCGCAGCCAGCAACTAATTATTTTACGGGCCCAAACCTTTTCTCAGCAGCAACCCAAAGAAACCTCCGTAGATATGGAACAAGCCGCCGACGGAGGGGCTTCCGATTCCGACCAAACTTGGAACGACACCTCCGTACACTCCGTGCGGGAAGCGATGGCCGGACAGGGTTCGGCGGCAATTCGTCCGCTAGGCGACGAGTCAGAATCTCTGCGGCAAAACGTGATTGACGAATTAGTGGGTTACTTGAAAGAGCGCAACCAACAAGACTGCGCCGATTACTTCGTGCTGCGGTTGCAAGACTTGCCGACTAATGAAATAGAGTCGCTTCTGGGCATAACTCCTCGCCAAAGAGACTATTTGCAGCAGCGCTTCAAGTACCATTTGCTCAGGTTCGCCATGTCGCACCGCTGGGAACTCGTTCACCAGTGGCTGGAAGCAGACTTAGATCGAAATCTGGGTTTGCTGCCTTCCCAGTGGCAGGATTTTGGTCAGCAAATTGGCCCAGAAGGACAGCGTTTGCTAAAGTTGAAGCAACAGGGTCTGTCAGAGTCAGCGATCGCGCAAAGCCTCGGCAGCACGGTAGCCCAGGTACAGAAACGGTGGTTTAAATTGCTGGAACTTGCCTGGGAATTGCGAAATCGTTCAGATTCCGGAGAAGGGGCATCTAGTGATGAATAACGAAACGAACAGGGATGCAGAGGCTTTCGATCGCCATTTTTTAGACTGGATATTGCAGGCGCCGATTGCGAATGCCTCTAACGAAGATGAGGAAAGCCTCAATCCATCCCCTCGCTCAGAAGAGTGGGGCGACACAGAAGAGAATTCCGGGGTGGAATACTGGGAATGGGACGAACCAGACCCGCTGGACTATCAAGTGGGGGCGCACAGCAATGCACCCGCACAACCGCAGACAATTGGAGAAATACCGACCGTGCAAGACCGTTTTCAGACCTTGTTAAAAGAAAGGCTTAGAGCCGAAATTGAATCTAACCCGCCGCTGTTCCCCTGGGAAACAGAATTCAAAAGCTACGACCACGATTACCCAGACGATGTAGCCCCGCAATGGGTTCCCCCCCTACACCTCTGGACTCCCCAACTACAAAATATCAGGTGGGGCCGCCTGCCAATTCCGATCGCCCAAGGGGTTTTTGCTCAACTGCTAGAACCTTGTCAGGAACTGGTAATGTCGTCGCTGCGGCAAGGCTCGAAGTTAGTTCGCGCTGTAGATAGCTTGTTTCCGGGCCAGTCTCACGAACTCAACGAGTTAGCTGGTTTAGTGCTTCGAGGTTCTTTGCGGGGACTTCTAGATTTAGAAGATTTCCCGACTTACGAAGCGGCGAGTACCGATCAACAAATGGTGCTGTCGCTGTTGGCCGCGAGGGAAATCATTGAGTCTCTAACTTTGGATTGTCCTGTGAATCAGCCGCCTGTTTCGCGGGAGTGGCTGACTGGTTTGGGTTCGCTAACTCTGGAAGCTCAATACCTGTCGAACCGCAACAGAGAAGAGCCAATGCCGTGTTTAAGAGTTGAGTGCCAATTTCCGGGGGCAGGAAGTTTGGAGATCAAGGGAGGAGATGCCGAAGCAACTGCACATCGTCCAAATTCAGGGCATTTAAGTGTGGAGTTGTTTGACCCACAACCGAACAAGACTTATGCTCTAGAAGTTCGATTCCAAAACTTCGAGACCAGACCTTTGATTTTTGCTATTCGTCCAATTTTAACCGGACAAGATAGCAACTAGAAAGGTTGAATTAGAGTAAATAATTTAGGTTTTTACTCGCTGGTTTGACCTCACACAAAAACAAATGCAATTCCTCGACTACTGTCGTGGAAAGCCAAAAATTTTAGATCTTAGTTAAAGCCCGCAGATTCATCGGTGGAGTCAATCTAAAATCTAAAATCTCCAATCTACAATCTACTGCTCGTTGACTTGGATGGGTGCACATGACAACTGATAACCTGCGAAATATACCTGTTTTGGGTAAGCTGTGGGAGCAGATTGAGGCCATGCCTCCGCCGGTGATTGAGGATTCTTTACTGCTGCGAATCCTAGTTCAGTTGTTGGTAATTGTGGGAATTGTGGCTACTGATGTTGCTGCTGAAGAAGCCCTGAACCTGTGGGCTGTGCCTGTTAGTATTGTGGGAGCAACTTGGAGTTGGTACCGTCGCCGCGATCGCAATGTAGCTGCTAAGTTCTGCATAGCTATTGGAATGCTGGTGGCGCTGTTCGCTTTTTTTAGCCGCTTGGTGGGAGAATTGAATGATACGCGGTTAGTTTTGGCGCAACTGTTAATCCAACTTCAAGTGCTGCACAGTTTCGATTTGCCTCGCCGCAAGGATTTAGGCTACTCGATGGTAATCGGGCTAATTTTGTTAGGGGTAGCAGCGACTCTCAGCCAAACCTTGACTTTTGCGCCGCTGTTGTTGGTGTTTTTGGCTTTAGCGCTTCCGACTTTGGTTTTGGATTATCGATCGCGCTTGGGATTTGTGAAGCCAGAAGCCATTGGCGAAAAAGCACAAGGTAAAGGGAAAAATGAAAGCCTGTCGCTATTTGCTGCTACTTTATCCCCAAAGTATTTTGGTTGGCTGCTGCTGATAACTGTCGGGTTGGGGCTCACTATTTTTGCGTTTTTGCCACGCCTCCCTGGCTATCAGTTGCGGACTTTTCCGGTGAGTGCTCCTATTGAATATCAGGGAGAGTTTGATTCGCGCAGCATTCTAAATCCGGGATATGTCAGAGGGGGAAATCAAAAAGGAACTGGCGGAGGAAGGGGGAGAAACCCAGAAAAAGGGCCAGGAGAGGTGGACTCTAATTTTTATTACGGTTTCAACCAGCGCATCAATCAAAATTTGCGGGGGGAAATGAAACCCCAAGTGGTGATGCGGGTGCGATCGCAGGCGGCGGGTTTTTGGCGGGTGTTGGGATTCGACAAATACACCGGTCAGGGTTGGGAAATTTCTCGTAACGAACAAGCTCAAAAGTTGACTCGACCTCGCTGGTCTTATCAATTTTATCTGAATCCGTTTCCCAATGCGCCTCGGACTCAAGAGGTGATTCAAAGTTATACTATTGTTGCTCCAATGCCGAATTTGATTCCGGCTTTAAACAAGCCGAGGGAACTTTATTTTCCGAGTCCCGAGGCGGCGATTGATGCGGAGGGGGGTTTGCGATCACCTGCGGAATTGGGAGAGGGTGTGACTTATACGGTGATTTCTAATGTGCCTTTTCGCGATCGAGCTTTGTTGGGAAAAACTGGTACTAATTACCCGAAAAATATTCGCAAGTTCTATTTGGATGTGCCACCGGAAATTACCCAGAAGGTGCGAGAAAAAACAGAAGAAATATTGCTAGCAAGGACTAGAGTCGCTAAATCAGATAGAGCGATCGATTCTCCCTACGAAAAAGCTTTGTATTTGGCTCAATATTTAAAGCAAAATCCGAATTACAAAATTGAAAAAGCTTTGCCTTACTTAGAAGAAGGTGAAGATTTAGTCGAGGCTTTTCTGTTTGGCTACAAAAACACCCAGGCTGGCAAAAAAGTTACAGGTGGATATCCAGACCACTTTTCGACGGTATTGACGATTATGCTGAGGTCGATCGGGATTCCGGCGCGGCTGGTGGGCGGTTTCGATACGGGAGAATTCAACCCGTTTACTGGTTACTATGTGGTGAAAAATACCGATGCTTTTTTGATGACGGAGGTATATTTTCCCAATAATGGCTGGTTTGCTTTTAATCCGATTCCCGGTTATCCGCTGATTCCGGCTTCGGTGGAAGACAACCAGACTTTTAGTGCGCTGCAATCGTTTTGGCAGTGGATCGCGGGTTGGCTACCGACTCCTCTCAGAAGCGGCCTGGATTCAGTTATAGGTTTTGTAATTGGCTGGATCAGTTTGATTGTGGGCTGGTTTGTGGGACAGTTTGCTAAGGGCTGGGTGGGGTTATTTACTGGTTTGATTGCTGCGATCGCCTTTGGCTTTATGGGCTGGTTAATTTGGCAACTGTGGCGCAAGTGGCGCCACCGCCGCTGGCTGGCGAAGTTGCCGCCTGTGGAGGGGGTTTATCAGGAAATGTTAAAGGATTTGGCGAGTAGGGGATTTGCCAAGCAGAAAGCTCAAACGCCTTTGGAATATGCTGAGGCAATGCGCGGCAATCATGCAACTGATGAAGCTGAGGTAATTGATGAAGTTTCGCAAGCTTACGTGCGGTGGAAGTATGGCGGCGAAGCGGGTAATTTGAACCAGTTGCGGCAGTTGGTGGAAAATTTGAGGCGATCGCACTTGAAGAAACTCAAAAACTTAAGATAAAAATCGGCGATAGAAAGAGACTGTTGGCGAATGTCTGATGGGTCAAACCCATCAGACATTCGCCGTCCTGAATAGGCAGAATGATGGTGTAATGAGACACCATATTACAGCACTTTCCGATGCTATGAGGTACAGTAGCAGCAATGAGTGAACCAATGTCTTAAATGGTTCGTTCCGATTCATCAAATTAAGGGCAACTGCTATGATCGTGCCAATTATCTCTGGGGTCTTGGGAGAAAACATTCGCAAAGAAGATTTAAGCTGCGACCACCATATTTTAAGAGGATTAAAATCAGGAGACGAAGGGGATAAACAAATAACTCTTGCACCTACGCTTTCAATCATTGAATTGATTGAGCTTAGTTTATGGGCGGGTAAATTCTCCATTACTACTACCGCACAAGAGCCACAACTGAGGGCATAAAAACTTCTTAATAAATACAGAAAATGCTGCACCATCCATTGAGTCATTTATGATCATTAATGCCAGCACTTTCTTAAGATTAATTGCGCCAATAGCTGTGACGAACGCTCCTCTATAAAATGGTTTGATTCCTCCTATTCTTGTCCCCAAAGGAGAATAGGCATGACTTCTAGCCAAACAAACGAGCGAATCATGGCTGTTTCGTCTAAAAATACGCTTGTTTTTGGTCTCGATATTTCGGATTTTTTCCCAATACTCAACTCTTAGTTTTTGTACTCTTTCTGTTCCGGCTTGGCTACTGTACCATGTTTTTTTTCGAGTGAGCCCTAATTTTTGTTTGGGGCGATACAGGCGGTCCGACTCACCAATTTTCCAGTCTTCTATCGCCATAATTCACACAATTCGCTCAAAGTAGCATCGGGATGACGAGCTAAAGCATTCTCTCACTTCCGTTTCTGCATCAGTTAAATGACTGAATCGGGGTTTTCGCCTCTGTTTGGGAAGTAAATTTTCCTCAGTTTGTTGTGGCTTGACCAGTTTTTGAACTAGAATTTTAGTAACGCCAAACCGGGCAGCTACTTTTCTCGCTTGACATCTTCTCTGCCAATTGCGCTGTCACTATTTTTGAGTTGAGGTCTAAAAAATAGGATTTTATGAGCTTTAGCTATCAGGTGCTTTTCACTTAATTGAACCTCATAAAATCGGAAAGTGCTGTATATACTTTCCTAGATTTTTAATTTCTACTTTTAGATGAGGCTAAAAAATCTCTAAAGGCATAAATGTTTTAATATCAATGCTGCAAAGTACGGTGGCGTATAGATAGATTGCCCCCTATCTGTAGGGACACGGCAGTCCCGTGTCCCCTACGCGGAACTCGCTCTATAGCCCGTCTAATTCCCTACACATAACTAAGCTAAAAACTGGAATTGAGAACCGTTAACTGCCAATGCAAACGGACTCGCTTGTTCAAATGCACCAGTAAGTTCAAAGCTGTTGGTATTTAAAACTATCCCGACAATCTGTCCGGTAATTATGTTTTCAATCACCATGTCGTTGATAATTCCGTCATTATCGTAAGCAATCAAATTGTCGTCTTCAAAGAAAAGGTTTAGTTCTGTTAAACCGTCCGTCAAACCGATGCGATCGCCCTCGTCAAAGTTAAAATCGGTAATGACATCTGCTCCATTGATACCAAATGCTTCATCGTTGCTTCTGAGCACAAATATATCAGCACCGAGGCCTCCCGTGAGTACGTCAACTCCCCGATCGCCCACCAAGAAATCGTTGCCCTCATTGCCCTCTAAATCGTCGTCTCCTTGCCCTCCCCGCAGGATATCGTTCCCGAATCCTCCGAAGATCAGGTCATTTCCGGCGTCGCCCCTCACTACGTCGTTGCCATCATTTCCATCTAAGCCATCGTCATCTTTCCCGCCGTAAATTATGTCATTTCCGCCGCCACCACCGATAATATCATTGCCATTATTTCCTAACAGACGTTCGTTGGAATCCGATGAACCTCCTATAGTATCGTTGCCATCAAGTCCCCAAACTCCCCAGGGAAAAGAGGACAAATTTCCATTTCCTACGTTAATCTCATCGGGTGTAGCGAATGCCAAAAGACGTGGTCCGCCGCCAGCAAATACAGGAAATCCCGCCACATCGCTGATAAGATTGTTAACCGTTAAAGCCATAACTATGTCCTTTACAAAATCCTGTTAGCTGTATTATACATTTTAATTATTCCCTTGCCAAATAGCAAGGATGTTTGAATTTTGATCGCAACTTTTATTTCCTCAATTAATGACAAGCAACCTGCTGGTCTATAGTCAATTACAATTACCAATACTTCGCCTACGCGAGCGTATAAGTTATCAATTCCCAATTCCCAATTCCCAATTACCAGGGCTGTGCTTCATTCAACCCAAACCTGCTCTAGATCTCGCATCAGAGTCAAATAGCATTAGTTGCTGACACTATCCGCTACTGCGTACCGCTTATAATGGGTGTTACCCCCCAGGCGGTAAACACGTTAATATCACCTATAACGTCGAGACTGAGAGGTTGTTTGTGAATAAAAGTAAAAGTCCCTGGGCCCATCGTCCGAGACAAAACCCAGTTTCCGATACCCATACACAAACTTTACACACAGGATCTAAGCTCTTTACAAAGCCATAATCGCCGATCGCTGATATTTTTTGGCAAAATCCACTGCTTTCAGGTGTTTTACTCATGTCTACTCCTAAATCGTCCTCCCATCAAAACAACAACTCCGTAAAATCACTGCCAGCGACAGATATCGTCCCAACAAAGCAAGACAGTAAGAATCTGCCCAGCGAACCAAGTATAGAACAGCTACTGGAAGCTTTGGCGGGGCAAGTACCCAGTCAATCTTCTGAAATTGAACCCTTGAAAACGTGGAAACAAGATTTACAGCGATTGTTTCAATTTCTCGGCGATCGCCGCGTTTTAATCGCAGTAATGCAACCGGGAACTTTTGCCCTGCGGTACGCTAACGCAGCATTTTGCCGCTGGGCAGGTTGGGAGGAAACGTCCTTGGCAACTCAATCTACCAACGGTTTGTTTGCAGGAACCGAGATCACTCTGCTGCAACTGTTTGAGGATGGGGACGGCAAAACAGTAGAACAGTTGTACCACCGCCATCTTTTGCACTGGGTATTTAAGCAATATTATCAAATTGACATCGACGGTTTGCGGGTGCTAGACGAACCTGTCACGGCGAGTGTAAAAAACCCCAAATACCGAGAACCCAGATTTATAGAATTTTGGCTGGGTTCGGAACAGTTAAAAATTACTCGAATTGACTCAAAAATAGATGAATTTGCGGATATTTCTTTAAGATTAATGCCTGGTGCGGAACGGGAAGCTTGGCTGATGCAGCCGAATCAACTGGAAAATTTAGCCGATCGATTGCAGTTGGATAATTATTGCGTAGAAGGTTTGCTGCTGCTAGAAGGTTTTGATGTCACCGTACAGGAGCAAATTCGGCGGCTGACTCAGTTATTGATCGATCAAGATTCGATGCTGCGGCCAGACAAATTTGAGAAAATCGATCGGTGTTTGCGATCGCTCTTTAATGCTGACGGCACTTTGCTGCTGCGCCCCGACGGCGATCAGGTACAGCTCTTAGTTGCAAAAGACGGTCAACATTTGCAGCCGATTCTTTATTCAATGCACTCCCTAGAAGCTTCTCACTTTTTGAAGGCCACAGCAGCAAATCAAGTTTGGAATGTGCCAGACTTGCGTAGGGAGTGCGAAACCGAGTGCGATCGAACTTTGCGGAGAATGGGAACTCGATCGATGCTGCTGGTGCCCCTGGTAGTCAAATCTGTCACCCGTGAGGGGTGCGGGGTGCGGATTTTGGGAGTCGTGGGGCTGTTGTGCGATCGGCCAAACCACTTCAACGGCATTGACGCTCAACACGCCCAAGAACTCATTCCCGCCTTCATTGCAGCCCTGCGGCAAGCCATCCAGGAGCGGTTTACCCACATTCACAACATCCACCCCGCAGTCGAGTGGCGGTTCGCCCAAGAAGCAGAAAGGCGAAGTTGGGGACTACCTCCAGAAACAATCGTATTTGCTGACGTTCATCCGCTGTACGGAATTTCGGACATTCGCGGTTCTAGCGACGAAAGAAACCGAGCCATTCAAACTGATTTGCTGGAACAATTCCGCTTAGCTTTAGTCATAGCTGATGCCGTTTGCCAAACACAAACTACCCACCTGGGCGAACAACTGCGGCTCGACTTGCTCGACTACATCCAGCATTTAAAACAGAAAGTAACAGTCGATATGGAGGTGCGAGCCGCCGAGTATTTAAACGAGCATTTAGAAGTATATTTTGACTATTTTGTGCAGTGCGGACCCAATGTTCAGGAAGCCGTTGAAGCTTACCAAGCAGCCTGTGAAAATGAACATAACTGCGTTTACAGCGATCGCAACCGCTACGACCAAATGCTGAACTTAATCAGCACCAAACTCCAAGAAACTTGGGCCCGCTGGCAAGAAAAAATGCAGCAAATTCTTCCCCACTACTGCGACATCGAATGCACCGACGGCATGGATCACATGATTTATGTAGGAAAATCGATCGATCCCAAATTTAGCCAGTTTCACCTGCACAGTTTGCGGTACGAACAACTGCGAGCAATTTGCGACTGCGGTCGCACAATTTTTCGCCTGCAAGCCGAGTCTCAAATTAACATGGAACTCGCACATTTAGTCTTAGTGCAGAATACCACGATCGACATTTTTCACAACGAAAACACCGAAAAAATGTTTGATGTCAAAGGCACTCGCGACATCCGCTACGAACTTGTCAAAAAGCGGATCGAAAAAGCCGTTGACAAAGACGCGCAAGAGCGGATTACCCAGTCGGGGATGTTGACTGTTGTTTATTCCACCGAGGAGGAATGGGAAGAATATCAGCAATACTTGCGTTACTTGTCTCGCGAAGGTTGGGTAGAGTCCAAAGTTCAGACGGGCATGGTAGAATCACAACAAGGAGTCAGCGGTTTAAAATTCGCCCGCGTGCGTATTTTGCCTGAACCGGAATCTATTTCTACTATCTGTGAAGTTACGGTAGTCAGCGATTGAGAATCCATTTAATTGCCTGTTTGAGACCCAGTGCGATCGCTCTCATATCCTGCTGTTTGAGGCCCAGTGCGATCGCTCCCATCTCCCATAAAAACGGTGCAGCGAAAGCATTCGGGCCTCAAACACAAGACCAATATTACATTTAAGATGTTCGTTGACACCAACGACCAAGCCCACATTTTTACTTAGTGAATATTCCGTGTGATTGGGAAATCGCAAAATACATGATCGGAATCACACAAAATTAATATTAAGTAGTGTTAACCTAATGAGGCTCGGCTCCTGTAATTTATAACTTAAGTGATGTTAACCTTATCAAAATACCAAATAACTTCTACTCTGCACGAAGGGGTCGAAACAATAATCTATCGCGGACAAATACCGACAGATGCGCCCCCAGTCATTTTGAAAGTTCTCAAAGCCGAATATCCCTCCCTCGAAGCCATTACCAGGCTCAAACACGAATATCAAATCAGCCAAAATTTAGACAGCGAACACATCGTTAAACCTATCAGTATCGAAACATTTGACCACCGATTAGGAATCGTTTTAGAAGACTTGGGTGGCGAATCCCTCGCTAAAGTGTTGGAAAGAGAAACCTTGAGCCTGCAAGCAAATTTAAACATCGCCATCCAAATAGTCAAAGCCTTACAATACCTGCATTTTCAGCACATTATTCACAAAGACATTAAACCCAGCAACATCATAATTAACTCGCAAACAAAACAAGTAAAACTCACCGACTTCGGCATTGCTACAAAACTCAATAAAGAAAATCCGCAATTTAACAATCCCAACTCAGTCGAAGGCACCTTAGCCTATATGTCACCCGAACAAACCGGGAGAATGAACCGCACCCTCGACTACCGCACAGACTTTTATTCCCTTGGTATCACATTATATGAAATGCTGACTGGAAAATTACCTTTCCGCAGCAACGACCCATTAGAAATAGTTTACAGCCACATCGCAGTTCAACCAATATATCCCCATCAAATCAATTCAGAAATACCTGTCGCCTTCTCTGAGATAGTGATGAAATTGATGGCAAAAAATGCCGAAGATAGATATCAAAGTGCGGCCGGATTGTTAGCTGACTTAGAAACTTCTTTGCATCAGTTACAAACCACCGGACAAATTGCCGACTTCATCCCCGGACGCTTAGATATTCTCAGCCAATTGTTAATCCCCCAAAAATTGTACGGTCGGGAAAATCAGGTTAATGAATTGCTAGCAGCATTTGAACGTGTAAGAGCGGGTTTAGCCAACAATGTGTTAGAAAAAGCAGCAACCTTAGAACCAAACCCGCCCCCATCAGGAAGCAGCGAATTAATGCTAGTCTCAGGCTACTCAGGCATCGGTAAATCAGCAGTTGTCAACGAAGTTAGCAAACCAATTACCAGGTCAAAAGGTTACTTCATCAGCGGCAAATTTGACCAATTCAAACGCAACATTCCTTATGCTTCATTAATCCAAGCATTTAACTCCTTGCTGCGGCAATTACTAACAGAAAGTACACTTTCATTAGAAATATGGCGCACTAAAATTTTAACAGCATTGGGAACAGACGGCCAAGTAATTGCCGACGTAATTCCCAAAGTTGAATTAATCATCGGCAAACAGCCAGAAGTCCCAGAACTCGCCCCTGTAGAATCCCAAAATCGATTCAATCGGGTATTCAAAGAATTTATTCGCGTTTTCGCCCAAAAAGAACACCCCCTAGTTATCTTTTTAGATGATTTGCAGTGGGCAGATTCAGCAACATTAAAGTTGATGCAAATACTGATAACTGACCCTAACCAGCAATATTTGTTGCTAATCGGTGCGTATCGAGACAATGAAGTTAGTCCGACCCACCCCTTAATTCAGACTGTAGAAGAAATTGAAAAAACTGGTACTATTGTCAACAATATCGTCTTGCAACCGCTGGATTTAGCAAATGTGACTGAATTAGTCACTGAAACACTTAACACTTGCACAGAAAAAGTAACAAATCTAGCTGATTTAATCTGGAATAAAACGGGTGGCAATCCTTTTTTCTTGACCCAATTACTCCAAGCACTTTATCAAGACTCTCTTTTAAAATTTGAATTTAATCACATTACAAATGAGGGGAGTCAAAGTGGCTGGTATTGGAGTATTGATGAAATCCAAGCCATTGGAATCACCGATAAAAGTGTGGTGGAACTGGTGGCTTCTCGCATTGAAAAGCTGCCTGCAGCTACGCAAGAAGTGTTGAAGCTAGCAGCTTGCGTGGGAGATAAATTTGCTCTAGATGTGCTGTCGGTTGTTAGCGAAAAGTCAGCTAATACTACAGCAAATGAACTTTATTCAGCTTTGCAAGCAGGGTTAATTCTGCCCTTGAGCGATGCTTATCGCATTCCTTTAGTTTTCGATCGAGCCGAATCAATCAATCTCAAGTTAGATACTTCGCGGGTTATTTACAAATTTTTGCACGATCGCGTTCAGCAAGCGGCATATTCGCTAATTCCAGAAGACCAAAAGCAATCCACCCATTTAAAAATCGGTCAATTACTATTACAGAACACTCCCCCCGACAAACTAGAAGAAAACATCTTTGATATCGTCAATCAATTGAATGTCGGAATTGACACGATTAGCCAACAGTCGGAAAAAACTCAGTTGGCACAATTAAATTTAACTGCTGGGCGCAAGGCAAAAGCGGCGGCTGCGTATGAAGCTGCTGTTAGGTATTTGCGGGTTGCTATGGAATTATTGCCTGCGGATTCTTGGCAAAGCCACTATGACTTAAGTTTAGCAATTTACGAGGCAACAGCAGAAGCTGAATACTTAAAGATCAACTATGCTGATTCAAAAAAATTGGTTGATATTGTAGTGGTAAAAACTAAAAATCTACTGGAAAAAGTGAATGTTTATCAACTTCAAATTCAGTCTTATAACGCTCAGAATAAACTTGTAGAAGCCCTCAATACAGGACTGGAAGTCCTGAAACTATTAGGCATTTCTTTTCCTCAAAATCCCAAGGCGCTAAATATTGCTGCGGGACTGATTAATACAAAACTGACCTTGGGATTGAAACGAATTGAGGATTTAGCTAACTTGCCAGAAATGACCGATCCCGACAAACAAGCAGCCATGCGGATTTTATCAGGGATTCTCAGCAGTGCTGTTCCGGTCAAGCCCCAACTGCTACCGCTGCTGGCATTTAGGATGGTCAAGCTGTGCATTAAATATGGTAATTCGCCTTATGCAAGTATTGCTTACGTTTTTTATGGCGTAGTTATGTACAAGGTAGGGGACATTAGTTTGGCGTACCAATTCGGTCAACTGGCAATTAAGATGTTAGACAAATTTCCCTCCCGTTCAATTAAAAGTAGAGTTTATTCACCATTTGGTTGCTTTATCAACCACTGGAAAGTATCTGTCAATTCCGGATTAGGCGCTCTCAAAGAAGGTTTTAAAACTGGGATGGAAACTGGAGAGTTAGAATATGCTGGTTATTCTATAAGTGAATATTGCTTCAAAAAACTGTCGATAGGAGAGCCTCTAGATTTGGTGGAGCAGGAGACTGGTAAATATATGAAACTAATGCAGCAATCTCAACTAGAATTTGCTGTACAGTATATAAGTATAAGCAGGCAGACAGCCCTCAATTTGCGCGGTAAATCTGTCGAACCATGCGATTTAGTCGGCGATAACTTTAATGAATTAAAAACACTCCCAGTTTTAATAGAATCTCAAAGCTTTTTTTTAGTTAGTGCGGTTTATCATGCCAAAACTCAGCTTAATTTTATCTTCAGAAACTACGCGCAAGCATTAGAAAATTCAAGGTTATTTGAGAAATATGAGGAGTCGGTAGCCGGATTTTATGTGGTTGCTCTGAATAATTTTTACTTTTCTCTCAGTCTCCTTGCTTTGTATCCCCAAACTGACACAGGGGAACAAAAGCAATATTTAGAAAAAGTGCTGCAAAACCAAAAGAGGATGAAAAAATGGGCAGTTCATGCTCCGATGAATTATCAACACAAATACGACTTGGTAGCAGCGGAAACAGCGCGAGTTTTGGGGCAAAATACCGAAGCAATGGAATTGTACGATCGGGCAATTGAGGGAGCGGCAAAAAACGGTTATATTCAAGAGGAAGCATTAGCCTATGAATTAGCCGGAGAATTTTATCAAGCTTTGGGTAAAGAGATAGTTTCTCAAGCATATCTGACTAAAGCCTATTATGGATATATCCATTGGGGAGCCATAGCCAAAGTTAAACACTTAGAATTAACACATCCTTTCTTAGCAGCACAGACGCGCACAATTCCAACCCCAACCCTCGATGTCACCCGCACAACCACTGGAAATACTACCAGTAGTAGTTTAGGCGATTTCTTAGACTTAGCTACTTTTATTAAGTCGGCGCAAGCCATTAACGGTGAAATTGTTCTCGAAAAATTGTTGACCAAATTAATCAAAATTATTTTAGAAAATGCGGCGGCTCAAAAAGTAGTGCTGCTGCTCCTGAAAAACGATATCCTCTGCATAGAAGCTACTGGCAGTTTTGCGGAGGATAAAGTGACACTTTTACCCTCTATTCCCGTAGAAAATCGTCAAGATGTTCCCCTGTCTGTGATTAATTACGTACACCGCAGTCAAAAGCATCTGGTTTTAGACAATGCGACTGTCGTCGAACCTTTTAAGGTAGATACCTACATTCAGAAATATCAACCAAAATCAATTCTCTGTTTGCCGATTATTTATCAATCTCAGCGGCGCGGAATAATTTATTTAGAAAATGCTTTGACAGTAGGGGCTTTTACAGCAGAGAGAGTAGAAGTATTCAAAGTGTTAATTTCTCAAGTTGCTATTGCTGTAGAAAATGCTGGTTTGTACGCGCGCGAGAAAGAAAAATCTCAACAGTTAGAAAAATCTTTTAATGAACTGCAACAGGCGCAACTGCAACTCATTCAAAGCGAAAAAATGTCGGCTCTCGGCAACTTGATTGCAGGGGTTGCTCACGAAATTAACAATCCGCTCGGTTTTATTGCGGGCAATCTTGATGCTGCTGCTGAGGCGAGCTTAGATTTGATTGATTGCTTACAACTTTACCAAGAAAAATTTCCTAATCCTGGAGATGAGTTAGAGGATAAAGCATCGGAGATTGATTTAGAATATTTGATCGAAGATTTGCCAAAAATGCTTTTATCTATGAAATCAGGTACAGAGCGCATCCGCAATATTAGCAAGTCTTTGCGGACTTTTTCCCGCGCTGATAGTGCGAATAAAGTGTCAGCAAATATTCATGACGGCATCGACAGCACTTTGATGATTTTACAGTATCGCCTGAAAGCTAAAGATACTCGCCCGGCGATTAAGATTATCAAAGAATACGGAGATATCCCGCCAGTTAAATGTTATTTTGGGCAACTGAATCAGGTATTTATGAATTTGCTGGCAAATGCGATCGAGTGTTTGGACGAATCCAATCAGGGTCGCACTTACGCTGAAATTGAAGCTTTACCGAATACGATCGCCATTATCACTCATATGGGGGAGGATAACAACAGCGTGGTGATTAAAATCAAAGATAACGGTCAAGGGATGTCATCGGAGGTCAAGTCGAAAATATTTGACCATTTATTTACTACCAAAGGAGTAGGAAAAGGTACTGGTTTGGGGTTGTCTATCAGCCGGCAAATTGTGGAAGAAACCCACGGCGGTAAACTAACTTGCGAATCGGTGCTGGGAGAAGGTTCGGAATTTGCGATCGCCCTGCCGCTTTGATAAACTTTATTCACCACACTTACGCAATCAGTCATTGCCAATTGTTTAATCTCACATCTCAAATCTCAAATGGTATGACTTGTGCTTAACACACACTTGGAAATTTGTCAATTCCTAAATATCTATCAAATAGTCCACAGTTCACTGTTTAAAGCAGGCAGTATGCAGTTACATTGTTAGCTAAATCATGTAATAACTGTATTTGATAGGAGTTTTTCGAGTGAACGCTGCCGAACAAGCCAAAAATATAGAAGTTGCCAGCAAAATTGCTGCGGTTGTTAATTTATTCAAATCCGAATTCCCGGATGCAAAAGTCGATTTGAAACCTTGGATGAATGACCAGGATACCAGAGAACTTGTAGATCCAGATTCGATCGACATTGGCTTCCATTTTCCCGGTAGAAGCCGCTTATTGCAAAGCCGCAGCATTTTGATTCAAATCCGATTTTACCAAGATCCGGTGGAAGGATATCGGCGGGCGATCGGAGTTGAGGCCGCCGGTTACGATCATAGCGGTCAGCAGTGGCACTTTTCCACCGTGGAAAATTGGAATTTTCTCGGCCAAACCGAACCTGCGGTGGAGTCGGCGCAAAAACTCAAAGACTTTTGCCAGCAGATATTCGATTTGTTTAATTAATCTTTTTGAGGACTTCAGTTTTCACTGCGAACCTTTTTGTAGTAAGGACTTTAGTCCTTGCTATTATCGCAATAGTCGCTCGATCTACAGCCAACCGGATAAACAGATTTGTAAGTAGTCGATCGCTTGCCAAACAAAGTATAGCGGTTGTCGCGGACTTGTTCGTAAACGCGATCGCCCATCCACTTCATCCCCGGCATTGCCCGATAAGCAGCCACAAACACCTCACCAGCAGGCAATATCCGTCCGATTTCCTCCGCCGCATCGCTGCCCTGCCAGCGACGTTCTGGATTCTCTGCATCTATCAAAATCATCCCCATTTCGCAGTCACCAGAAGTTATT
Organism: Microcoleus harperi Pol14_C6; assembly: GCF_036701295.1. Lineage (NCBI taxonomy): Bacteria > Bacillati > Cyanobacteriota > Cyanophyceae > Oscillatoriales > Microcoleaceae > Microcoleus > Microcoleus harperi. The sequence continues at coordinate 46,067 of NZ_JAUBQN010000017.1, read as the reverse complement.
CCAAAGCGCTCTAATTCTTCTAGATATTGCATGGAAATATACTCAAAATTCTGGCCTTTATCTAAATTTTCTAGTAACTGCACCAAGGTAACGCAGAGATTGCAATTGCCGTCGTAAATTACGTTATATTTCATGGTTATGGGGAATTAGGAATTAAGAATTGAACATTGGGCGTTGGACATTGGGCCTTGGTAGTAAATAACTACTGACTATTCCCCACAGGAATCTCGATCGAAAATTCCGTGCCTTGACCCGGTGCGGAATCGCATCTAAGCTGCCCGCCGTGCTTTTCCACCACTATTTGATAGCTGATAGACAGCCCCAAACCAGTACCTTTACCAGGTTCTTTCGTAGTAAAAAACGGATCGAACAGCCTTTTGTGAACATCTATCGGAATCCCCGGCCCGTTGTCAGCAATCCGAATCACAATATGAGAAGGATGCCGCCTTGAATCATCAGAAACAGCAGAATCTGCCTGCATCAAAGCATCCTGTTCATATTTTACATCCGTACAAATCCGCAGCGTCGGCGAGGGACAATAAGGAATAGGCGCCAGTTGTCCCTCTGCCCAGTGTCCAGTCTCCATTGCCTCTTCCAAAGCATCAATTGCATTGCCAATAATATTCATAAAAACCTGATTCAACTGTCCTGCATAACACTGTACGCGGGGCAAATTGCCGAACTCTTTGAGGAGCACAATTTTAGGACGCCCTGCCGTTTCTTTCAACCTGTGCTGCAAAATCAACAAAGTGCTTTCAATCCCTTCGTGAATATCCACCTGCTTTTGTTCCGCTTCATCTAATCGCGAAAAATTCTTTAATGACAGCACAATTTGGCGAATTCGCTCGGCTCCCATTTTCATCGAATTTAACAGGTTCGGCAAATCTTTGAGCAGAAAATTTAAATCTACATCATCTATCTCTTGTTGAATTGCCGGTGTTGGGTTGGGGTATTCCTGCTGGTAAAGTTGCAGCATTTTTAGCAAGTCTTTAAAGTAATCGTCAGCGTGCATGACGTTGCCGTAAATAAAGCTAACTGGATTGTTGATTTCGTGAGCAACGCCAGCGACTAATTGCCCCAAACTTACCATTTTTTCATTTTGAACCATCATGCTTTGAGTTTTATGCACGTCCCGTAGGGCTTTTGCCAATTCTAGATTTTTAGCCCTCAATTGACTTTCGGAAAGCTGCACCGCTTCTTCGGCTTGTTTGCGCTTGGTAATATCTTTGCGAATTGCTACATATTGATGAGGTTCTCCGCTGGTATTTAAGCAAGGTACAATCGTAGTATCCAACCAGAATAATGTACCGTCTTTAGCTTGATTTTTCATTTCTCCCCGCCAAACCTTTCCCTGGCGGATGGTTGACCAAAGCTGCTTAAAAAACTCGGCTGGGTGATAACCAGAATTAACAAGTCTGTGGGTTTTGCCGATCAGTTCTTCTCGGAAATATTTAAATTGTTCGCAAAATTGATCGTTGACATAGGTAATGACTCCGAATTCGTCGGTATTCGAGACTATCGCCGATTGATCTAAGGCAAATTTTTCAAATTCTAATTCTTGGAGAGTTTGGCGCAATTCTGCTTCGGCTTGTTTGCGATCGCTAATATCGGTAATCATCCGCAACACCCCCGAAAATTCGCCATCCGCATCGAACATCGGCGTCGCCGACACGATCGCCCACAAGTGAGATCCGTCTTTGCGAGTAAACTTAAAATCGTGTCGTTCGCGAATGCCTTGCCGCCTGCGCTGCACGTAACTTTCTGCTATTTTCCTAGACTCGCAGTCTATAAACTCAAATAGCGATCTCCCCTGCATTTCCTCTACAGTATACCCCAGCATTTCGGCCATCCGAGAGTTAGCAAAAGTCGTGATGCTTTCGCGGTCAAACATCCAAACGCCCTCCGAAGCCGTCTCGACAATACAGCGGTAATAATTCTCCCTCTGCCTGAGTGTTTCCTCTGCTTGCTTGCGATCGGTAATATCAGTTTGCACCGCAATAAAACCTTCGAGTTCACCAGTTTCTTCATAAATTGGGGCAATCGAAAGCGCCACCCAATAACCCTTTCCATCCTTTTTGTAATTGTAGATTTCCTGATTAAACGGCACGCCTGCAGCCAAAGCCGATCGCAGTTGAGCAATAGTTAGCGGGTCTGTTTGAGAGCCTTGCAGTACATCACCAGGTTTTTTTCCCTGCATTTCTGCCAGCACATAACCACTAATCCGAGTAAATCCTTCATTTACCCATTCAATGCAGCCTTGAGCATCAGTAATAATCACACCATTTTGCGTTTTTTGAGCCACAATAGCCAACCGCGACAATTCGGTTTCATTTTTTTTTCTTTCCGTAATATCTTCAGCAATACCCAGAATGTACTTAGGCGCGCCCGAATCGTCAAACAAAGGAACTTTTTTCGTGTGCAAAATCCGCTTTCCCCGGTGGGGAAGTTGGATAGTTTCTTCTGGCAAATCGACACCTTTTCTCGTTGCTAGCACTTCTAAATCTTGTGCTTGCAAGTAATTTGCTTCCTCTGAGGTCAACAAGTCAGCAGCATTGTTTAAGAGCACTTCATCCCTCGAATAGCCAAACAATTCTTCGCAAGCAGTATTCCAATAAATAAATTTTTGCTCTACAGCATCTTTAATAAAGACGCTAATCGGCAGATTTTGGAGTACCGCATTCAGAAAATCTTGAGTGTTTCGCAGGTTCTCCTCAGCTCGCTTTCGTTCAGTAATATCCAAAATCACTCCGTCGAGATAGACAACCCCAGACAGAGAATTTGCGATCGGCGAAACCGGCGAAACCACAGCCGACAAAAATCCCTCCATTTCCCCTTGTTCCTCTTGTTTTCCTCTAGCCTCTTCCGCCTCGCAGCAAACAGCTTTGCCTTTTTCGTAAACCCAGCTAATTTCGCCGTCAGCCCGGACAATCCGGTATTCAAGGATGTACGAAGTTCTGGTTGCTAAACTTTTTTTGACAGCAGCATCCACATTTTTGCGGTCTTGAGGATGGATAATGCTGGCAAAAGAACGGACGCGATCGTTGATAAAATCAGAAGAGGGATAGCCTGATATTTCATGAACAGCCTCGCTCAAAAACGCCATTGTCCGTGTTAATTCCCCGTCGTCCATATACTCGCAGGTACAGCGGTAGACAGCACCGGGAATATTAGCTACTAAATTTTTATATCGTTCTTCGCTTTTTAACAAAGATGAGCCGTCTTCGTTATTATGATCGCCGTTCTTAAATTTAGAAGAATTGGAAGAAATTTGCATGGTTTTTTTTTCACTTGTGAGTGCGGGGGCAAGTGGTAGAGTAGATGACCCTATAAAAAGTGAATTTAATGTGCGAAATAATTCGTTATAAACTAATATAGTACAAAATTAGTTCTGCGAACCTTCAGAAAATTTGAGGGCGGGTAATAGGTACAGCTAATCAAGGCTAGAGATATAGAAAACAGTTCGGAAACGCATTGTTTAACGGATTTAATGGATTTAACTCACGCCCAGAGCACCATACTCAAGAACAGGCTTTCCGGCCTGTTCCACAACAAGTGCATTTTCTTATGGGGATGGGCAGAAGAGTCCGCTCATAAAAAGCTTATTGAGAATGGTGCTCTAGGTGTGAGTTTAACGGATTCAACAGATGGATGTTCAGGTTCGAGGGAAAGAGGGAAGATTTTCCCATTTTCCCAGTCTCCCAGTCTCCCACTCCCCCCTTCCCCGCTCTCGTTAGAATAAGATAAGTTTCCTTGCTACCGTGAGCCCCTCAAACAAAACACCATGACTCAACAACAACCCCGGATTTGCATTCTCGGCGGAGGCTTCGGCGGACTCTACACAGCCCTGCGCTTGAGTCAGTTACCCTTCTCCAAAACCGAAAAACCCGAAATTGTCCTAGTTGACCGCCGCGACCGATTTTTGTTCGTTCCCCTGCTGTACGAACTCCTGACCGGCGAACTCCAAACCTGGGAAATTGCCCCACCGTTTGCCGAACTCTTGGAACACACAGGCGTGCGCTTTTGTCAAGGTACTGTCTCCGGCATCGATGTTGAGGAAAAGCGAGTGCAGTTGCACGACGGGCCAGAAATTCCGTGCGATCGCCTGGTTTTAGCTTTAGGCGGCGAAACCCCTCTAGATATGGTCAAGGGTGCGGTTGAATATGCTTACTCATTTCGCACTCTCGACGACGCCTACCGCTTAGAAGAAAGACTGCGGTTTTTAGAAGCCAGCAACAACGACAAAATTAGGGTTGCGATCGTCGGGGCCGGTTATTCGGGAGTAGAATTAGCTTGTAAATTAGCCGATCGACTCGGAGAAAAAGGTCGCGTGCGGTTAGTTGAGCAAAGCGACATGATTCTGCGGACATCACCGGAGTTTAACCGCGAAGCCGCCAGCCAAGCTTTAGAAAAACGGAAAGTGTGGATCGACTTAGAAACAGAAGTAGAGGCGATCGAAGCAGACACAATATCCTTACTTTACAAAGGACAATTAGATGTTCTCCCCGTAGACATAGTGCTGTGGACAGTAGGAACTCAAGTTAGTCAAGCAGTACGATCGCTACCCCTCAAACAAAACCAGCGCGGTCAATTAATCGTCAATCCGCAGATGCAAATTATCGACCATCCAGATATATTTGCCTTGGGAGACTTAGCTGAATGTTACGATGCAACTGGTCAAAAAGTCCCCGGAACAGCCCAAACAGCCTTCCAGCAAGCTGACTACACCGCCTGGAACATTTGGGCCTCCCTCACCGGCCGCCCATTACTTCCTTTCCGCTATCAGCCGCTAGGAGAAATGATGACATTAGGAATTGACAACGCAACCCTCGCCGGTTTAGGAATTAAACTCGACGGACAACTAGCCCACATTGCTCGCCGCTTAGCTTATCTCTATCGGATGCCAACATTTGACCATCAACTAAAAGTTGGTTTCAATTGGATTAGTAAACCGATTCAGGATTTGCTTAAAAGTTAGTTGATTGTAGACTGTTAACTGTTGACAGTTGACGGTTTATTATTGATTGTAGAACTTATGAGGGCGGTTCCGAAACCGGGTTTTTCACGAAAATACTTCACTACTACGCGCATATTTGGTAAAAACCTGGTTTTTTCTGTCGGAGTCTAGATTCAGAGAATATTAGGCACGAGAAAAAATGCAAAATTCCACATTTCAACAGCCAAAAACTGAAATTCCACCGTTGATAGAGCGGGAGATTCTGTTCGGAAATCCTGAAAAAACCCGCCCCCAACTTTCACCCGACGGCAAGTATCTCGCCTACATTGCACCAGATGAACACAACGTTTTGCAAGTGCAATTGCGTACCGTCGGTCAAGCAGACGATCGTCAACTGACAGCAGATAAAAAACGAGGCATTCGCATCTTTTACTGGACTTACAGCGGCGAAGAACTCATTTATCAGCAAGATATTGATGGTGATGAAAAATGGCATTTATTCTCAGTCAATATCCAGTCAAACCTGGTTCGCGACTTGACACCATTTCAAGGTGTTCGAGCTCAGCCGATCGCCCTTGACCGCAACTTCCCTAATGAAATTTTAGTGGAAATGAACATCCGCGATCGCCGCAAACACGATGTTTACCGCATCAACCTGCAAAACGGTGCCGTTGAACTCGACACCGACAACCCCGGTAACATCATGGGTTGGACTTGGATTGCTGACGCCCAATTTCAAGTGCGGGCGGCGACAGCCACAAATGCCGACGGCAGTACAGAATTGCTATTTCGAGAAACTGCCGATAAGTCTTGGGAAAGCTTGCGACGCTGGGGGCCCGATGAGGAAGGCGGTGCCGTCATGTTCTCAAAAAACGGCAAAATTCTTTACATCATCGGCAATCACGATGCTAACGCCAAACGTTCGATCGCACTAGACTTGGAAACCAAACAAGAAAGTGATATCGCCTCTGATCCAGAATACGATGTCGGCGATATTGTGATACACCCGACCAACCGAGAGATTCAAGCAGTTTCCTTCTACAAAGACAAGCAAGAGTGGCAAATTTTAGATCAAAGCATAGCAGAGGATTTTGAGAATCTCGGCAAATTTCGTCCCGGCGAATTCGACATCACCAGTCGCAACCTCGCCGACACTACTTGGCTAATTGCTTACAGGACAGACGACGGCCCAGTCTACTACTATACCTACGAGCGCACTTCCAAAACTTTCACCTTTCTATTCAGCAACCAACCCAAACTCGAAGGGCTACCGCTATCATCAATGGAACCCATTTCTTACACTGCAAGAGATGGTTTAACCATTCACGGCTACCTGACAAAACCGGTGGGTGTCTCAACACCCGTACCGACAGTCTTGCTTGTTCACGGTGGCCCCTGGGCACGCGATACCTGGGGTTACAATCCACAAGCCCAATGGCTGGCAAACCGAGGTTACGGCGTTTTGCAAATCAATTTTCGCGGTTCCACCGGTTACGGCAAAGCCTTTCTTAATGCCGGCAATCGCGAATGGGCGGCTAAGATGCACGACGACTTGCTAGATGGGGTTAATTGGCTGGTAGAAACAGGAATTGCCCAACAGGATAAAATTGCGATTATGGGCGGTTCTTACGGCGGTTATGCCGCCTTAGTGGGATTGACTTTTAGTCCCGATGTTTTTGCCTGCGCCGTCGATATTGTCGGGCCAAGCAATTTGATTACGCTGCTGCAAACGATTCCCCCTTACTGGGAACCGAGAAAAGCAAGTCTGTATCACCGCGTGGGCAATTTGGAAACAGAACCAGAGTTTTTGAAATCGATCTCGCCTTTATCTTTTGTCGATCGCATTCAGAAACCTTTACTCATCGCCCAAGGCGCTAACGACCCGCGAGTTAAATTAGCAGAAAGCGAGCAAATTGTCAATGCCATGAAGCAAGCCGGCAAACCTGTAGAATACGTGCTTTATACAGATGAAGGACACGGATTTGCGCGACCAGAAAATCGCCTGCACTTTTTTGCTATCGCCGAAGAATTCCTAGCAAAATATTTAGGCGGCAGATTTGAACCTGCGGGCAATATTGCCAATCATTCCGGTATGATAAATCCGCCAACAACTAACAACTGACTAATGACTAAAGTTATTTTTTTAGATGCCGCCGGTACATTGTTTGACGTTCGCGGCAGCGTCGGCGAAGTTTACCAAAAATTAGCCAATAGTTTTGGAGTAACAGTTAACAGTCAAGAGTTAAATGCAGCATTTTCCCACAGCTTTGCTTCAGCAAGTCCAATGGCATTTCCAGGGATAGAAGCAGCAAAAATTCCCCAGCTAGAATTTGAGTGGTGGCAAACAGTTTCCGCAAAAGCATTCCAAATAGCAGGCATTTTCCACCAATTTTCAGACTTTCCCACATTCTTTGTGGAACTCTACGCTCATTTTGCCACCGCCGAACCTTGGTTCGTGTATCCAGACGTATTGCCAGCATTAAATAAGTGGCAGCAACAAGGAATTGAATTAGCAGTAGTATCGAATTTCGATTCCCGAATTTATCCAGTATTAAAAGCACTAAATTTAGCGGAATATTTCACATCAGTGACAATTTCTACCGAGGTTGGTGCCGCAAAACCCGACTCTCAAATTTTCACCGCAGCTTTGCAAAAGCACAACTGGACTGCCGACAAGGTGTTGCATATCGGCGACAGCTTCAAGGCTGATTATTGTGGTGCTAAAAATGCGGGATTAAACGCAATTTGGTTGAATCGCCACCAGGAAAAAATAGATTCAAGAAAGTTGAATTTAACTGATTTCCAAAAAGTAGAAGAGTTTCCTAGTCTGGATTTTATATAATAAGTCAGTCCTGGACACACTCCCACAAAGAAACCGGGTTTTTTACCTAATCGGCGCGTGGCAACGCGTCTTTTCGTAAAAAACCCGGTTTTGCATGAGATCCCATGCGTCCAGCACTATAAATATGAATTTTATGAGGTTAAGGTTATGATTTTTATGAATTGACTTAGAGAGCTGTTTATTGAATAATATGAGTAATTTAACCGCAGAGGGCGCTGAGTTAGAGAAGAGAGAGGCGAGCGCTATATTTAACTTTATAGTGGGAAAGAACATTACAGATACTAATAGTGAACTTTATGGAAACTCGGCTCACTCAAACTCAGTTAGCACAGGTAGTCGCTGAAATCGACAAGTTATCGCAGCAGCGCGAGTTAGAATTGGAGCCCGCTCAGGTAAGAGAAATTTTACGAGAGTTGAATCTTCCTGATGAGCTTTTAGAAGATGCGATCGCCCAAATGCGCCGCCGCGAAGTCCTAGAAAAACAGCAGCGACGCAACCGTTGGATCGCGATCGCCTCGACAGCCGTTGTCATTTCTGCGATCGGTATAGGGGTGCTGTTCGGGCAAAATCAGCAACAAAAAACTGCTCAAGTTGTGGGAGGAGAAGACAGGATTGCGCTATCGAAAAAAGGTGGTGACAGCCTTACTCAAGTCAACCGTCAAATCAACCCCCGCATCTACTACCAGGTGACGTTGAAAAATGCTCCGATCGGCAATCAGTTGTCTCTGCAATGCGATTGGATTAATCCCAGCGGTGACATTGTTCATCAGGGCAGGTATCAAACTCGCACGATCGATACTGCGGTTTGGAATACCCACTGCTATTACGATCTCGGATCTGCTGCTGCCCCAGGCAAATGGGAAGTTCGGATGTCCCTGGATGGGCGCGTCATCAGCACTGAACCTTTCACTGTGAAATAAATAGACTTATCCAAAAAAGCCTGTTTTGAACAGGCAAGATGCCTTTTCCACAATGATTATTGGAGATATCTAAATAGACTTATCCAAAAAAGCCTGTTTTGAACAGGCAAGATGCCTTTTCCACAATAATTATTGGAGACATCTAATGGGTGCGATCGACAAACCTTCACATTTTATCGGCTACTGGGGAGAGGACGATTCCCTACGGGATAGCTTCGCCGCGCGCACAAAAACGCTCAGCCGTTTAGCCCCAGACTACTGCATTCGGCAGGGCAAATTATCCGAGTGGGCGATCGCCTCTGCATCTGTACTCACGGCTGACACAGTGACGCTGAATGCTTGCGGGCGATTTCAGACAACCGCCGATTTACGGGGAGATGCTTGGGCGGCGGTAGAAGCGAAACAGCTACGGCTGGGGCGCGATCCGTTTGGGCGAGTGCCGCTTTACTGGATGCAGTTGGGAGAAACGATTTGGTTTTCGACGCGGATGCAATTGCTGCTTCCGCTGATTGCTTCCCCTCAAATTAGCCCGATCGCCCTCCACAGCTATGCTTGCTTTTCCTACGTGCCCGCGCCGTTAACTCCGATCGAGCAAATTGCATCCGTAGCAGCCGGAAGCGAGATGGTTTGGGAAATCGCCGATGTTAACAATCTGCCGAAAGTACGCGCGGCGAAGCTATCCTGTATGGAATCGCTGCAATCCGCTTGGCAAGAAGCGCCCCAATTACTGCGCCGTGAGGATGAGGCGATCGCACAATTGCAAGGGCTGTTGCAACAGGCGATCGATCGACAAGTGGCCGATTTGCCGATCGACGAACCAGTAGGCGTTTTACTCTCCGGTGGCATCGATTCTTCCCTGGTCACGGCGCTGCTAGTGAAAGCAGGCTTGCAGGTGCGCGCCTATGCCCTCGATTTTGGTGTCGAAGCCTATTCCGAACTGCCCTACGCCCAACAGGTGGCGGACTTTTTCCAGATTCCGCTGATCCGAGTGACGGCGACGGGCGATGCAGTATTGCGGGCGATCGGGCCAACCGCCAAAGCCCTCGATTTACCCTATGGAGATGGCACAACAGCCGCGCTGTTTTTGCTCAAACAGGCGGCGGCGCAAGACGTGCGAGTTGTATTCAATGGCGAGAATGGCGATCAGCTATTTGCTGGATGGACGAACAAGCCTTTGATTGCAAACGGAGTTTACAGTGCGGAACATCCCGCGGGAGGAGAAACTTTTGAACAGCAGTATTTGCGGACGTTTCAGCGATTTTACGGTTATGAAAAACAGATTTTTTCGCCAGCAATGCTCGATCGCATCCAGTCTCACGATTTGAGTGTTTACCTGCAAGACGCGATCGATCCCGAAACCTGTCCTTCCCTGCTAGCGAGGCTACGGCGCGCTTCGCTGATGCTCAAAGGTGCCCAAAATATTCAGCCGAGGGCAACGGCATTGGGGTTTGCTTGCGGTTTGTGGGTGCGATCGCCCTTCTGCGACCCCGACCTCACGGAGTGGACGTTTCAACTCCCTGGCGAGCTGCTGCTGCAAGGTGCGTGCGAAAAATACATCCTCAAAAAAGCTGCCGAACGCTGGCTGCCGCCGGAAATTGTCTGGCGGGAAAAGCGCGGGATGGGTGTGCCGCTGAAGGTTTGGTATTACCGGGAGTTTTGGGCTGCGATCGGCGATCGGCTGAATCCGAATCTGTTGCGATCGCAAAATTGCTGGCAACCTTATTTGCCCGACGCGATGTTATCGGGACAACTCGGAGTTGCTATGCGCGATCGCTATATTGGCAATAATCTCTGGCTGCTGCTGATGTGGCAGGCATGGCGAACCGAGGTTTTAGGCGAAATTCCGGTTAAGCGATCGCTCGATCATGTGTTTTGGTTGCCACCGGCGATCGGGCAGCGCATTTGGAAATATCGCAGGAGGCTAGAATGAGCTCATCTCAAATTCGCGCTGCATCGGTATTCTTCATATCTCTCTTGTTTTCATCTGGGTGAATCTGCGTCTATCTCTTGTCATCTGCGGTTCATAAATTCTCTTTTTTCAACCGCAGATGAGGGCCGATCAACACAGATTAACGCAGATGAATTAGATCAATTTTGGTTGCACAATTCGTGATTATTAATTGTTGAATCGATTTTACAATTCCTATACTAACGGATGTAATATGACAGAATCTTTGTTACAGAATGAAACCAAAATACATTCGCCGCCGTTCTCGGAAGCATTAGCCAAGCGACTTTTGTCAACTTATGGTTCGCCCTTATATGTGTATCAGGCCGAGATCCTCAGTCAGACTCTTGAGCATATTACGCGATCGATCGACTATCCCCACGTTCAGTTTCACTTTGCCGCCGTCACCAACGGCAATATTGCTCTGTTGCAATTGATTCAGCAAGCTGGTTGGGGGCTACACGCGAATACACCAGGGGATGTTTTTTTGGGACTGAAAGCGGGTTTTACGAGCGATCGCATTGTCTACACCGGCAGTAACCTCAACAGGGCGGATATTCAGCAATTGATTGAATGGAAGATCGATCGATTCAATTTCGATAGTCTGTCGCAACTCCAGGATTTTTGCGAATATTCGCGCAGTCAACCGCGATCGATCCGTGCCGAAATCGGACTGCGCCTCAACTCACCGGAATTGACGGGAGACAGTCGGATTGGAGTGCGTCCCACCGAATTCGAGAAAGCCAACGAAATCGCGCAGCAGCAGGGGTTGAGGATTACTGGATTGCATTTTTATCGGGGGACAGGAACGAACGCCACGAGTGCTTTTACGCAGGCGATCGATCGGCTAATTGCGATCGCCCAACAGTTACCCGATTGGAAAACCCTCGATTTTGGCGGCGGTTTTGGCTATCCCTATCGAGGCGGTGCAGTGTTTGACTGGCGGGAGTTTGGTGTGGCGATTACTGAACGATTGAGTGCGCTATCTCGGCCGATCGAATTGGTGATTGAACCGGGACGATCGGCGATCGCAGGTTGTGGCGTTTTGCTTGCGAAAGTTGTGTCGGTGAAGTGGTTGGGCAATCGGCAAATTGTCGGTGTGGATACGACTGTATCAAATCTATCGGTGCCTGCGGTGCACGGGGGCTATCGGGCGATCGCAACTTGGGAAACCGACGATGTATCGCGACATGAAACGGATATTTGCGGCAACACGACTTATTCGCGGGATTATTTGGGGCGCAACTGTTGGCTACCGAAACTCAAAATTGGAGATGCGATCGCCATTTTGGATAGCGGGGCTTACGGCTATGCGATGTCGTCGCATTTTCTGCACCGCCCCCGCCCTGCTGAGGTGTTGATTGATGCTAAGGGCGATCGATTAATTCGACAGCGAGAAGACTATTCCATTTTGTTAAACGGGCAAATCTTTTAAGAGGGCATTGGGCATTGGCCATTGGGCATTGGGCATAGTTTCTTCTTTCTTCCTTCTACTTATTATCTCTCTTCTCTTCCTCTGCGCCCTCTGCGGCCTCTGCGGTAAAACCATTCCAAAACAACCGTCAACGATATAAATCCATTAAATCTATCAGGAGTAACCGAAATGGGAATGAAATGCGTCCAGTGTAATACCGACAATATGTTGAGTGATCGTACCACCAACTCAGGTCGCTGTAAACGGTGCAACCATCCGTTTGTGTTTGAACCCACTACCGTCACTGATCAAAAGTTGGCATTCACCGATCCCTTTTTCCAAAAGGCGATCGAAAATATTTCGAGCCAAAATATGTTGTTTTTTACGCACAAACAGTTTTTGTATTTTATTGACCAAAAGCTTAAATCTCGCGCCCCCCAAACCAGTTGGATTTTTTTCTACTTCTTTTTTATTATATTTGCGGGAACCTTCGGCATTCCCTTCGCTCTTACTATTTTCCCCTCAGAATTTGCATTAATTATTCCCTTCGCTCTCTACAATTTAATGTGGATATGGCTATTTTACCACTACAGCAAATCTCCTGAACAAGGTAGTCGCCACAGAAGAACTAATGCTAAAAACCTCCAGATTTTAGGGGTAATTATTTTAGTGATGGGCATTTCAGGAAGTTTGATATTTAATTATTTTCCCGGATATATCGTAGCAATTACACTAGGGCTATTTTCCTACTGGCTGGGCCTTTCACAAAAAAAACGCCCACAGATAACGGGTGAAATATTTATCGTTAATCAAGCGCAAAGCGATAAATGGCTGCAAGACTGGCAAAGGGTGAACGGCACATTAGAAAAACTGCTCCCTGCACCTCGCCAAGAAGCTTTGCCCGCCACCATCGATCGCGAAGTCAGCGTCTACAGCTTCGATCGCGCAATTATCTGTGACAGTGACGAAATAGCTCAATTCCTAATTGCCAACAACGTCCATTTTGAGAACAACTGCGCCATTCTTAGTATTAGTGGCTATCCCCAAAGCATCTTCAACACCGTCATCGAAATGCTGCGACGCAATGCCGATTTAAAAGTCTATGCGCTGCACGATGCGAACCCTGCTGGAGTTAGTTTAGTACATCAATTACAAACCAGTCCAAACTGGTTTGCCAATCAAGCCGTCACGATTTTGGATTTGGGAATTTCTCCCCGTCAAATCTTAGCAACCCGTGATATGTTTGTACAGCAATCTCAAACAATGGCACAAACCGCCCGTCAATTACCCGACGCTGTAAGGCAAGGTTTAACAGCAGAAGAACTAGCGTGGCTGGATACAGGCAATTTTGTGGAATTAGAATCGTTTACGCCGCAGCGGTTGTTGCGCGTGGTGAATTATGGACTTGCTCAGAGTGGCGATCCGCAGAGCAATGACGGCTTAATATTAGTGGATAATGCTGTCGGGTATGGTGGTGGCTATGTGTTTGTCTCCGATAGTTTTGGTTAGGGCGTGTTTTCAAACTTTATATTAGACTTATTAATAATAAGCTTAAAAAGTCTTGAAACTTAGTCTGAATAAGATTTTTAGCGCTCTTTTGTTAAAATCATAAAAAGCTGATCTCTGTAAGGGCTTTAGCGATTTTAAAATGAGGAGCAAAAAAGCTGAGATTAACTCGGTGAGTAAAGGTTTGAGATTTTTTAATTTCCCCCACTAGGGGGAATTTTAGTTTAAATTGTGTGAAATTTGCCTTCAACTTTCTCTCATCGGCTTTTGTTTGTGTAGCCCCGGTTTCTAACCACCAGGACTTCTAACCGCCCGGACTTATTTAAGTCGTATACTCGGCATTAATCTTCACGTAGTCGTAACTCAAATCGCATCCCCAAGCTTTCGCAAAACCGCTGCCATTCCCGACACTAACCTGAATTAAAACCGTATCAGCCTTCAAATATTCCCCCTCGGCAGCCGCTTTCATATAATTACTTGCAGCAGCGCGATCGAACTCTTTAGGTTGTCCGTTTTCCATCATCAAAAAATCCCCCAATTGAATCCGCAAATTCTCTTGCTCGAAAGGTACACCAGCGCGCCCAGCCGCCGCCGCAATTCTGCCCCAATTCGGATCGCGTCCGAAAATAGCAGCTTTCACCAAAGAAGAACCGACAATTGTTTTGGCAATTTTACTCGCAGAAACTTCATCTAGCGCGCCACTAACTTGCACTTCTACCAAACAAGTTGCACCTTCGCCGTCACGGGCGATCGCCTTTGCTAAATGTACGCAAACTTCTGTCAGCATCGCCTCTAATTTTTCAGCATCTGCCCCCATTTCCGTAATTGCTGGTGTGCGGGATTGACCGTTTGCCAAAGCAATTAGCGAATCGTTGGTACTGGTATCGCCGTCCACAGTAATTTGATTGAAACTTCTGTTAGCGGCCCGACTCAGCATTTCTTGCCACAAATGCGATGACACTGCTGCATCGCAAGTTACAAATGCTAGCATTGTTGCCATATTCGGGTGAATCATTCCCGAACCTTTGCAAATCCCGCCGATACGCACGGGTCGATCGCCAAACATGGTTTCCAGGGCGATCGTTTTCGGCACTAAATCAGTCGTACAAATAGCCTTAGCCGCCGCATCGGAACCAGTTTCCGATGCCTCAGCAACTAATCGGGGAATTCCCGCCCTCAGCGGCTCCATTTTTATCCGCTGTCCGATGACGCCAGTGGAGGCCAAAAGAATAGATTCTGGAGGAATATTCAGCGCTTGTCCTAACAAGTTGGCACTTTCGAGGGCATCTGCCAAACCTTGTTCGCCAGTAGCAGCATTAGCTTGTCCCGCATTGCACAAAATTGCTTTGGCGCTGGGTTTAGCTTGCAAACGCTGGCGGCAGTAGTCCACGCAAGCGGCCCGGACAGTCGATGTGGTGAAGACTCCGGCGGCGATCGCGTCCACCTCTGACAAAATTAAACTTAAATCCGGCAAGCCTGAAGGCTTCAAGCCCGCTGTAATTCCCGAGGCTCGATACCCTCTGGGTGCTGTAACTCCGCCGCCAATTTCTTTCCAGTCCGCCATGATGACCTCCCTAGTAGCCTTCAATCTGCTGAAAGGGGATTATATCAAGTTTCTCGGCACAAACGTCTTTTATTGTTTGTGATGTATAGGTTTGAGGCTATCCAACTCTCTAACTCCTCTCACTACCAGCAGCGTGATCGAGATATTACCAATTCCCAATTCCCCATAAAACTAATCGCGGCTTTCAATCTAGAGTTAGAACTCAAGAAGAAGTCGCGACGGTTTTGTAATTGACATTATTAATTTTTAGCTGGCAAACAACAAACTCGATTCAACTATCTCGCTGTTGAAAAAAGGAGTTATTTGCGCTCAATATTCGCTGGAGAACCAGCATCTAAACCCACTTCAGCAGCCACACGGCTCAGCATGGATTCCTGACGGTTTTTGACTACGTGTTGATGGCGCATCATCAGGTTGCGGGCTTGTTCTTGAGTTGACATAACTGATTTCTCCAAATTATAGGTAATAACTTCGTAGACAATTGTCGAAATTGAGCTGGCCCTAGCTCATAGTGGCGTTGCTGCGATCGTAACTGGCTTGAAAGCTGGGCTGCGGTTTGCCTTGAATGTGACCCCAGTAGTGCGTATCTTCCATCCCGACTTCGGTGGCGGTGCGGTTGAGCATGGATTGCTGGCGGTTCTTCACCAGTTGGTGGTGGCGCATCATCAGAGAGCGAGCTTGATTTTCAGTAGACATATGCGGTTCCTCCGTATTCTTTAGATTAATGTTGAGCTTGTTTTTTCTTCTCTTCTATCACTATAACAGACAATTCTGTATCTAAAGCTACCAAATTAAAATTGTCACAAAACTTTACAATTGGGCTATGGGGCGAGAATCTCGATCGAGGTTGCGGGGAGTGCGATCGAGCTTTGGCTGATTGATTCAGGCCCAACCTGAAGCAGCCGTTGGCAAAATTTGACAATATTCATCTTCTAAGAGCCACATTTTAGTGGCTACCTAATTGCTAGCGGCTAAAATAACTTTATAGTTTGGTTCAGAGTTATAGATGCAGAATTTTGCCTCTAAATGGAGGCGAGTTTGCCTTAGTTAACAGTAAACTTAATAAGTAGCTAAGTAGGTAGGTGCTGTTAAACACAATTATGTTAAGGATTATAAAGTATCCTTATCCCTAAGCGTGGCTAATGTAGCCCTGCTTACAGATTGTTACATAGCTCGGTTTAATCCCGCTTACCTACTTAAATCATTATTATTGAGTTGTGTAATTAATTTTGTTTAGGTAGTTAATACAACTATTAACAATTAATTATTACAGACCCAACTTATTTTAATGAAGGGTTGATTGGCGTCAATCAGAAAATTGAGGTGGGAACTTACCCTGCCACCAAAAATGGGGTTTTTCTCCATTGGGAAAAGCTCCAACTCTCATCTGAGATGTTTGAGAATTAGCAGTTAATGGGGTTGGGTTACTGACCGGAGATTTTAAGTAAAAATTCCCTTCTTCAGGATTAACAAATTGAGGTTCTTCTCTGACTGCAGCAGTTCCATTCGTTCCATAGATATTAGCATAGTTATCAGGAAGCCATCCAGCATAAATCGGACGGGTGGTGTTATTTTCTCCAAAGATTAAGTTCTGGCTAATCTCAATATCTTTTTGACGAAAAGTCTTTTCGATGTCAGAGTTAGCCGCCAAATAGCGCTCGCTATAACCGATTTGAAATCCCCTATTCTGGCTAAAAATATTATTCTTGATTTCAACATTTTGAAGATTATCAGAAAATAAATATAACCCTCCAGTAATCCAAAAAAAGCTATCTCCTGGGTTCGGTTTACCATAACCATTATGATGAACCGTATTATTATAAATTTTAATATTATGCCGTAACCCATCATTTCCCCATCGGGCAAAGAGAATTCCGGTTCCCCAGTTATCATAAATTAAGTTATGGTGAAATCTAATATTTTTTGCTTCTGAACCTCCTTCTACTGATAAAGCAAACCCTGCCCCATTACAATCATGAATAACATTATTAAAGACCTCAACATCTTCTAAGACTCCAAACCAACTATCCACATATAATCCTTGTCGTGCCATGCGGTGAATATAGTTATGATGGACGGTTCCATATTTACTCTTTTCTTTAACATCAATCCCTTCTTTTTTCCCATCCTTAACTAAGTTATAAGCAACTTCAAAATTTTCAACCCCGCCGATTGAAATTGCTTCATGGGGAGCTTCTGAAAAATCATTTAAAAAGTCAGCCATCTTCAGGTCGTTTGCATTAATAACCGTATTTCCCATTACTTTATAGTGATCACCCCACCAAACACCAATACCTGGGGAAAACGTATTTTCTGTTTTATTATTATAAAGGTTAATAAAATGGCTATTTCTAACTGTAATCCCAGAATTATGAGAATTAATAACTTCTAAATTTTCTACTTTAATATAACTAACATTTTGTAACAAAAATGCACCTTGATCGTGAGGGTGAGGGGATTTCTTAGCAGAGGGAGGCTCTACTTTAACCGCATCCGCCTCAATAATAACTCGTTCTTCAGGATAGGCTCGATAAGTAATCCAAGCCTTTTCTGTTCCTGAATTTTTAGCTATAATTTGTTCAGTGAGGCGATAAGTTCCCGCCCGAATATAAACTGTTTCACCCGCTTTTAATACCGACGCTGCATGATTAATTGTTGACCAAGGATGCTCAAGTGAACCATTATTTGTATCACTACCATTTGGTGAAACATAAAAAACATGAGGATGGATTTGTGCTAAAGTTCGCGATATCCCGCAGTCGCCACTAATCGCTAAGAGAAATCCTGCTAATACTAACGTGATGAACCTATGAACGGTTTTTCTAATCATGAAGTTTTTTAGATAGCATTTAATTCTCACTGTTTAAATATTAAAGGACTTTCGTAATTTTCTCAATCTAGTAAGTAGGTAGGCGCTGTCAAACACAATTATATTAAGGATGGTAAAGTATCCATATGCCCTAAGCGTGGCTAAGTTAGCCCTGTTTACATATTGTTACATAGCTTGCTTTAATCCCGCTTGCCTACTTATAATTTCAATTAACTTCAAGTCCCGCCCTTAAGAAACGATGCTGTACCCACAATTACAGAGCTCCCCCTAGCCTCTTTTTCAGGAGGATGCCAGGGGGAGCGAAAGGCTCTGACGTTAGTTTTTCAAGTTGTGTGTACGGGGTAGCCCTTAATAAAGGCGTGCCGGGGAATAAGCGGCCCTAATCGTCAAACAGTAGACTGGGACTACATAAGACGTTAAGTTGACACGAATGCTACTCGGCGACTTCAGCTTCAGCTTCCGCTTCAGGTGCATCTGGCACATCTTGCTTGATTGTCAAATAGCGAATCACTTCTTCGCTCAGACGCATCGCGCGCTCTAGGGTAAAAATTGCAGCGCCCGGAGCTGTATAGTTCATTTGAACGTATACTCCATCCCGGTGCTTGCCGATTTCGTAAGCCAAACGGCGCTTGCCACGGTGCTGAGTTTCGATGTTTTCAGCACCTTGATCGCGCAAAATAGTTTGATATTTAGCGATCGCCTGGTCTGTCATTTCTTCACCCAAATCAGGGCGCAGAATGTACATAGTTTCGTAAATAAACGGTTTCATGGCAATAATCCCCTTATGGACAACAAGGCTTCTCACGAAGCAAGGACTTATTATCATATCCCAACAATGAACAATCTCAAAACTAAAAAACCAAATTCCCCAAACAACACTCCCTCGCGGTGGAGTACCCTGTGCACGTACAGCATCATGAGCGCGATCGCACTTTTAATGCTGTTTCCCTTGCTGTGGCTGCTCAGTACCTCCCTCAAATCCGCCAACGAAAACATCTTTCAATTTCCCCCGCAACTGTGGCCGCAACAGCCAACCCTCGAAAACTTCATCAAAGTTTGGCAAACCAACCCCTTCGGCCGCTACCTGTTCAACAGCACCCTAATTGCCTGCCTCACAGTTAGCATCAACGTCCTCTTTTGCGCCCTCGCCGCTTACCCCTTAGCCAGACTCAAATTTCGCGGCCGCGAAGCCATCTTAATCACGATCGTTTCCACAATCATGATTCCTTTCCAAATAGTCATGATTCCCCTATACATATTGACAGTACAACTCGGACTAAAAAATAGCTATTTAGGCGTAATCTTTCCCGGACTAGCCTCAGCCTTCGGCATATTTTTATTACGACAAGCATTCCTAGCAGTTCCCAAAGAACTAGAAGAAGCCGCCCGCATCGACGGCTGCAGTGAATTAGGCATTTGGTGGCACGTCATGATTCCGGCAATTAAGCCAGCTTTAGTCACTCTAGGAATTTTCGTATTTATCGGTTCTTGGAGCGACTTTCTGTGGCCGCTGCTAGTTTTAGACAGGCCGGAATATTACACTTTACCTTTAGGGGTAGCCAATTTAGCCGGGACATTTTCTTTAGATTGGCGTTTAGTTGCGGCGGGTTCTATTATTTCTATTGTTCCAGTTTTGGTAGTATTTTTGCTATTGCAAAAATATATTGTACCAACAGAAACTGCGGCGGGAGTCAAAGGATAGAATCAACACAAAAAATCGGCGTTTATCCGCGTTCATCTGCGGTTAAAAATTAAAATCTTTTGAATTCACAACTAACCAAAGTTATTTTTGATGGAGGAACGGCAAGAAATCCGCTGGATTGTTGACCGCGCTCGGGTTGTAGATATCATCGCTTTTGCAAATGCGATCGATGCCGAAGACTGGCAAAAATTGCGATCGCACTTAGCTGGCGAAAGAGATATCGACTCTTCGGAATTTTGAGGAATCAAACAAACTGTGGTAATTGTCAGCCACAATCCTGAAGTGCATGGGGCTTTACCGGGCAAATCGCAATAAAATCTGATTCACAACTGAAATGCGAACTGATTTTTCATAACTAAAAATTTCCTCCTACCTGGGAGTGAAAACTGCACTGGGGTAAGCAATGCGCTTGTGATTGAACTGTTCCCAAACCCGCACAAAAATCTCGGCAATTAGAGACATATCCTCTCGCGTTAAATCCGAATCAATCAACTGATTATCCTGCCAGCGAGCTCTCAAAATCTTATTAACCATATTCAAAGCCTCTTCATGAGTAGCATCCTTGAGCGATCGCAAAGCAGCCTCGCAAGAATCCGCCAGCATCAGAATTCCCGTTTCCCGCGACTGCGGAATCGGCCCATCGTAGCGAAAATCCTCCTCCCTTACTTCCCGACTGGCGATCATTAACTTTGAATTATCCGCATCTGGCAAAGCCCTCTTTAAATCTTCTATTTCTTTTGCGGCAATTTGCTGCGCTTGGTGGTAGAAATAAGCAATTAACATTGTACCTTGGTGTTCGGGAATAAACGCCTGAATCGCCTTCGGCAATCGATGCTTCCGCGCCATCACCAACCCCTCGGTAACGTGCTTTTTAATAATCTCCGCGCTCGCCCAAGGGTCATTTATTTCATCGTGTTTGTTGGTCCCGCCCATTTGATTTTCACAAAATCCGAGGGGGTCGTGCATTTTTCCAATATCGTGGTATAGTGTGCCAGTTCTGACCAACTCAACATTGCAGCCGAGCTCCCGCGCAGCAGCCTCCGCCAAACTCGCCACAAACAGCGTGTGCTGAAAAGTGCCCGGAGCCTCGGCAGCCAACTTCTTCAACAGCGGGCGGTTGGGATTGGCAAGTTCCGCCAGTCGGATCGGCGTAATCAAGTCAAAAACGTGTTCCAAATAAGGGCTGATACCGATCGCCACAACGCTCCAAGCCAAACCGGCTAAACTTTGCGCGCCCACCGTACCGAGCACGACGTACCAAATCGCACCGGCAGCCGCGCTGGCAATCAAAGTTCCCACCAGATAAACCGTACCCTGAGTCAAGCCGACAGCCAAGCCCAAAAGAGCCAATTCTTCGCGCGATCGCAGCCGCCCGGCCATAAAAGCGCCCAGCAATCCCCCCGCCCCGCTAGCCACCAAATGAATCAACTCCACATTTAAGCCAACGGGCAGGAGCGCCGACAGCAGCCCCACCACAGTGACTCCCACCGCCGAACCGTAGAAGCCGCCTGCTAAAATCCCGATCGCGGGTAAACTCGTCCAAGGCAGACCCAAACTAACCAGCACCGGCGCGCTCAAAGTCAGCAGAAGCAATAGCAAATGATCTCTGCGACGCAAGCGGTAGTGCCTTTCCACCAGCAGTACGATCGCTATTGCCCCCGCCACTAAACAAACAAAGCCCGTCAGCCCCAGCCAATTCACCCCCCGCCGGCTTAAACCAAAATAGTCCAGCAACAGGAAATCTTGCTGCGAGATCTCTTGTCCTTGTGCAACAATTATCTCGCCCTGATCTACTGCGATCATCACCGGTTTCACCTTTTGCGCCGCTAATTCAGCTAGCTGTTTGGTTTCCTCGCGATCTCTCACCAGATTTGGCTGCAAAATCGCTGTTAAACCCTCCACCGCCAAAGATTGAGACTCTAACGGCACTTCATCAGCCACTTGCAGCTTCACAGCTTCTTTCAAAATGTCTTTTGGCAAGCCCTGCGGGATACCTTGAGCCACCATCCTTTTTGCCGCCCGACTCATGCCGGTTTGGGTTTTCTGCCAAGCTGCATCCGACAAATCAAACAACGAAGTATCGTAAATCTGTGGGAACTCTGAAACCGAAGGTTTTCCCAGCGCCTCGACAGCATTAAGATAGCGCTGACGAGCAGAGGAAATACTGTCTGTCAGGCGTTGAAAGTCTTGTTCCCGGGCCGATCGGCTATAAGCTTGCAGTTGAGCGATAGCATCTTGCCGAGACTTGTTCTCCGTCTGCCCAGCAACTGCAGGGGAACTCAAACTCAATCGCTCGGAACTTGCACTTTTGTCCCCGGCTTGCGCCAAAATCGATCGCCACTCCCACTCGGGACAGCCCCGCAAGTAAACCTGAGCAGCATTTGAGAGCACTGAGGGACTGGCAAACGGAAACAGGCCTACCGCCTCCCGCAGCTCACTTCCCTGCTGCAAAAATTGTTGCAATTCTTGATAAATTTGTCGATCGACCGCAGGATCTAGCATTAATATCGCTACAGCCCCTATCCGCGCTGCTTTGCGCTGTTCTTCCGTAGTTTTGTAATCCGCGACATTAGCAGTATCAGGAGCCTTAATCGTCTGAGGAGCTTTCGTCCCCACATCGAGTTTCGGCTGGTTGTAAAAGCGATGGCCCAGAGTGCTACTTAGAGAAACTACCGCGACCAGCGCCAACATAGGGGAACGAGCTTGATTTTTGAGGGTTGATTTGGAGGTTTTACTTGTAAATCTAGTAGTAAAAGTCTCGGGAAGAATCCATTTCGGGCGCGACAAACGGCTCAGGAGAGGCCCGCCAGCGCGATCGGTATCTGCTTTGCTACAGCCCTTGTGCACTTTAGCAATGTGTTGGCGCAGTGAGCGCGCAGCCCCTAGCTGCTCAATCTGCCGCATCAATGAGGAGATCGTATTCATTTGTGTCGAAGATATATCACTGTTATCCAGCAGCTTTGTCAGAATTTCTGACTATGCATCTTGATTGATTTTATCCGAACTACCCTGGCTGAAGAGTTCAAACCTTCAGGCTGCTTTGCGTGACAATCGCCAGCATTTGGCTTTCCTGACGGTGACCAACAACGCAAGCAGGTTCTTTGCTTCCCTTGTATATTTTGAACAGAACTCGCGCGTGATGGATAAAAAACTTGTTTCTCCGTAGATTCTTCGTTTCCCAACCCCATATTCTCGTTTAAACCTGGCTTGTTGGGGTAGGCGCGTCCGATTTAATTTTTCACTTTTTAATTTTTAATGGTCGCTCTCCTTCCACTTTCGCTTTTGACTTGTTAATGACTAATTGCTAATTTCTGGTTTCCCCTTAGCGTTAAAAGCTCCAAAATTTATATTTTACGAGGTCGAATGACATAAGGTGCAGCTACCGATCGGGCTAGCGCTGCAGAATCCAGTCCGGCATCGGGTCTGTAAACTCCGGCCCAAACAGCAAACAGGTTATTTGCTAACTCTAAAATTTTTGCATCGCTGCCAGTTCCCCAAAGCGAAGTTTCTCGGCCATCCGCTAGCTGCTGAGATTTAACCTCAGCCAGAGATACCTGCCGCCATTCTACAGGAATCCCACCAACGCCGTTATAGGCTCCAGACAACGCTCCCGTCAAAGCGCAGGTTATTTGTACAGCTATGCCACAGCGGGCAGCACGCACCACTGACAAGCGCAAGTCTTCTGGCGTGCTCAAAAAGCAGTAGAAAGCTAAGGCAATGGGAATCAAATTTCCTGGGTTGACAAGGGACTCGGTTTGTAATTTTTTTTCACCTTCGCCCTGTCTTTCTCGCAAAGCTGTGGCGCTTTGGCACAGATGAGTGGCGGCTGTTTCTAAATCTGCTCCTTTTTCTAGTAGTATTTGCACTTGCAGCAGCAGCTCTGTTAAGGCGTTATCTGTTTTCAGGTAAGCAAGTGTTTGCTCGATCGCTGTCGCGGGGTCAAGTCTTTCTTTAAGAGATCGGGCGATCGTATATGCTACTGCTAAAATTGCTGTTTCCCATTCTGGCTGGTTTTCGTGGTGCCAAACCTCTATCGCCAGCATGATTTTTTCTCGCAGCTTGGCTTTATTTTCGTGAAAAAACATCGCGGATGGCAGCGCAGCAGCGGCAGCTTCACCTGGGTTAAGCAGGGTGGGAAACTGACTGTTGCGGGGATGGTAGATTTCCGACTTGGCAAATGCTTCCCAAGTATCGCGCCAATCTTTTAAATCTAAACCCCTACACCTAATTAAACTTTGAGTACACGCTACCGCCAGTCTCCCGGATGCGGATGAGTCTTTGCCACTTGGGATTTTACTGTTGACTGAATTCAACGCCAATGTTGCCCCTCTTAGGGTCAATTGTTGGTGTTTCGTCAGTTGTAAAATCGGCTGCAAGTCTTCTTTTTGGGGGGGAATACCCACGAGTTGCCTCTGGTATTCCAGGCCTATAGAGTCTCCTAAAACTGCGCCCAGGATGGTTCCTTGAAACTTGCTCAACAGGGAATGCCGCATTTGAATTTAACTCAATTTGTTAGTAATTGGTAATTGGTAATTTAGAATTTTTCCTGGTGTACTTCTTTGCCTAACTCTTGTGATTAATTTGAATTCAACCAAAACATATAAGGGCTGGTTTTCCATCTAAAACCTGCCCTCATCCGATCGCTACAATCGGTAAATTTTTAATTTTTAATCAGGTAACTCACTAGAGCTTGCAGGCCCAAGCGATAACTTTCTGAGCCAAAACCGCTGATTTGCCCGATCGCCACCGCTGCGATAAACGAGTGGTGGCGAAAAGCTTCCCGTCGGTAAATATTGCTCAGATGAACTTCTACCGCAGGGATATTCACCGCGGCGATCGCGTCTCTAATTGCGACACTCGTATGAGTATAAGCTCCAGCATTAATCAATAAGCCTTGGTGCTGCCCTAACATCGAGTGAATGGCATCCACCAATACCCCTTCATGATTCGACTGCTGAATTGAGACTTTCACCTGGAGGGCTTGCGCTTCTCGTTCTAGCAACTTGTTGATATCATTTAAAGTTGCAGAACCATAAACTCCAGGTTCTCGCTGACCCAATAGATTCAGATTAGGGCCGTGAAGTACCAGGATATTTAACAATTTTAAAATTTCCAGCGCAACAAAAATTAGGAGAGTTTTGACATGGTATTTAGAACCAGTCTCCAACCTCAAAGCTCAAAGCTCAAACTTCCAATCCAGTCCCGACTATCGGCGATTTCTCGGTTGGTTGACAGGAATACGAATCGGTTCGAGTTCCGGTTCAGGTTCGGGACTCAACAGTCCTTCTATCAGCTTGCGAACCCATTCTTTAATTTGTTCCAGCACCTTTTCAATGTCTTCCATTGAACGGATAGCTCCTTTTTTTATAGTCTAGATTGCTAAACCGACGGCTAAATATCTGAAAATAAGCAAGCACGACTTTGAAACCAAAGGTCAAACTTGCTTTCTCACTTGCTGGTTATTTTGAGCAATGGAGAGAGTCAGTATATTGGCCAATCAGTCCTATCTTATTATCATAACGAATCTTTACAGATAATCAAGAGGCAAAAGGAAAATTGCCGAATTATATCGGAGTAGAGAGTGTTAAATAAAGCTTAAGCTTACGGTTGACTGTTGACAATTGACCAATCGTAGGATTTTTTTATGCTTTTGCCAACAATAATTTACGCCGGAGCCGATCGAGCGCCGTACAGCTACTCAGATTCCGAATCCAATCGCGACCTCTGGCATCGCCAAAGCGGTATTCAAAACTTTCTGCGTCGCCGTGGGACCCAGCTAAACCAACATAAACCAGTCCGACAGGTTTAGCATCTGTGCCGCCTCCGGGCCCGGCGATGCCTGTAATGCTCAATCCCCAATTGGTATTGAGGCGATGGCGCACTCCCGCAGCCATTTGTTTGGCCACTTGGTGGCTGACTGCCCCAAACTCGGCTAAATCTTGCGGATTAACACCTAATAATCCTTCCTTAACGCGATTGTCGTAAGAAATAATCCCGCCTAAAAAGTAGCTCGAACTGCCGGGAACACCAGTCAGCATCGCCCCCAATCCACCTCCCGTGCAGGATTCAGCCACGCTAAGAGTTTGGCCCGCATCGAGCAACAATTGACCCACAGTAGAAGCGAGGGTATCGCTATCAACACCGTAACAGTCCGAGCCGGCAATTTGCCGCAATTGTTGTTCGATCGGCTCGATTAAATTCTTAGCAGGAGCCTTCGACTCCGCGCGGGCCGAAATCCTGAGTTTCACCTCGCCGTGATTGGCGTAAGGAGCCACAGTAGGATTAGTTAAATTCAGAAAACTATCTACTTTTTCCGCCAATGCCGACTCAGCAATCCCCCAAAATTTTAATGTGCGGCTGTAAATAGTGGCGCTGCACCAGCCACCATTTTTCAGATAAGGAACAGCGGTTTCTTGCCACATCAAGTGCATTTCCGCCGGTACGCCGGGAAATGTCATTACTGTCACGTTAGAAACCGGCTGCCAAATAATCCCCGGTGCCGAACCGCTGCGGTTTGGCAGAATGTCTGCATTTTCTGGAATTAAAGCTTGTTTGCGATTGCTGGGACTCATGGTGCGTCCCCGCTGGGCAAATTTGTATTCGATATCTGCGATAATTTCCGGCTTTTCGATGAGGGGAACCCCAAAAAAATCGGCGATTGTTTCGACTGTCAGATCGTCTGGTGTGGGGCCCAGGCCTCCGGTGAAGAGCAATAGCTGCGATCGACTGACGGCGATTTCTAACACGTGTTTGATACGTTCTGGATTGTCCCCCACCACTGTTTGATAGTAGTGAGGGATTCCCAGACTCGCTAATTCTTTGGCTAAAAACTGGGCATTGCTATTAAGAATATCGCCTAACAGCAATTCAGTGCCAACACAAATAATTTCAGCAACCATTCAATTTTAGATTTTAGATTTTAGATTTTGGATTTGAGATTGGGGAATTAGGGAATTGGGCATAGGGCATGGGGCATTAGAATTATTTAATTTTCTTCCTTCCTTCTTCCTTCTTCCTTCTTCCTTCTTCCTTCACCTAGCGTGTCTCCAAACTTTCCAGCTAGCATATCCCAGTAAACTTGTTGCACCCATAGCGTAAATTACGCCGCTGGGAAGCGAAAAAGCTAGGGCTAAACTTCCCACCCACAGTGTCAGTGAGTAAATAAATAAAACCGCAAATCGATGGGATAGTCCGGCTTCTAGAAGTCGGTGGTGGAGGTGGCGCTTGTCAGCAATAAACGGTGACTTGCCGTTGCGAAGTCGATCGAGAATCACCGCGGACATATCTAAAATCGGTACAGCTAAAATTAAATAGGGCAGCAACACAGAAGTAACAGCCGTAGTTTTAACTAACCCAATTACTCCCACTCCAGCGAGAGTAAACCCGATAAAATAAGCCCCGCCATCTCCCATAAAGATTTGAGCCGGATTGAAGTTGTAGCGCAGAAACCCCAAGGCGCCGCCAGCTAAAGCCGCTGCAATCAGGGCCGCCGCTGGTTGGTGCATCGCCAGACTGACAATTAACATCACAACTGCTGCAATCCCTGAAACTCCGGCAGCTAAACCGTCCAAACCGTCAATCCAGTTGATGGCATTCGCCATGCCGACAAGCCAAATCACGGTAATTGGCAAGCTCAGCCAGCCAATATTAGTCAGTCCTAGGGAGGGAACTGTCAGAAACTCAATTTGTACGCCTGCCATCCAAACGATGCTGGATACGCCAATTTGCATGAGCAAGCGTTTTACCGCCGAGAGCGAAAATAGGTCGTCTGCTAAACCGATGAGGAAGAATCCGATGCCGCCGAGGGTGACTCCCCAAATTTCGTATTCGTCTTTGGGATTGAGAACTTGTCCGTTAGCATCAAGGAACCCTCCTGAGAGCCAGACAAATAAGAGGGCAGTGAGAGTGCCGAGAAAGATGGACACTCCTCCCAAGCGCACCATCGGGCGCTTGTGGACTTTTCGCTCTCCTGGCCGATCGACTCGCCCGCTTTTGAGACCAATTTTTTTGACTATTGGCGTACTCCAGAGGACGACGATCGCAGAAACCAGGAAAGCGAGTATGTGGTACAGATACTGGTACGGCATCTGAAATCAATTTTAAATAGTGCGGGGCAATTAGGCTGTCAGGCAGAGTCTACTACATTTCAGATGGCTTATAACAAGGAAACATCTTGAAGAGCGACTGGGGGTTTGAGAGTCGGAGATTTGCCGCAATGGCAGTTACCCTGGGGCGAATTGTCAGGTTTTTCATTCATAACTGTCGAATTAACGATTTGAAATATCGACTCTTTCGCGAGCAAAAAAGTCGATATTTGGCGAGCGGGTCCAGTTGAGCGGTATCTTTCGCAACCGACAAATACCGTTAGTCAAACCAGCCCCGCCCGACAAATATCTGTACTAAAAACCGTATTGGCGATCGATATTTTTGGTGAAAACCGCTTGTCAATATCGCTACCGGCAACTATCAATCTTTTCCTGCTCTTTTACCCTTTTACCCGTACACTTCCAACTACCAATTTCCCATTGCCGATCAGGAAAATTAAGCTAATGCCGGCACTTTCAAGTACAAGTGGGGATATAAGGGGAAGCGATCGCACAGTGCTGCTACTCGACGCAGGCAGTCGGCTGCGACGCTTTCATCATCTGGATTTAGCAGGCGATCGGCAATAATATTGCCAATCTCGGTAAATTCTGCTGTTCCCATTCCCCTGGTGGTCATCGCCGGCGAACCGAGTCTCAAACCGCTGGTGACAAAGGGCGATGCCGGATCGAAAGGCACGGTATTTTTATTAGCAGTAATATTCACACCGCTGACTAATTGGTCGGCTTGTTTGCCTGTCATGTTTACCGATCGCAAATCAACTAGCATTAAGTGATTGTCCGTGCCACCGGAAACAAGTTTTAAACCCCGCTGCTGCAACTGTGCAGCTAAAGCGCGTGCATTTTCAATTACTTGACCGGAATAAGTTTTAAATTCAGGCTTTAATGCTTCGCCGAAAGCTACTGCTTTGCCCGCAATGACGTGTTCTAAGGGCCCACCTTGAGTGCCGGGGAACACTGCTTTGTCAAATTTTTTACCTAATTCCGGGTCATTAGTCATAATCAAGCCACCACGGGGGCCGCGCAGGGTTTTGTGAGTGGTGGTGGTGACCGCGTGACAGTGGGGGAGGGGGTTGGGGTGATGCCCTGTGGCGACTAACCCGGCGATGTGGGCGATGTCGGCGAGCAGGTAGGCTCCGATTTCGTCGGCGATCGCTCTAAACTTCTCAAAGTCGATAATTCGCGAATATGCTGAATAGCCACAAATTAGCAATTTCGGTCGGTTTTCTTTGGCGAGTGCCAAAATTTCGTCATAGTCAAGCTGTTCTGTTTCTTGGCTGACGCCGTAGTGAAAAGCTTTGAACCATTTGCCGGATACGTTGACGGGCGAACCGTGGGTCAAGTGTCCGCCGTGGGACAAATCCATGCCCATAATTCCGTCTCCGGGTTCCAGCAAGCTCAAAAATACTGCAAAGTTGGCTTGAGCGCCGGAGTGGGGCTGGACGTTGGCGTGAGCGGCTCCAAATAGCTGTTTGGCGCGATCGATCGCGATTTGCTCAATGCCGTCAATAAATTCGCAGCCACCGTAGTACCGTTTCGCTGGCAGTCCTTCGGCGTATTTATTGGTCAGCACTGAACCTTGAGCGGCCATTACCGCTGCGGAGGTAAAGTTTTCGCTGGCGATGAGTTCTAGGTGGTCTCGCTGCCGCTGGAGTTCTTGCCCGATTAAATCGGCAATCAGCGGATCGGTTTTGGAAAGGAATTCTAAGTTAGTGTCCGTCACAATAATCAACCTCTTGACAGTTTTGGGATTGGGAATTGGGGATCTTATACCGTACTACGGATTTCGCACCATTGACATAAATATTACGTTGTGTTCAGGTTAAGCGGTTTGTCCCCAACTCCTGACATACAATGAAATTACTGGTGTGAAACCTGCCGGAGGTATCAAATGTTAGTCATTTTAATGGAAAATCAGATGCTTGCCCCTCAGTGTGTTTGCCAAAGTTGTTTGCTGGCAGATCGCACTGGCCAACCGCGCTGGAACGGTGGAGAGCTGCGCTGCGGTCATCGAGTTGCTAAACCTACGGAAAATTTGCCCGATCGGTACGAGTGTCAAATGGGCTTCGTCATTGCCAATATTAAATAAGAAAGGCTGCCGTTGGTAGTTGAGGCTGCTTCCCGCTGAGTGAAAAGCAAGTTCCGGCAGAGTCGAAACACAAACCCTGCTGCTGCGTTATCCTGAGTTTAATGGAATTCATAGTTAATCGATCGACTCAGGAGAGTTCATTATGACTTGGCGCGGATCTACAACTGTTCCAGACCGGATTTTTGCTTCTTTGCCTTATTTGCTCCCGTTGGTTGACGGGCTTGCCTTTGGCAGGTTTCTGTTTCAACAGTTTCCTGTCCTGCAACTGTTGTTGATACCGCTAGCTCCATTGATGCAAATTTATAGTTTGCCCTTTGCTAGCTTGATTATCTTCTTTGCCCTGTATTTAGGAGTAGTTAGAAACGAAAACATCAGTCACTTCATTCGTTTTAATGCGATGCAGGCGATTCTTTTAGACATTGTTTTGATGCTGTGCGGTCTAGTTTTGCCGATTTTTTCTAACGGCGTCCAAGTCGCATTTATTGCGGAAACTCTGTATAACATGGTGTTTTTGGGCGCTTTTGCTGCATTTGTCTATGCAGTCGTGCAGTCGCTCTTGGGACGCTATGCAGAGATTCCTCCGCTTTCGGATGCTGTTTATATGCAGGTACGTTAGTCAATTGGTAGTTGACAATTTGCAGTTGTTAGTTGTTAGTTGTTGGTGAGAATTACCAATTACCCATTACTAATAACTACTGTATTTTCAAGACTGCCGATGCCTTCAATTTCGATTCGGACTCGATCGCCTACTTGTAGCGGCCCTACTCCTTGTGGCGTTCCAGTCAGTATCACATCGCCGGGAATTAAGGTCATTACTTGACTGATGTAGGAGACGAGAAAGTCTGGCGAAAATACCATGCGATCGATCTGGGATGACTGTACCGGTCGCTCGCTCTCATTAAGAAAAGTCTGCAACTGTGCAGCAGGACTAAGTTCGCGGACAATCCAAGGTCCCAAGGGACAAAATGTATCGAAACCTTTGGCCCTCGCCCACTGGTTGTCCCGCTTTTGCAAATCTCTGGCTGTTACGTCGTTGGCGATAGTATAGCCCCAAATTTTGCTGTGTGCTTGTTCGGGAGTGCAGTGGGTAGAATGTTCGCCAATTACCAGGGCTAATTCTCCCTCGTAGTCTACCCTTTCCGACTGCTGCGGATAACGAATCGCTGCACCTGCGGGGATGACTGCACTTGGAGGCTTGAAAAACAACAGGGGTTCTTCCGGTACGGGGGTTCCCATCTCGGCAGCATGATCGACATAATTTTTGCCTACGGCTACAATTTTTGAAGGAGAGCACGGGGCGAGAATTTGGTAAGTATCTGGTGCAAGTTCCAAATCGGTTGGTTGTCCTTTTAACCAGGGCGGTGCATCAAATACTTGAACGCTGTGGCTGAGTTGCAGTAAGCCGTAATGGATGTGTCCTTGTGTTGTTTTTACTCGAACGTAGCGCTGGGCCATACTATTTTAGATTGTAGATTGTAGATTTTAGATTAAAACAGACTGACTACTTCCCGATAACGGGAATAGGACTTTCTGTAAAATACATAGGACTGACGCACGGGTCTCCAGAAACCGAGTTTTTTAACCAAAGTATTTGCTTAAAACCATCAATGTCGGTTAAAAAACCGGATTTCTTTGTGGGCGAGTGCGTTAGTCATAATACATATAAACATGGATCTAGGGATAATTCCTGAAAATTTATTGCTCGATCGACCTTTAAGATTTTTGCTGTATTATTTTTAACCAGCTTTCCGTGCAAATTCCGTGCAGCGGTTTGTCCCAGGAGTCAACGGGTAGTTGGGCCACCAAGGCAAATTCAAAGATTGTGCCGATCGTAACTTTTGATTCCCACTCAGCTAAACTGAGCATTCTGTCGTAATAGCCGCCGCCGTAGCCCAAGCGATAGCCGCGAACGTCGCAGCCTACAGCAGGTACGAGGATTAAATCTACTTCTGAGTAATCTATTTTAGGAGCATCCGCTACGGGTTCCAGTATGCCATAAGCTCCAGTATGTAAAGCATCTCCGGGCTGCCAGATGTGCCACGATAGCTCTTTGCCGACACAGCGGGGAAATCCCCATTTGCGGGGAGTTACAAATAGGGGACTTAAATCTGGTTCTTGGCGACAACTGAAGTAGACGAGGATTGTTTTTGCTTGGGTAAATAGGGGCGAGTTTTGCAGATGATTGCAGATGCTCGCGCTCTTTTGTCTCCATTCTTGTGCTGATAGGGATTTGCGGGTGTGGAGGAGCGATTTTCTTAATTCAGTTTTAGTTAATGAAGGTTCAGCAGTATTCATATTTTCGATCGAATCTCTCGTTTTAGTTCCAGTCCGACAGGGGTTGAAAACCCCTGTCTCACAGCGAAAGTCCTCTAAAAGAGGACTACAACAATTAATTAATTGCATTTTCATCACATTCTTTAGTCGATTTTAACCGACTTTAGCTTTGAGGCAGGGGTTTCAACCCCTGCCGGAATGTCGGACTGTCGGAAAGTATCAACCAACTGGATTGGAGAGCACATATTGTCTTACCACAGGACAAACGCTGAATAGCATTTCATTCTCCTGTTCTTCTATTTGAACTAACGATCGCCTTCCCAAAGATTGCAGCCAGTTGAATAACTCGGAGGGCGATAAATCGCCATTTTGTAGCAATTGCTCTATTGAAACTGAATTTGCTTCGCGGCTGAGGCGGCAGATAACGTTTTTCTCTAATTCTGACAAACGATTCATCTGCGGGTACAATGTTGCTGCCAATTATTCCTCTAAGAATAGCCTATCATATTTTAAAAATTCTTCCACCCTACCTCGGAATATTTCTTGAATGGGCGTTGCTTAATCAGGGTATGAAAAAAAAATAGTTGAACATCCCCAAGCTTTGTCGATACTGGTTTTTATGACTGGCATATTTAGTTTTTCATACCCTAAATCAGCAACGCATCTTATTCCTACGGACTACTGACTAATGACTTCTTTTACTGTACTTGAGAGCCGTGAGCGCGGGGGTCAGAGCTACTTGTTTTCACAGGCCCTATGGGGGGAGTAAAATTAGAAACTTGACCGCCAGCTTGGACGTGTGGCAGAGGTTTTCCTGCAATTAAAGCTTCTAAGTTAGCTTCCATAATACTGCGCGGCATTTCGCCCATCGTTTCCGCAACGGGGCTGCCTTTATCGTTCAAATAGACAAAGTGCGGAATGCCATCTACTCGATATTTGGTGATTTCTGGCAGCCATTTGTCATTGTCTACATTCAGCATCACAAAATTCATCGGTTCGGCGTATTTCTGTTTTATCTCGCTCAGATCTTTAGCCATTGCCTGACAGCTACCGCACCAATTAGCATAAAATTCCATGAGTGTCGGTTTGCCATTTACCAAAGCTGTTTCTAATGGCGTTGAAGCTTTTGCCATGTCGGTGAGGCTGCTTGACGGCGTTTGGGTTTGCAGCCCTAAGAAGATGGATATTGAAAGGGCGATCGCTGTTAACACGATAAATAAGTTTCTGAGGCGCGTGGCGACTTTTGTTTCGGGATTTTTGGCTGCGGGGGCGACAGTTGACTTGGGCGAATTCTGGGTCATAAAATAAATTACGGTTTGATTTTTATGTTTTTATTTTAAATAATAGATTTAGATTATAGCACGTTTTGAGATAATCAGACCCATCTCATAAAAATTTGTGCTAGCTAAAGGCAGTAATTAGACCAAGTGCGCTAAAACAGAAGATAACAAAGATTGTTTGTAAATTACCGAGGACTTGCAGGGTGAAAAAACGGGTAACACTGACGTTTCCGCAACGATCGATCCAAATGCCTGTCACCTATCGACTGGCAAAGGATTTTAATGTTGCCGCCAACATTATCCGTGCTCAGGTGGCTCCGAATCAAGTGGGCAAACTGGTGCTAGAGTTATCAGGGGACATCGACCAACTAGAAGTGGCGATCGACTGGATGCGATCGCAAAACATCGGCGTTTCCCTAGCTAGCCGGGAAATACTCATAGACGAAGATATCTGCGTTCACTGCGGTTTGTGTACCGGGGTTTGCCCGACCGAAGCCTTGACCCTTGACCCCGAAAGCTTTAAACTAAGTTTTGCTCGATCGCGGTGTATCGTTTGTGAGCAGTGCATCCCTACTTGTCCGGTGCAAGCTATTTCTACTAACCTTTAGGCCCTGTACAAACTCATCAGGATTATCATGTTTTTTGCGTCGTGGTTCCCCTAATTGTGCCATAGGATGAAAAAAAACTCTTGGGTTTCCCTAACACTACTTTTTGTTACTTATTTCACTTTTGGCTGGAAATTGTCTGAGTTTGATGTGCCCCCGCACCTAACTTGGTTTTTAGCCATAGCTTCAATTTTAGTGTTAGCTGTTGCCTTGTCGTTCCCGCTGAAAGGGATAAAAGCCTTAATAATGCGGTGGTTTTCCAGTGATATTGGTGCTTTTCTTTCTATTATTGTAGGAGCTTTTGTGGCAGTGGTAGTTTTTGCCTGGATGCACCTTTTTGCTACTTGCTTAGTCTTGATTTCAGCCGGAGCTTTGGCAAGACTCGATATTCAAATATCTGGTTGGAAAAATTGGCGGGCTTTTGCGGTATTAGCTAGCATTTGTTTAACTGGTGTAGCGTTGGGCGGAGTCCTGGAGTTTTGGTTAAAAACAGGCAGGCTCGTATTCTCTTAATGAGGAACGGGAAATTCACCCAACCAAATTCTATAACTCGCAACGGATATTTAACGGATATTTAGCCGAAAACTATCAGATAGCCCATCAATAAATACAGCTTACTTTTTTGAATTTCCCACTCGGATTAATTACCCGTTCCGCGCCGCAATCATAGCAGTTTTCAAGCCTAGTGAGGTATAGGTTGTCAATGAGCGATTCTCCGTTTAGCCTTACTAATTCCTAATTACTAATTACCAATTACCAATTACCGACGAACCCGGAGTCGAAATCAAAACCCCTAGGGCTGTATTGCATTGTAGCGACTGTTGCTCAAAATGTTATTGCCAAGATCCTGCAAGTCCCGCAGCCAAAAACTCGATCGCAATAAAAAAGCAGCTTTCGGGAGCTGCTAGTCAGAATGCATGAGGTATTGTTCTTAGAATAGGACAGGTTGAATTCGACCGGTGCTGGGTTACGTTTTTTGATACGGGAGAGTTGATGAGTGAATGGACGATCGTAAAATCGTCACATAGGAGGATAGCATTTATGCTAAATTTCCCGACAATCAAGTTAGCGTTTAACTGTCCTTGCGCCCTACAGCCCTTCAGCGGTGGGGCCATTTTATTTTTAGGGAGAACTCAATAGCCGAGTTTAACGCACCAGACGAGTCTGCCATTAGTTGTTGTATAAAATCTCCGCATCGCCACATCCTCATACTTATAAAAGTTACGCATCACGTCCACTCAAACCCGGTGGATTTCAAAATATGGGGTGGTTAAGCCGACACACTCAGACAAAAACCAGTATTTTTACCGAAGTTCTACCATTTTAGATTTTAGATTTTAGATTTTAGATTTTGGGAACGAATGATAAATCTGGTGGTTGGGAGCTTGTGTAGGGTTGCATTATTTTTGGGAACTAATACCAAAAGTCCTCAGAAACCCGGTTTCTGAAAGTATCAATTGAGATCGGGCCCGGTTTCGGATTTGATAACTTTTTGGATTTCCTCGATCGCCCTAGTCGCCACTGCTTCAGGCCTTTCCCCCACACCAGCACAGACTCGGACATCTGCTTGAGTGTAGAAACGCTCTCGCTCTTTCAAAAGGCTTTGCAGCTTAAATTTGATCTCGCCCTCCCGCAGTAGGGGTCGAGCGGTGTCCGAACGCAGTCGATCGTACAATTGATCTACAGGCACATCCAGCCAAACTACTACACCGTAGTGCAAGTAACCCCAATTCATCGATCGGGCCACAATGCCACCGCCCGTAGCCACAACCGAATTTTGATAAGCAGACAATTCGCCGAGCACTTTACTTTCTAGTTCCCGAAAAGCCTCTTCCCCTTCTCGCTCGAAAATCTCAGCAATTGACTGATTAGCAACTCGAACAATTAGCTCATCAGTATCAAAAAAACGGTATTTTAATTTTCTTGCCAAAATCCGCCCTACCGTTGTTTTTCCCGCACCCATCATCCCGACGAGATAAATATTTACTCCCCTCAACCCCTCCACGGCCAAATCCTCCGATATTTTTCTATTTTTTCAGGTTAATCGAGCCGCCACTGGGGCTATCCTCGTCATCAAACTCATCACCCTCATCCAATCCCCAATCATCCTCTGCTTCTGCAAGAGGATTTATTGGTGCTTCATCAGCGGGTTTAGGAATCTCCCCTCCCGGAGGAACCAGCACTCGATACTCCGCATCGTATACAGACTCAGTTTGCCCCACCCCAGACTGGCTCGGATCTCGATAGCCGTAAGAATATACTGAGCCAGCCCAAGATTTGCTTTTCGGTTCCTGCTGAGCTTCGTAAGCCCTCGGATTTGCCGCTGGAACATCATTTACCTGCGGTCGATCGGGAAAATCGCGATCGTCCCCCCAATCGTCATCACCCCCTTGAGATCCGGATTTTGAGCTATCTGACACCCAATCGTCTTCATCGTCTGCTGCTGCATAAGTCCCCGGTTGAGCGTAATCCTTCGCCCCATCGGGGTTCGGAGTTTCTTGGTGGAAAGTCCGGGCATTGTAACCAGCCGATGTGCCGTACTCTGTTCGGTAGGAAGCAGTAGCCTGAGTTTGGCTATTTTCCGAATTCAGATACGGGTCAATTTCCTGTTTTCTCGGAGGGGGAGGTGGCGTGTAAGGTGTTCTCCCGTCTTCGGGGAAAGTATCGGGACGGCTGCGACTGTCGCGGCCAGTGCGGACTCGCGTTGCAGATAGGTAATTTGAAAAAGCCAGCAAACCAGAAATCAATAAAGATGTGAGAGCTCCCACGGCCATGCTCAACAAAATCCAAATAGATAAGGGCAAAGCAGGCGATCGAATTCCCAAAAATACCAGAGATAATGCTGGCTCCACATTTTGCAGGGCAAAAATAGTCAGCCCCACCACAATTACTAGCAAAAATACAGGTCGCATATCAAATTTTAATTGGTAATTTGTAAATGACTAATAACTAATGACTAATGACTAATTACTAATTATTACTCTTCTTCCTTCCAGCGTTTGAGAGGAACGCAATCAATCCCCAACTGGTCTAAAGCGCGAGCCACCACAAAGTCTACCAAATCTTCAATAGTTTGCGGATTGTGATACCAAGCAGGAATCGCTGGTACAATTCTAGCTCCAGCTTCCGCCAAGGTAGTCAAATTCCGCAGGTGAATCAAGCTAAAAGGCGTTTCGCGAGGCACGAGTACCAATTTTCGCCCTTCCTTGAGCTGAACGTCGGCGGCTCTTTCGAGCAAATCCGAACTCAAGCCAGCCGCCAACTTGCCCAGCGTACTCATGCTACAGGGAATAATGATCATCCCTTGGGTGCGAAAGGAGCCACTAGCAATATTAGCACCGACATCTTGCCAGGGATGGCACCGAAGTTTACCCATTGTGGCTACTCCTGCTTTTTCCCGCCAGAATTCCTCTTGAAGCGTCGGCTCTGCGGGCATTCGCGTGTTCTGTTCGCTTTGCCAAACCATGTAAGTAGACTTGGAAGCGACCAGTTCAATAGCGCGATCGGCTTCCAACATAAACTTCAGAGTTCGCACCGCATAAATCAGTCCAGATGCACCAGTAACTCCTACAATTAGGGGGTAGTTATTCGTCATTAGTTATTTTTTAGTTGACGGTTGACTGTTGTTAGTAATTAGTTGTTATATCAAATCTGTTAGCATCATAATTATTCATCAATCTCTGATCTTCATCTGTGTGAATCAGCCTCCATCCCTTGTCATCTGCGGTTAATAACCTCTCTTTTTTAAACCGCATATGAGGGCAGATAAACACCGATTAACGCAGATATATTAGATGAATTCCGGTTGCACCGTCCGCGATTGTTGACCGTTGACAGGATTTTACAATTCCGATGCTATCGGATTTGATATTAGTAATTAATTATTTTGTGATGATTGTTGAGTATAGTTTGCTGCCAACCTCTAAATACTTAGTTGCTAGACAATAACAACTAAGTATTGAGGAAAATCAACAGTCAACTGTCAACAGTCAATTGATTATTCATCATCATCAAAAGCTTGGCTGCCGCCGCCAACTGCAACTAAATCAATTTGCTGGCGGTAGTAATCAACACTCTTGACTTGAACTTCTACCCGATCGCCCAAACGGTACTGATTGC
Organism: Microcoleus harperi Pol14_C6; assembly: GCF_036701295.1. Taxonomy (NCBI): domain Bacteria; kingdom Bacillati; phylum Cyanobacteriota; class Cyanophyceae; order Oscillatoriales; family Microcoleaceae; genus Microcoleus; species Microcoleus harperi. Next base: position 7,918 of record NZ_JAUBQN010000017.1, on the reverse strand, counting down.
GGTTTTTGCGACCCACCAGAGTTTGCTGGCGCGATCGATATTCGTACCAGTCATCCTTCAGCGAAGAAACGTGCACCAATCCCTCAACACGCAAGATGTCGCTCTCCGGCGGCCGCACCTCAATTTCCACAAAGAAACCGTAAGACTGCACGCCTGTAATCAAACCCTGGAAAGTTTGCCCGGTGCGTTCTTTCATCAATCCGGTTTTCTTCAATCCCTGCAAATCGCTTTCGGCATCCTCAGCAACCCTTTCGCGTTCCGTCAGGTGTACCACGGCCGATGCAAACTCTGTTTCAAATTCGTGGTGCAAATCTGGGGGGAGAACATTCCAAGTAATTTGACCGTGACAGGAGGAATGGTGCAAGTCAACTTTTTCCTTAGCCCGTGTTGTGCGACTGCTGCGGCCTTGCTCGAACACCGCTTGCAACACCCGCAGCACCAGCAAATCGGCGTAGCGGGAAAGCGGCGAAGTGCAACGCGTGTAACCCTCTGACAGCCCCAAGCCGAAGTGCGGCTTGGGAGTGGTGCTGTAAACAGCGGGCTTCATGGTGTCTTCTAGCAGGTAGGTGAGAACTCTTTCGGACTTAAGGCCGGCAAACTGCTGGGTAAATCGCTGAAAGTCCAAGGGCAAAACTTCTTCTTCGGTTTCGAGATAGAGTTCGCCTCCGAGGTTGTTGGAGAGTTTGATGAACTCTTGAATGTCTGCCGGGTCTGGCATCGGCTGGACGCGGTAGATTGCTGGGACTCCCAAGGCTTGCAGGTGAGTGGCGACAGCTTGGTTGGCGAGTACGACCAACTCGGATACAGCCGACTGGGCAGGGAGAGCGACTGCAAAAGCTCCTAATTCGCCTTCGTCGTCGAAGTGAGAGTTAGCGTCGGGCAAATTTAGTTCAAAAGCTCCCCGTTTGAGCCTTGTCTGTCTGGCAGCCTGTGAGGCGGCACCGATTTGATCTAGGAAAGGACGGAGGGCGGAGGATAAAGGGTGCTCTTCGGCCTCGCCTGGTTCGAGAATTGCTTGAGCTTGCTCGTAGGTGAGGTGGTAGTCAATTTGAATGACGCTGGTTTGAATTTCGTATTCTAGGAGTTCTCCTGATTCGTCTAGGGTCAGCAGTATGCTGAAGGCCAGCCGTTCTGTGTCTGGCAGCAGGGAGCAGCGCTCGTTGAGGGTTTCTGGCAGTACGGCGATGATTTTTTCTCCCAGATGGGCGGCGGTGCCTCGCTTGCGGGCTTCGCGGTCGATCGGGGTTTCTGGCTGCACGTACTCGGCGGCGTCGCTGATGTGGATTCCTATTTGCCAGCGGCCGGGCTTGAGGGTTTCGATCGACAAAGCGCGTTCCACTGGCGGATCGGAGAGGAACGATGTTGGGTCAAACTCGTTTTCGCCTCCTCCCTCGGAGATATTTTCCTCCGGGGCTTGAGGGGCATGGTTTTCGCTGTTGGTGGTTCCCGGTTCGTTTTTGCTGAAGCTAACAGTCAGAATGTTACGCAAATCTAGGCGTTTTTTGATGTCGGTTTTTTTGACCTTGCTGGGCAAGTTTTCTGCTGCTTTGATGACTGCTGCGGGGAACGATCGCGGCAAGTCGTGTTTGCAGCATACGATGTCGAGGTCGTCAGCGGCTTCGGCGTCGGAACCGAGTACCTGTACTACTTTGCCGACTGGGCGGTGGGTGCCGAGGGGGTAGCGTTTGACTTCGACGTGTACTAGGTGGTCGATCGCCTCTTGGAGATTTGTACCGTTTGCGAGCAAGTCTAGTTCAAACAACAGGCGATCGTCCAGGGGGATTGCTCTGTAGCTGACGCGGCCGGTGGGGGTGGCGGTTTGCTTGACTCGCGCGAGTACCGAGGGGTTGGCGCGTTCGAGGATGAGCATGACTTCGCCTTCGGGCGATCGGCGGCGGCTACCTTCTTTGATGATTTTGACTAAGACTCGATCGCCATTCCAAGCTGTCGAGAGGTGACTTTCCCGCACGTAAACGTCTTCTGAGCCTTCGGCGTCTTGAATTGCAAAGCAAAATCCTTTGCTAGAACAGCGCAGTTTTGCTTCTACTACGTCGTCTTCAGCTACTCGGCGATAGCGGCCTTTGTCTTTGACTAATATGCCAATTTTCTCTAGAGCTTCTAATGCGATTTGAAGTTTGAGTTGACTGGTGGCGTCGTTGCAGTCGAGTTTTTTCTCCAATGCTTTGGGAGCCACTAATTTGTCTTCTGTAAAATTTGCCAGCAGTGCAGCGATAGAAAATTCCATGTAGCGATCGATCCTCTTGTTTCCAGCAATTAGTCTAATTTTGGCGAAATCAGCCGCACCCCCTCGGGCCTTCGTAGTGCCTGCTTCCCAACAAATGCGCGGGTTGATAGGTGGAGACGCGAGCACAGCCACCTTGTTTCATCGCGAGGTTTTTTTGAGATTCTCTCCCGACACCGGCTTGGTACTAATTGTCTGCTGTCTGTCTTGAACTGACTGCTGACGGTGCAGACAAATGTCCCGCACGCTATTCCCCTATACAATTTTTTAGCGTTGGTTTGTTTGCTTTTAGGTCAGCAGCGCCGAGCACGAAAGCGAATTAGAAAGCCTCTGTCGGTTCTTAAAAGATGGCTCGATACTGAAAGCGACGGCTTGAGTCGAGGATGAGCCGATGGAGGGATGGAGAGGGAGAAAATGTGCATTTCTGCCTTCTACCTTGTTTCCTTCTGCCTTGTTCCTTCTTCCTTTTGAAGTGCCTCTTGCCTCTTGCTTTAGCAAAGAACTTACCGGATCGAGGCAAAATTGCTAGTAGCTCGCCGCTGCGATGCCCCTGTTTTTTTGCACGCGATCTGTCCTTGCGGACGGAGGTGCAACGAGCGGGTCGGGAGCAATCTGTGCTGTAGAAAGTGCAAGGTACACAAAACCGGAGACTTTTACTACTTTTGCTTAGTTGCTGTGTCATCTTCTATATATAGAAATGACGCCCGATGCTTGTTAGCTTAAACCGCTGGATGTGGCATGGGGTTTAGTGGCGTGTAAGGTTGCGCGGATGACTCACCTTTAATTTATTGTATGTTGAATAGGTGCTTTCAGAAAATTGTTTTCTCTAGGCTGTACTAAACTTAAGTCATAAGCCCCTTCTGGTTTCGGGGTCAAAAAATTATGTTTGCTGAATTTCGCGCCCTTTATCCCGCTGGACAGTTAATCTGTGAGTTGTTGACTGTTCATCACGGTAAGTTTGTTGTTCGCTGTCTGGTTCAGGTTGACGGCAAAACTCTTGTTACGGCTATGTCGGCTGCTGAGTCTGTTGAGGATGCTGAAGACCGCGCCCGGTTGCGAGCGATCGCTATCCTTGGATTTGCTCAGCCCGCAAGTGCGATCGCGAGTGTTGATCCGGCTCCGGTTGCTCCGGTTGCCCCGGTTGCTTCGGTTGCTGCTGTTCCCCCTCCCCCTCCTCCTGCTGTTCCGGTTCCTGTTGGGCCGACAAGTGTTCCTCTTCCGGTTCTAGAAATGCCTGTTGCTGAAAAATTGCCTGAACCACATCAAAGCAATTTTGTCAAGACTGAAGCGAAATTAAATGAAGAGGCGATCGCACCTGTACCGGAACCGCTGCCGCCAACGGTCGATCTGCCGGAGGCTACTGGATTTGTACCGAAGCAGTTAGACTCGGATGCTTGGCTTTCTTCTAGCTACGGCGAACCGATCGCGGAACTGGATGTGCCGACTGCTAGCCAAAGTGAACTGCTACAGGGTGCGGCCGAAGTCAGGGAATTGCAACCGATCGCAGTAGGAATTCCGAGCGATGCGATCGAGGATAATTCTGATACGATCGCCCAAATAGACGCCCTCCTCAAACGGCTGCGATGGAAAAAACCACAGGAAACCCAGTGTCTGGAACACAATTACAGCAAGTCGTCGCAGAGAGAGCTTTCTAGCGAAGAGTTAGTAGATTTCCTAGAATATCTGGAAATCTATAGCAGAACCACTGAGGAAATCCAGCGGCTGGGCTGGACTGCCAACCAAGGAAAAGATTATCTCAAACAAGCTTATGGCAAAGAAGCGCGCCATTTCTTAACTCAAGTAGAATTGCTCGACTTCCTGCAATATCTAGAATCTTTGCCCTAGTAATTATGTAGGTTTCTAGGTGTGATGTTTTTTTTATAAAAAGCTACATATAGCAGTTTTCAATTGTATGAAAAACAGTAAGGACTAAACTATGACGACGTATCATGGGCCCCAGCATCTGTAATTCACTCCACTGAAAACTGCTATATGACCGTTAAAAATTAAAAATCAAAAATGAAGAATATTTCCTCATTTTTGATTTTTAACTTTTTATTTAGACGACAGCGGCGATCGGGCGGCTGGCGGAAGGACGGCGATCGATCACTTGATCGACTAATCCGTAGTCCTTTGCTTCTTCAGCAGACATGAAGAAATCCCGTTCGGTATCTTCTTCAATGCGAGAAAGCGGCTGACCGGTATGGTTGGCAAGATGTTCGTTCAGGCGGCGCTTGTGGTACAAAATTTCTTTGGCCTGAATTTCAATATCGGTTGCTTGTCCTTGAGCTCCGCCTAGAGGTTGGTGGATCATAATCCGGGAGTGAGGCAAACTCATCCGCTTGCCTTTAGCGCCGGCACTCAACAGAAAAGCGCCCATGCTGGCGGCCAAACCGAGACAAATTGTGCAAACGTCGGGGCGGATGTGGTTCATCGTGTCAAAAATGCCCATACCTGCTGTTACCGAACCCCCTGGGGAGTTGATATAGAGGTAAATATCTTTCTCGGGGTCTTCGGCGTCTAAAAATAGCAATTGGGCAACGATCAGGTTGGCTAAGTCTGAGTCAACCTGTTGGCCCAAGAAGACGATGCGATCGCGCAGGAGTCGCGAGTAGATGTCAAAGGCGCGTTCGCCGCGACCGGATTGTTCTATAACTGTTGGGATCATTGACGCCTGCCTGCCTATTACGTATCTTTTTTTAATTTTAGCGATTAGGGTTCATTTATAGTTAGGGAGGGGTGGCGTGCGATCGAGAAATCGGCAAAATCCTTTAGTTGGAAGGGATTGGGGGGGTCATTTGGGGAAATTGTGGCGGGGGTGCGATCGGATTTCCGATCCAAGGGCGATCGATGTTGAGGAAGCGGACATCAATAAACGTTGTTATGTGGCGATCGTATCATTGCGACAACTGAAATCCCTCGATCGCGGCTGACACTAGGGAAATGGTCGAGGAACTCCGCAGGGCGAATCACCAGCTTCAAGACAATCAAGCAGAGTCTTCATCGGGACGCGAGTAGCGATAAAGACAGGAGTTCACCCTAAAATTTCGGGGTCGCTATGAACGATAGTAGCTGCGTATGGCAAAGAAAAGGTTGTGACGTCGAGACAATCTTCCTCAGTCCAGGTATTACTTGGCTCGAATAACCTGTTAGTTTCCATCGCTAAATCCCCACTGGAATTCCATCGCATGAATCTTTTCTACCAAAGCTGAAACTTTAACGGGTGAATTATCAGGTACTAAATCCCGCTCGACTATTTGTTGAGCCGTTGCCAGATTTTGGCTTCCCATAGCATCACTCGTATGAAAGACTAGACAATTCACTTGACTGAGACGAGCGGACAGGATTTGCAAAAGAGCCATCAGAACACGATCGCCACCGTAAGCTCCGCATCCCCAAAACCCTGTATGAATAATCAAACTGGGTGCTTTAGAAAACTCTAAATGTGACTCAATTCGTGCTGCTGAAAATCCAGTAAAGGCTGTTTTCAGGATGTATTTAATTTCTGCACTGCTATAAGAACCCTCGCCATAGGAAGGAGCTTCTATCGCAATGATGTTTGTGATGGTAGGCGGGTTTAGAGGTTTTGTAGCTTGTCCGATCGCATCTGATGTACCTCGTCCAAAGTTGTTGCCGTAAAGACCAAAAGGTCGCCCTTGTTCTGGATTGCGATCCGTAGAAATTGCACACCTCCGTTCCACCCCACGAATCAGAATCGGTGTAGGTTGTTCGCTCTCCACTGTCAATGGCTTAATGTTAGAATCTAGTAAAGCTTCTCGCAGTGAACTGAGTGAGGGATGTTCGGCTACCTGCATTTCATCTTGGGCAAATAGCGAACCACCATAAGCACAAAAAAGATCGTGATGAGCGAAATTGAGATACCACTCCATCTGAGTGCTATCTTGGGATGGCTCGTACTCAAAATATCCCTTTCGCTCAGAAAGCTCGGTCTGATGTTCGAGAGGAGAAAAATATTCTGGAAGTGGCATTGCATACCATCGGGAAAACGCTAATTGACCCCGATGAGCGCATCCAGGTGGACAACAAATGTCATAAACGAGCTTTTTATTAGGGTGGTAAAATTTTGGTGGGTGAGAATTCATCAGAGCTTGCGTATCAAATGTCTCCCTACATATCAAGCTATCTAAGAAGTCGTTCATTGCTCTCTCCCTTCCAACATTGAAACACTTTTTTCAAACGTTAACCGCCAAAGGCTTTGGATGTCAAGACCGACTAGCTCTTAGATACCCGACTTATTCAAGAAGTCGGGTATCAGGGGTATCAGGTTATTCTATTTTTTTAGGCAGGCTTACTTATTGCTGACTACTCAAATTTTAATCGCCCAACCACGGCGGTACATTCCATACAAAATTAACCACCAAAATAATACCGCTGTCACGGCAAACGCTAGAGAACCATTCAGCGGCCCCGCCCACGGCACAAACCAGTTTTCATAAATCCAAGTGTAGGTAGTAGGAGCATTCTCTCCAGTGCCGATATGGGTTTTTAACAGGATTCTGGCGACAATACCGGAAGCAACAAATAGGAAAATTGCATTCAATCCCATGATTTCAAACGGCCTACCCCATTTCCAACCTCGCACTTCTATTGTTTCGTAGCAAGCTGCTAGTAATAGCAACGCCCAACCCGCACTAAAAACTACATAAGAACTTGTCCAAAGTTGTTTGTTCATCGGAAATAAAAATCCCCACAAATGGCCGATTACTACGCAACGGAACCCCCAGATTGCTAAGTTTACACTGGTGCGGGTTTTGATTGGCTGTACGCGCAGCCATTCTCCGGTAAAGTAGCCGATCAGGACTGTTACAACTGCGGGTAAGGTGCTCAACAATCCTTCTGGGTCGAAGGGGCCGCCTTTGTACAGGTGTTGGCTACCGAGGATTAGCCGATCGACATATCCTCCTAAATTTCCTTCTGGCGTGAGTTCGCCGGCAGTGTACCCCCCTACAGCAAATACGGTTAATGCAGCCCAATACCCCAAAAGCACGGCAACAGCGAGTAATTTTTGATTGCGGGGGGAAAGGTTGAGAATGGCGATCGCACTGATGAAATAAGCTAAGCCGATGCGCTGCAATACTCCCATGATGCGGATTTTACCGAAGTTTTCAAGCGGGGCGCTGTTGAGAAGTACGTCAAGGGCGATCGAAGATGTATTTAGCAGCAATCCTAATATAAATAGAATCGCGGCGCGGCGGGCAATTCGCCAGTAAATATTTGAAGAATGAAGAAGGAAAAAGGAAGAAGGAACAGGGTTTTTAGCGGATTCTGATTTTTCCTTTGTTTGTGTAAATTTTGAGGTTTCTATTCCGGTTTTTGGATAATTTTGAATATATTTAGGCAGCGAGAAAGACATCGCGCAGCCAACGATGAACAAGAAAAACGGAAATACTAAGTCTGTCGGGGTGCAGCCGTGCCATTCTGCGTGATCTAGCAATGGATACACGTGTTCCCAACTACCGGGGTTGTTGACTAAAATCATCGAGGCGATCGCAATTCCGCGAAAAACATCAAGGGATTTGAAGCGCATGGGGAGAAGGGAGAAGGAACAGGGAAGAGGGAAGAAATAAAAACTACTAATTCAATACTCCGGACAGTTTTTAAATAGGGATGCTTACGCAATAAAGCACAGAAGCGAAAAAACTGAGTGCTATCTGA
>NZ_JAUBQN010000016.1:0-121756 GCF_036701295.1 Microcoleus harperi Pol14_C6 | reverse complement strand
TTCAGATAGCACTCAGTTTTTTCGCTTCTGTGCTTTATTGCGTAAGCATCCCTATTTAAAAACTGTCCGGAGTATTGATAAACAGAACTTACGCACTTCGCCTTCATAACCGGGTTTTTTACTGCATCTGCGGGCTGTAACGAAGTTTTATCTCAAAAAACCCGGTTTCTGAGTTCTCCTGCGTAACTCCTATTCGAGGAATTTTGCAACTTCTGGTTGGGAAAAAGTTTTTGAATGCGATCGCACTCAAGTATTAGATGCGCTCAGAGGTTTTCTTCAGGAAGTGATGCAGCTAGCTGTAGATAAGGGTTACATCACGTTAGAAGAGAAGGAGGAATTTATTCGTCCGGCTTTTGCTAGCAGTACGGATGCTGTGGTATTAGGCAAGTAGTTGGTTTGGGTGGTGTTTAGGGCGATCGGTCTTTTTTATATATTTCTGAAACCCTTGCCATATCTGCCCGCGATCGATTCAATCGGCGCTCACTTCTTAATAGATATTTAGGTTGAGTTGGTATCCATTTTACCCATAACGCGGTAGACTGCGCTATTCAAGCCTATTAGATTAAAGCGGCATCGGATGTCGGCAAATTGAGGTTGAGTTGGCATCCACTTTACCCATAGCCCCGTATATGCGGTTATTCAAGCGTATTAGATTAAATCGCCATCGAATGTCGGCAATCGGATGTTTAAATCTCCGTAATAAAGAAAACAAACGGTCTTATTTAGCGCTTGACAAGTGGCTTTTTCAGTGTTAAATTCTTAAAATACAAGCTCAAGCAAAACTTCCTCACATGGCCAAGTGTAAGAAAGACAATGCTTTAATGTCTTGTAGTTTTTGCAATAGCAAATCATATCTGATACGGAAAAGGCCCGCCTGAAGTAACGATTCAGACAGAGGCCTTGCTTTAGCTAGCCAACTCACGGTGGTTTGACATCTCAACTTCAGACCACCACAAGTTAACGTAACTTTTGAAAAATATGTCCCATAATTATACTCCACAATGCGAGTCGTTGTACACCAACCTTCGGCAGACTAAGAAAACCCTCTGTGTTTTGGCGGAGTCACACCGCGCTTTGGCGAAGTCGAACCGCGCTTTGGCAGAGTTGAACCGCAGTCTGCTGGAGGAAAACGCAGCAAAGGATAAAACTATCCAATCCTTTGAGCAAAAAGTCTTTGAACAGCAACAAGAAATAGATGACTTGAGGCGCGAACGTGATTGGCAGCCAAATCACTGGAATAACGATGGTACATCAAACGCAGATTGTCACGATCGCGAATATGCAGCATATCGACTAGGAATCTCATAGAAAGCCCGATCGCCCTTCCCATCCAAAAAATAGGACAATGGTAAAAGGCGATCCCACTTCACCTAAATGCTTAATACGACCGCACTTTTTGCTGTTTTTCCTGCAAAAACTCGGCAAAGTCGCAGACTTCAGCCACTAACTCGTCAGGTAAATTATTTAAAACCGACAGTAAATGCTCTCGAATTCCCATCATTTCGTCGGCAGGTTTTACTAATTGCAACTGATGCGGATAAACTGTTTCAACACCAATCGTTTCCATAAATGCGCCCGGTTCATCCTGAGTTGCAGGCACAAAATCCCCGCCAACTTCTGCTTTCACCCATCCCCCAAATAATTCTACTAAATAAGCTTCACCCTTCTTGAAAACCTCAACAATTGTCCCGGCTGTTTGTGGCGGTGCAATCTCGCCATCAGCGAGGGCGACTGCTTCGGTTAAAGTCACTGCATCCAATAACTGAAATTTGCTCATTGCTGTCTCCCAAAGCGTTGAGGAAATGCGGTAACAAATCTAGCAATATCTTCACCAGATAAAACAATCCAGCCTGTACGTATTTGCCAAGATACCCCCGATCGCCCTGGAACTAAAATAATAGCTTGGTAGCGTTCTCCATAGTCATTCTGTCCGACTGGCTGTAACAATTCTAGCGAGATTTGGGCTATAATTGCGTCTCGAATCGCCTCCGGTGACTCAAACCCCATCACCTCCCGCCAAAATTTCTGCTTATCTCCGCCTACTCCTGCTTCCGTGGCACTGCTGAAGAGATATTGCGCCTTAGCAATGGGAAACTCTAAACGAGTGGGTGCATTCATAGCATTGAGGTTGAGAGTTGATACTGGAGACTAGCTTTAATATCCTCAGCTTCCAAATAAGGATAAGCTGCCAAAATTTCCTCTACACTCATCCCATTTGCTACTAAACTCACTACCAAAGAAACAGTAATTCGCATTCCTCGAATGCAACCTCTTCCTCCCATAATTTTTGGATCGAAGGTAATGCGATCGAACATCATATCCTCCCACTCTTCCTTAATGTCCCAATAGCTTATCCCGCAAATGCTTGATCCGATCGCGCAATTTACCCGCCTCCTCAAACTCCAACTTCTTCGCCGCCGCCTTCATCTGCGCTTCCAACCGCCCGATTAACTGAGGAATCTCATCCAAAGATAACTCGTTTACCTGTTCGTAAACCTCCTCCAACTGCTGAGAATTCAGCTTGCGGGAGACATCCAAAAATGCCAAAATCGCATTACTCGATCGCTTTTTCGCGATCGGCTGCGGCGTAATCCCGTGCATCTTATTGTACGCTAGCTGAATCCCCCGGCGTCGATCGGTTTCGTCGATCGCCTTAACCATACTATCCGTCAAATTATCCGCGTACAAAATAGCCTGTCCCTGAACGTGCCGCGCCGCCCTTCCGATTGTTTGAATCAACGAACGTCCCGATCGCAAAAACCCCTCTTTATCGGCATCTAAAATTACCACCAGCGAAACTTCGGGCAAATCCAAACCTTCCCGCAGCAAGTTAACACCAATCAATACATCAAACTTACCATCCTGCAAATCTTGGATAATTTCGATGCGTTGAATCGACTGAATTTCCGAGTGCAAATACCGGACTTTAATAGCCCTCTCCTGCAAATATTCGGTTAAATCCTCCGCCATCCGCTTCGTTAAAGTCGTCACCAACACTCGCTCGTCCCGACTTACTCTCTCCTTGATTTCCCCCAACAAATCGTCTATTTGTCCTTCCGTCGGGCGCACAAAAATAGTCGGGTCTATTACTCCGGTAGGGCGAATAACTTGCTCTGCCACCCTGCCTTCAGATTTTTCCATTTCCCAATCCCCAGGCGTAGCAGAAACAAAGATGCACTGATTCTCTTTCGCCCAGAATTCCTCGGCTTTCAAAGGGCGGTTATCTGCGGCGCTGGGCAAGCGGAAACCGTGTTCTATCAATACTTTTTTGCGAGCTTGGTCGCCGTTGTACATCCCCCTAATTTGCGGCACAGTGACGTGAGATTCATCTATCACCAACATCCAATCTTTCGGGAAATAATCAATCAAACATTCTGGCGGTTCCCCGGCATTTCTCCCTGCTAAATGCCGCGAATAATTCTCGACTCCGTTACAGTAACCTACCTCGCGCAGCATTTCCAAATCGTAGCGAGTGCGCTGTTCCAACCGCTGAGCTTCTAATAGTTTACCCTCTTTTTCAAATTCTGCCAGTCGGTCTTCTAATTCGAGTTCTATTCCTTGGCAAGCTGCCTCTAATTTATCTTCTGCCGTGACAAAGTGGCGCGCTGGATAGATATTTAAAGCCGTTGAACTTTGCAGGATTTTACCTGTTACGGGGTCAACGTAGCGAATCGCATCGATTTCGTCGCCGAAGAATTCGACGCGAATAATTCTATCTTCGTAAGCGGGGCCAATTTCCAAAACATCGCCTTTGACGCGAAATTTGCCTCTGCCTAAATCTATATCGTTGCGGCTGTATTGGACGTTAACTAAATCTCGCAAAACTTGCCGCTGGTTGACTTCCATTCCTACTTGCAAAGGAATAGCAGCTTTCAGGTATTCTGCGGGCATTCCCAAACCGTAGATGCAGCTAATTGAAGCAACTACAATTACGTCGCGGCGTTCAAAGAGCGATCGCGTGGCGGAGTGCCGCAACATATCGATCTCGTCGTTAATTGCTGCCGTTTTCTCAATGAAAGTATCGGTGACGGCGATGTATGCTTCAGGTTGGTAGTAGTCGTAATAACTGACAAAGTATTCGACTGCATTGTTGGGGAAAAAATTTCGCAGTTCGTTGCACAGTTGAGCTGCCAGGGTTTTATTGTGTGCTAGGACTAAGGTGGGTCTGCCGACTTTTTCAATCACCGAGGCAATGGAGAAGGTTTTGCCCGTACCTGTGGCACCGAGTAAGGTTTGAAATCGATCCCCGGCTTCGATGCCTTTGACGAGTTGGGCGATCGCTAGCGGTTGGTCGCCTGTGGGCTGGAAGGGCGCTTGCAATTGAAAAGATGCTGCCGCAGTTACCATAGGAAAATGTAGCTATTACCCATAAATCTTAACAAAAATGCAGAGATTCTGCAATTTCTTTAAGAAAATAGTTAGACTTTGTAATATTATTTTAATCATCGGCCCAAATAGAAAGCAGAAAGCCCACACAAGCAGTTGTCCGAACCCAGCAATCAACAGCAATAAACGAGGAAAAGAATTATGGATACGAGGAGCACAGGTACAGGCAAAGGCAAAGCGATCGCCCGCCGCGGCAAAGGAGGTTCCAAAAGCCAACCGACAGAACCCACGGATACCAAAGCAACAGGAATTCAACTTTATCAGCCCCAACACCTGCATGACAACCGCCCCGTCGGCCCAGACGATTTTACCATCAGCGAGATCGTCTCGATCTCGGGGGATCGCCCGATCGGCACTAGCACCCTGCACATCAGCGAAACCTACGGCATTGTAGCCAATCGCCCAGTCGAATCAAGCGACTTTGAAGTGGTTGCTACACTCGGCAATCGCCCGATCGGCTCCAGCGCCATGCAAGTCAGTGAAATGTTCAGTATGTCCGGTGCCCGCCCTATCGCAATCAGCACTCTTCACATTGATGAAGTTTACTCGACAATGGGAGGAAATCGGCCAATTGCCTCAAACGAAATTGACGATAGCTCAACATTAATGGGCTTCTTAGATTAATTAGTCATTAGTCATTAGTTATTATTAGTTTTTCGCTGTTAACTAATGGCTAATGAAACCTTTTTAGAGAAGTTCTTGACGAAGCCTATCGAGCAATTGAACCGTTTAAAGTGATTTATTTAACCCTGCCAATTTTAACAATTGGCGTTGCTGATTTATGGTATGAAGAACTCTATCTGAAAAAAATGAAATAAGCGCGTCAGAACCTCTTCGGAATTTCCAACTTGTCTATTTCATACCGTGATTCAGCAACACCAAGTGATTTTTACCCTAAATGAGAGGGAATATCAAACCGTGTCTATTTGGATTATTCGTCATGGTCAAAGTCAATCCAATGCAGGGTTGGCAACTATTGGACCCCATGAAAATGCCTTAAGTGAATTGGGCGATCGACAATCAAGATGTATTCCAACCGCCGTTAAACAATCTCCCCACTTGATTGTGACTTCACCTTATCTCAGAACACAACTCACTGCTCAACCATTGATTGAAAAATTTCCACATACACCCGTTGAGGTTTGGCAAGTTCAGGAATTTACCTATCTGGGCCTACAGTTCGATCAACCAACCACAATCCTGGATCGCAAACCTTTGAGCAAAGCTTACTGGGACCGCTGCGACCCTGAATATGTCGATGGAGCCAACGCCGAATCGTTGGTTCAACTGATGGAACGAGTCCGAACTGCCCTCAACCAGTTACAACAACAATCCGGTTTTGTACTTGTCTTTTCACATGGATTTTTTATCAAAGCAATGCTGTGGCAGATTTTGGCTAACCCAACGGTAATTGATGCCGTTGCGATGACTCGGCTTTTGGGATTTTCGCGAGGATTTCCAGTACCGAATGCGTCAATTTTGCAGATGGAATTTGATTCAGGTGGAATAGCTCACTGGAGTTCCTTCATCACCAATCATCTGCCACCGGAGCTAGAATCGGCAGCACCCGATGCAACTGTGGCGAGTGATGCAGGCGATCGACCCTCGTAACCTACCTTCACTGGAACAATGCCCCAACCAACGCCAGAGTGGCGTTGCTGATTTGTGGTATGAACGGCTCAATCTGCAAAAAAAGAAACAAGCGCGTCAGAACATCTTCGGAATTTCCAACTTATCTATTTTCATACCGTGATTCAGCAACGCCTAACAATCCTTTCGCCATTGTTAAATAGCTCAACTGGGTCATGAAAAGCACGAGCGAAAAAGCGCTACAAATCTCTATTCCTAATGTGGTCACAGCTTAGCCAAAGAACTTGAGCTCGCTGGCAAAGCGAACTACTCAATCCACAAAATCTCACTTTTTAGTTACAACAAGAGTGTCTGATTCGTTGGCAGGAGAGCGATTAAATATTAAAATATTTTTGGTAAGTGGTAACACTTCTAGCAGAAGACCTTCGGCAGAAAACTATCCCAGCAATAATTTGAACAATTAATAACATCCTCAGCGTCTTCGCGGTTGCTATAACTGTTAATAATTCACAAAATTTAACAGTTCATATTTCACATTTGAGAGTTCAAGGGCTAATGACTACTGATATCGTTTGCGGTTGCATCGGTATTGTTTAAATGTCTAAACAATCAGTTGTTCCGAAAGCATAATTTTAGTCAATAGTCAACAGTTAACAGTCAACAATATCTTGCTCGTGCAAACAGAATATATATGACTAATAACTACTTCCCCAGACCCTGATATTTGCTCAATAAAGCAGCAAAGCGCTTGTAATCCACAGGCTTCCTCACATACTCCGCCGCTCCCAATTCCAAACCCTGGTTTTGGTCGTCCAAAAAAGTTATCATAATCACTGGAATATCAACCAAATCTCGATCGGCTTTCAACGCCGACAGCACCGCCCAGCCGTCCATACTTGGCATCATCACGTCCAGAATAATCGCGTCCGGCAGCAAATTCTTAGCCAACATCAGCCCCCCTTGACCGCTAGCCGACGATCGCACCCGAAATCCCTGTTTAGACAAGCAGCGGGTCATCAAATCCCGCGCGTCCGGATCGTCGTCAATCACTAGGACAGTAGCAGCATTGGGCAGCTCCAGCGCTTGCGATCGCACTGCTTTTTGCTTCGCTTCAGTCGATTCTGCACTCGTTTCTAAATCGTCGTCGGAAGACTTAGGCTGCATTTCTGCGGTTTCTCGATCGTCCTGCGCTTCTTTCGGGCTTGTAACCGCAATCGGCAACCGGATCGTAAAACTAGAACCGCAGCCAAACTCGCTATCAACCGTAATGTCCCCGCCCATCATCTGGCAAAACTTCCGGCTAATTGTCAGCCCCAAACCGGTGCCGCCGTATTTGCGGGTAGTAGAATCGTCGGCTTGAGCGAAAGCTGCGAACAGCCTCGACACCTGATCCTCAGTCATGCCGATGCCGGTATCGGTTACTTGAAAGACGATCGCAGGCTGTTGACACCCAGAAAAAGCTGCCGAGATTTCTTCGGAATTGTCGAGTGGCAAAACCTCCCCTTCTTCTTTCCAAACATTAATCGTAATTTTGCCTCGATCGGTAAACTTAGCAGCATTGGTCACCAAATTCAACAGCGCTTGCCGCAGCTTTGACAAATCGGAGTATATAGTGCCAATATTGCGATCGCAATTGACCATCAAAGTATTGCCATTTTTCCCTAGCTGGGGTTGAACAGTAGTGACAACCTCCTCGATCAAATTCCACACCTCAAAAGTCTCTAAAAAAAGAGTCACCTTTCCTGCTTCAATTTTAGAAATATCCAGGATGTCACTAATAATGGTGAGCAACTGCTTGCCTGCCATATTAATGCTTGCCAAATCCATCACAAACTCTTCTTCGCCGAGTTCCAGAGCCTCTTCTTGCAGCAGCTCGCTGTACCCAATAATCGCATTCAAGGGCGTCCGCAACTCGTGAGTCATATTTGCCAAAAAAGTGCTTTTCGCCCGGTTAGCAGCTTCGGCAGCGTTCTTAGCAACTTCCAATTCGCGCGATCGTTCCTCTAGCTGCCGCTGCCGCACTTCCAAACCGTTGAGCAAACTGCTAATTTGCTGAGCCATCGTATTGAGAGTAGAAGATAGCACCCCGATCGCGTCATTAGAAACCACCGGCGATCGAGCCGCCAAATCACCGCTCGCCATCTGTTCGGCAGTTTCCCGCAGCAAGCCGAGATTCCGAATAATTGCCGACACCGACACAAAAGCCACTATCCCCGCGATCAAACTCAAACCCAAAGCTGCCAGCAGCCAGTGCTGAGTGCGGCTCGCCACAAAGAGAGTTTGCTGCACCAGCACCGCCATTGCGGCTTCAGGAACCCCCGCCGCCGGAGCTGATGCAGCGTCCATTGTCAGCAAATAGTTCTTCATCTCCACAGAACCCATCCACCCAACTCCCACCGCCATCCAAGTTATCAGCACCAAGATCACAAACAGCCCGCTCAAAGACGCCCGAGTTCCCAGAGCAATTCCCCTCGTAGCCAGTGCCGCCGCCCAAGGATAGCCTTTGAGAAAAGGATCTGGCCGAACCGGTGCGCCGGAATTCCAAACTTCCTCAATTTGACCGTCCAACCTCACCTTACCAATGCGTACTGTTTTCCAGGTATGCTGCGTTTGGGCATCTATTTTTACCTTGCCCGATGGCGCTGCAAACTCAATATTTTTAGCAGCAGCCCTGACTTTAACCACATCTGTCGAACCAGCTTTTTCTACTGCTTGCTTCCACAGGTAAACGCCCAAATAAGCCGCTTCGATCGGGTCATCGGTGACTCGATTTTCCCCGTATCGGGCTTTATAAGCATTGACAAATTTACGATTTTCCGGTGTATCGACCGTTTGAAAATAGTTCCACACCACCCAATGTCCGGCAATATTGGACGGCCCGATCGCCCGCACTTCTTCTTCTGCTACGCTGACCGACATCACTGGCAAATCATCGGGTTTCACGCCAGCTTCCCGCAACTTTTGGAAAAAAGCCACATTGCTGTCCCCGTTGAGAGTGTTGAGAATAGCATCTGGTTTCACTGCTAAGATATGTGCGATCGCCTCGCCCACTTCCCTCGATCCCAGCGGCAGATACACTTCCCCCGCTAACTCTCCCCCCTGTGCCGCCAGTTGAGCTTTCACAATCCGATTTGCCGTGCGGGGAAAGAGATAGTCCGAACCCAACAGAAAAATTTTCCGCTTCCCCTGTGCCAGCAAGTAATTCACCCCAGGCACAATCTGTTGGTTTGGGGCAGCACCAATGTAGAAAATATTCGCACACTGTTCTAGCCCTTCATACTGCACCGGATAGAACAGCAACCCTTTGCCCTGGTCGAAAACCGGCTGTACAGCTTTGCGGCTCGCCGAAGTCCAACAGCCAAATACCACCGCCACCTGAGCTTCAAAGAGCAATTGCTTAGCTTTTTGAGCAAAAGTTTGCAAATCGCTAGCTCCATCTTCTATAACCGCTTCCAAGGGGCGTCCGAGCACCCCTCCTGCCGCATTAATTTCCTCAACAGCCAACAGCGTCGCATCTTTAACAGAAATTTCGCTGATGGACATCGTGCCCGTCAGCGAATGCAACACGCCTATTTTGATCGGCTCACGAGTCGAGCCGGCTGCTTCGAGGGGGTTACTGCTCCTTGCTCCCATAGAGTTTTAGATAATTTTTACCGAAAAATGGGGTTTAAAGCCCCGCACTTAAGTGCGGCTTTTATCTAGGACTTTCCTGGATAAAAAGTGCTGAAGTTTGATATAATCATACCATAATAGTAAGAAAAGCAAAGCTAAAAAACGGAACGAGAGACCAATACTGTTCACTTGATGAAGCCATTCGAACAGGCGAGTTCCTTACAAAAAAAGCTGTCCGAGTTTGGATGGACAACGCAGATATTAGTAAGACTATGTTGTACGCACTCTGTAAAGATATTGCCTGCATAGTTCGCTTTCGCGAAAAAGCTCAAGTCAGCCGCCCGTAAACCCAGTGCGGAAGGCGCTTTGGCTTCTATATCTACCTTCTATAGACGCTGTAAAAAAGGTCAGAAAAGGAAGGGTTATCCCTAATTCAAAAACCACTGTCCCTCTGTAGAAGACATCTCCGAAAACAATCAAAGCTTATGTATAGTTAAGTTGTAGGACGTAAATGTAATCATCCTAAATTAGGTAGTGTGTAAAATAAAACCAGACTCTGAGATGTGTAGGGTTGATAATTGTACCAACATATTGAGTGAGCTGTGTTAATTTTTATCTAATGCTTTCACCGCTTTTTCTAATTGTAGTAGTAGCGATCCAATTCGCCACGTTACTCTTCCACAAAAATTTAAAATTACGGACTCATATTTTTGGCAATTTTATCTAAATTTTATTGGAAATATCGAAATCTCTTGACCGTTATAATTCCGATGTTAGACAAAAATCTTGCTACCACCAAACGCTTTGTTTTGTTCTTTATGTTCAGTTGTTAATTCTAATTTTCTGATTCTTTTAATGGGAGTTGTTATTGAATTTTATCCAACGTAAGCTTTATCTCTCTTAAATCTTTGTTGAGGGTCAAACTCGTGCGAGATCTTCCCAGAATAAGGTTATATCCCTTTTACGTTAAGACTTCCCTGCCACAACATCAACTATCTCTCTACCATCTGGCATGAAAATTATTTGACTTTTAAATGTAAGCTGTTGCGGCATTTAAATTGTCTATTAAAAAAAAATAAAACTCTTGTGGGGATTAGGGTTGGGCGTCCCGCGCGCCTCAAATATACAATTTAAATGCACGACAGCTTATGGTTAGTCTTCTTGCCTGAAAATTATTTTTCTTGTTCATCATGAGTTCCAGATATTTCTCTGACTTGTTCGTAGGTATCTACTATTAATTAATATTCTGTGAATATTTCCTTAGCTATTGCACGATCAGCAGCATTTTTTTTACTTGTTCCACCCAGCTAGATGGTAGCAATCGAAGCAGGCGTCCAAACCAATAGTTAAGTGTATCATTAGCTGTAGACTCACTAACTCCAAATGGGATGCCCCGAAGTTGAAGTGTTGTCCTAGTCCTAAGATAGAACAAAGTTAAAAATATTTGTTCGGGAATAGATAATTTGGGTTTTTGACCGACTCCACCAGCAATAATTGTAACTTTTTGGGATTCTAGTAAAGCTTGTTTTTCATGATGTAATGGTTCGGCATTTTGGAGAAATTGTTGTAACTGTTCCTAGGCCTAATCAATTAATCGCTGTGTTTTTTTTATGCTTCTTTTCAAGATAATTAAGGATGTCGCTCATGTTTCTGTGTAAAAAAATGTCTTTTATCTTTTTTTATGGCACAATGTTACTATTGGGGAAATATCTTATGTTCGTGATTGGTAAATCTCTAACTAAATGCGTTTTTTTGATAAAAACAGCGGTATTTTGGGCTACATAGTGGGCAAAATTCTGTTTTATTTTTGAGGGTAAATGATCAAATAATTGTTGTTTCTGTCTCTAAGCTATCCCTACAATTACATTAGATGGATGCAGTATTTTTGTCATTATTTTTTTTAGGTTTAACTTAAATGATCGCTGTCTCCATAAATTTTTAGCATACTAAGTAAGGCAGAACCATTAATTGCTTGAATTGCTGCTACAAACTAATAGCAATCAATATTTCTTTACAATGTTCGGAATCTGGACTTCACAAACGATCGTCAAAAATTGATGGGTTTTGAATCCTGAATGTAAACTTCTGCGTAGATATACCTGTATCGGGGAGAACATTAGCCTCCCCTGCTTCACAAAATCTTTATAATTTTTCCGTAATAATACGGTACTTTTATAAAGATTAGGTAAAGATTGCCCTGGAAGGTAGCCCAAATCACGATTCTGTAAGTTAAACTGAGAGCCAGCCCAAAGCACACTTACGTAATTACCACACAATCCTGAAAAAACGCAATTCTATATATCCTAAATGCGTTGAAGGAATGTCGTAACCAAGGGGTGTTAGTCGGACATATCGACAAACAGTTTTTAAGCCAACTAAATTGCAACTAAACCCATAAAAATTGCTCATAACCGGGTTAGTTGTAATTCAAAAAAATTGTTTCAATTTTTTGACAGGGTAAGTTATGAAAAAAAATTTAGGGGTTACAAATCACATTCTTAAAACCCGAGAAGCCTTGGAAAATTTCCCGGCTATTCAGAAAATTTTCGAGGGAGTCGGTGCAGGATCGACATTAGTGGCGAAATTAAATACAGCCAGTGAAATTTGCGATTTTCAGCTCGGAGATGAAATCACTCAATATCAAACATCAGATAGCAACAATTTGGTTGAAAAAGAACAGAGCGATCGCCATTTTTATTTAGTTTGCGAGGGAAGAGTCAGGCTGCTAGCGGTAGAAGCGTCTCACCAGCAGGAGATTTCGGCGGTTGTACTGGAAGTCGGAGCAATATTTGGGACAGATGACCGATTTATAGACAGCGGACTGCCTTACAGGGCAATTGCAGCCGACACTTGCCAAATCGCTCGAATTGCGGCCACCACAATGCAGCTTATTTTAGAAGAATTCCCGCAACTGCAACAGCATTTGCAGCAAGAATTTCAAGAGCGACAGCGGTTAATATTTTTCAAGACACAAACAGATTTGCGATCGCTCCCTCCCCACCAACAACAGCTTCTGTGGCCGCATTTACTTCCTTACATAGAAGAAAGCCGAATTCCTGCCGGAGTTTCCCTCGCTGAGCATTGCCAAAACTCCAACAATCTTTTTTGGCTTCGCAGCGGTCAAATTCAAGGTCAAGCACCGCCAATTATTGGCAGTAACTGGGAACATTCAGACGTAAAGAACGACTGGATAGCCGTAACAGACCTGCTAATTTACCAGCTTAGCAGCGAACAGTGGGAAATAGCCAAATCCACAATTAGTTCCGAAAGCAATTCCCGCCCTAAAATCCTCCGCAAACCTCCGATTTTAAGCTTAGTAACGGCGCCCCAAGATGCCCAATCAACCTCACAAACCGAGCCATCAAAATTAACCGCAGTTGCTCAGCAAAAACCCGCAGCCGGAATCATCAGCTTTCCCAAACCCAAGCAGCGGCGATGGTTGAGTAGCAAACACCCATTCATTCAACAACAGAGCGCCGCAGATTGTGGAGCTACTTGCTTAGCCATGATTAGCGAATATTGGGGTAAAAAATTTAGCCTAAATTACTTGCGCGAATTGGCAGAAATTGGTCGCAGCGGCGCCTCGCTCAAGAATCTGGCAAAAGCAGCGGAAAGGATGGGATTTCACACTCGTCCCGTGCGAGCTTCTTTAACTCCGCTGCGAAATCAAAATCCCTGGATTGCTCACTGGCAAGGCAATCACTACGTGGCAGTTTACCGCTTTAAAAATCAACAGGTTTTAGTGGCAGATCCGGCGGCTGGCAAGCGGTGGATGAGCATTAAAACTTTTACCGAAAATTGGACTGGGTATGCCCTAATTTTAGACCCGACAGCGGAACTATACCGCAATCACAGTGCCGAACATCAAGGCATTAAAATTAAAGATTTTATGGGCATAGTCTGGCCCTACCGCGCTGCGATCGCCCAAATTCTGCTCCTCTCCTTGTTGCTCCAAATATTTGGTCTAGTTACTCCCCTATTTACCCAAGTAATTCTCGACCAAGTGGTTGTTAGCAAAAGCATAGTAACTCTGCACGTTTTTGCGATCGGACTGCTGCTATTTAGTGTTTGGCGAACGCTGTTGGGTGCAACGAGACAGTATTTGCTGGATTATTTGTCGAACCGCATTGACCTGACTTTAATTAGCGGCTTTATCAGTCACACTCTCAGTTTGCCGATCAAGTTTTTTGAATCTCGTCAGGTGGGCGATATATTGACGCGGGTTCAGGAAAATCAAAAAATTCAGGCATTTTTGACTCGCCAAGCTATTACGGCTTGGTTGGATGCTTTGATGGCTGTAGTTTACATCGGACTGATGGTTTACTATAACTGGCGTCTGGCTTTGTTGGTGCTGGCTTTGATTCCGCCGATCGTGATTTTGACTTTAGTAGCAACTCCGTTTTTGCGAAAAGTGTCGCGGGAGATTTTTACCGAAAGTGCGAAGCAAAATTCATCTTTGGTGGAAATGATTACTGGGGTGGCGACGGTTAAGGCAACTGCTGCTGAGCGAGAAATGCGCTGGCGCTGGGAAGACCAATTAACCTGCATGATTAATGCCAAATTTCGCGGGCAGAAGTTGGCTAATTCTTTGCAGGTGATCGGGGGTGGGATTAATACTTTGGGAAGTACGGCTTTGCTGTGGTACGGGGCAATGCTGGTGATTCAAGACGAGTTGACGATCGGTCAATTTGTGGCTTTTAATATGATGATTGGGAGCGTGATTTCTCCTGTTTTGTCTGTAGTGGGACTTTGGGATGAGTTTCAAGAAGTGCTGGTTTCGATCGAGCGTTTGGATGATGTATTCTCTGCCCAACCGGAAGAAAGCCCTTACAAGCCAATGCTGGTGCTGCCTCGCATTCAGGGAAACGTCAAGTTTGACAATGTTTCTTTTCGTTATGCTCAGGATGAGGAACGCAATACGCTGCAAAATCTTTCCTTTGAGGTGCAAGCTGGAGAAACTGTGGCAATTGTCGGCCGCAGCGGTTCCGGTAAGAGCACTTTGGTGAAGTTGCTGCAAGGTTTCTATTATCCAGAAAAGGGGCGGCTGACAATTGACGGCCACGATATTCGGCACATTTCTTTGCAGTCGCTGCGAGTTCAGTTGGGTGTTGTTCCTCAAGATTGTTTCTTGTTTTCGGGAACGATTTTGGAAAATATTACGCTGTATAAAAACGGAAACGATGCGGCTTCTGCAAGCTTGGAACAGGCGATAGAAGTGGCGAAGCTAGCAGAAGCTCACGCTTTTATTCAAGATATGCCGCTGGGTTATCAAACTCCTGTGGGGGAAAGGGGAACAAGTTTGTCGGGGGGCCAGCGACAGCGAATTGCGATCGCCCGCGCTCTTTTGGGAGATCCCCGGATTTTGGTTTTGGATGAAGCAACTTCTTCGCTGGATACGGAGTCTGAGCGCAGGTTTCAGCAAAATCTCGCCCGCATTAGTCGCGATCGCACTGCGTTTATTATCGCTCATCGGTTGTCTACGGTGCGTAATGCCGATCGAATTTTGGTTCTAGACAAAGGCATTTTAGTCGAACAAGGCAACCACGACGAATTAATGGCTGAACACGGACTTTACTATCACCTCGCTCAGCAACAACTCGATATTTAAGTCATTAGTCATTAGTCATTAGTCATTAGTCATTAGCAACCAACACAAGGCTAAAGAGAATTTTCAGTTACTCCTGACTCCTAACTCCTAACTTCTGACTCCTGACTGACAACTCCTAACAACTGCTAACTGCCAACAGTCATACAGATTAACTTGGAGGAAATACAATGTTTTCACAAGATGAGAAAGAATTAGGCCATCCTCCTAACGAAATAGGTGAAGTCTATGGGGGCGTAGCTTCAAGGCAAGAAAACGAAGCCCGAAAAAAAGACCGCTCTTTAGAATTAGTCGAATCTCAAAATCGCTCTTCTCAAACTAATGACGGTATCAATATTGCCAAGTTACGGCAGGCTGATGCTAAGAATTGGTCTACTTCTTTGCACTCGGTACTCGACCAGCCTCCAGTATCTTTTCCCCAGCGGTTGATATTAGGAGGAATGGTTTTTTCCGTAGCTTTTGGAGCGTGGGCAACTTTGGGAAAAATTGACCAAGTTGGTCATGCTCAGGGCAAATTAGTCCCCAAAGGCGCTGTTTACAAAATTCACCCGACGGAGACGGGAAAAATTATTAACCTCCCTATCAAAGAAGGTCAAAAAATCAAAGCTGGACAATTATTGGCCGAATTAGACCCGTCGAATGCCCAGAGCGAGGTGGAGCGTCTTGAGAAAATTCTGGACGCTGATCGAATTCAATTGGTGCAGCAGATTAGTTCGATCGAGAGAACTCGACTTGAAGCAGAAGCGAGCCAAGCTATTGCTGCTGCAGACCAGCGGGGGGCGGAAGCTGCGATCGCCCGTGCTCGCGCTTCAGCCGCCACCACGCAGTCTCAAATCGAGCAATTGCAAGCAGATTTAGTGTCTCAGCAAGCGCGCCAGCAACAACTCAAACCTCTGGAAAAGAATGTGCAAGACTTGCTCTCGCAACTGAAAACAGATATTAACTCGCAGCAAGGGCGGCGCGATCAGGTGAAACCCTTGCAACGCAAAACTCAAGAATTGCTGGTGCAATTGCAAGCAAAAGTAACTGCTCACAAAGAGCGGATCGCGCGTCTCAAACCTTTGGTAGATGAAGGAGCGCTGTCAAAAGACGTATTGTTTCAAGCAGAGGAAGCTCTGCGAGAAAGTGAAAATGCCGTTATTAGAAGCCAGTTGGGGGAGACAACTCAGGCTGACGATCGCGCCTTTGAAGTCGAGCAAACCGTTCGCGACAGGCAAAGTGCTGCGATCAGGAGTCAACTGTCTGATGCAACTGGGGTTAAGGAAAGGCTGTTTGAAGTCGAGCAAAATTTGCGCGATCGAACAAGCGCCATTTCTAAAGCCCAAGGTGAATTAGCCCAACAACTGGCAGAGGTCGATCGACTGCAAGCCGAAGCCGCCAGCAAACAAGCCGCAGCGCGCCAAACGCAGTTAGAAAAAGAGCAAAAAATTCAGCAGTTGGAAATGGAATTAAATCAAGTCAAATCCAAAATTGCCGAAACCCAAACCCTGCTCGCTCAAGCAAAAAATCAGCTCAAACAAAGATTTCTCTACGCACCCGTCAGCGGAGTCATTTCCGCACTCAACATTCACAACACTGGCGAAGTAGTTCAACCGGGTCAAACTATTGCAGAAATGACTCCGAATCAGGCTCCTCTGGTGCTGGAAGTCAGTTTACCGAACCGAGAAGCGGGATTTGTCAAAACCGGAATGCCGGTGCAAGTCAAATTCGATGCTTTTCCTTATCAAAATTACGGCGTGATTCCGGGAAAAGTTTTATCTATTTCGCCGGATGCCAAAACAGACGAGCGATTGGGTGTTTTTTACCTGGTGGAAGTGAGTATCGATCGAGACTCAGTGAAAGCCAAAAACCAAACCTGGAAACTCAAAGCTGGCCAAACAGCTACTGCGGAAATTGTCATCCGCCAGCGCAGCATAGCCGACATTTTGCTTGACCCTCTCAAGCAGCTACAAAAGGGCGGCATGAGTTTGTAGAACTTAGTTAAGTGGTTGTTGTCCTTTGTCACTCTCTATACACAAAACAGGATAAAATAATGACTTCCCAATTTCACCATTCTGGCAATCATTCTCAAGTTGGAATCAAACCAGAACAATTGGATGAGATAATTTCAGCCATCCTGGCAGGAAAGTATTCTTGGGCTTGTTTTTTACTTTTGCGGTGCACGGGTTACAACCCTCTCGACTATATTCCTTACCGTACTTCCAACCGCTTGCTTAAGGAAAACAGTCAAATCAGCAAGTCGAGTAAATCGGAAACTAAGCCTGCATTGGGCAAAATTGCTGATTTAGATTATGTGGAAGTGGTGAGGGAAAAACGAGCCGGAGTTCGAGGGGGTTATGTAACTGAGGCTTTTAGCGAGTTGCACTCAGATACCAGAGGTTTTGGACTGGAAGTCAAGGAAGGGCAATATCTCTCGATGCCGACGGTTGATGTTCCGCATCAGGGCTTTTTTGGGGCATTAAAGACACGTTGGTTGAATTTCGCGGGCGAGTAAATTAGTTGCTCGAAACAAAACCCGATTGCGGGCGTTGGGTGTACCTGTTTTTTGGTTGACTCACCGCGGGCGATCGGGTTTTTCAGTAGGCACACCACAGTTTTCGCTCCCGCTCTTAACAAAATTTCCTCAAGTTATCTTTACATTCTGATTTTCGATAAATCTGCCAAAATGGCAACACGGCAGGAAAAGTCCTGATTATATTAGGGATATCAAAGGAAACAAGGTTGTTCAGCCGAGACAGAAAAAGCTTCTGCCAAAATGGCAACACAATCATTGTTAACCTTGATAAATTGATTACAGACAAAACAAAGTTGTTACCGAAAAAACTTCCTGCCAAAATGGCAACACAGATACCAAAGGGCAAGCTAAATTAGGTAACAGTAAAACAAAAAAAACTCACTCTTAAAAGGACAAAACAAATGATTATTTCTGACCTGAATTACTTGGAATCTGCTGAAGCAAATGTTGAAGGTGGCTACTATTTTGGCGAAAGCTCAACCACCTATGTTAACGCAAACATCAGTGAATATCTGACCATCAATAAGGTATTCAACTCTAAGACGAACATTAAAGGAAATTTTGCTGGTGCTGAAGCTTCAGCAGGTGCTCTGGGAGCGAACTCAGCTACTCAGGCTATCAGCAGCACCAACACTGTTCAAGGTGTAGGTTCTCAGTCTAATGCTACTTCTCTCTCTGGTAGCAACGGATATTTCTTCCCAGGGTGGTAGTAGTAAAGAAAAGATCGCCTGTATAGTCTTCAACCTATTCTGATAACTAAAATCTGTCAGAATAGGTTGATTTTAGTAAAGTTTTTTTTATTAACATTATGACTCAGAATAAAGTTGTTATCAAACGCCTAGTTTCACCCGATTGCAAAGTTATTGCCGAAGCTAAAAGCGTAGTTTCAAAATCTACTGATGGAGCGACTCAAATTAGTCAAAGTGTTGCTGTAAATATTTCATCTAATCATACTTCCAGCAGTTACACAAAATCTCGTTCTAGTTCGTCTTCAACATCGAGTTGTTTTAGTCGTTATTAAAATGACTAAATCGAGTGGAATTAAAACATCCAAATTTTTGCAGGAAGCGGCGACGATATTATCACAAGTAACAGAGGTGACGATGCGATCGATGGAGGCGATGGAAACGACACTGTGCGGGGAGGAAAAGGTCAGGATTTACTGATTGGCGGCAACGGCGACGATTTTCTTTGCGGCGACTTCGGCACCGATACATTGATTGGAGGTAGCGGCGCTGATACCTTTGCCTTTAGACCCGAAACAGCGAGTGCAGCAGCTAATCCATTGTTAGCAGATCGAGTCGTTGATTTCAATCCCGCTGAAGGCGATCGAATTGGGCTGACTGGGGGACTTTCGGTAACAGACTTGACACTCGTCGCGTTTGATACGGATGGTGACGGTACGGCAGACGGGACTCTGGTCAAGTTTAGTTCAAATAATGGCGATCGAATTTTAGCTGTTGTTTTGGGAACAGTTAACGCAGCAGGTGCAACAACTTTGAGCAATTCTAATTTTATTAGTTTGCCTAATGACATTGTGTAGCCAAGCGTTAACCGTTAACACAAACTACCCCGCAGGAATCGTCGGGGGATGAAGTTAATAAAGTTATATAGGTTGAGAGAGAAACATGAAGGACTTTTACGGACCATTGATTGAACCAAGTGAAATCATCGAACTACTCAGACAAGAGCAGCAAATAAAGACATTTAGTCAAAAGGTTTTGCAGAAAAAAGTTATTGAGAAAGCAGCCCGGGAACGGGGGTTAACTGTGACTCCCGACGAAATTCAAGCTGTGGGCGACCAACTCCGCCGCGAGAAGCGTTTGGAGAAAGCGGCCGATACGATTGCTTGGCTGGTCGATCAGATGATTTCTGTAGAAGATTTAGAGGCAGGGATTCGCGATCGGCTCCTCAGCCAAAAACTAGCCCAACACTTGTTCAGCAAAGAAGTAGAAAAGATTTTTTTTCAAAACAAATTGCAATTCGACAAAATAATTCTTTATCAAATGGTTGTTGCCAACCGCCAGCTTGCTCAGGAACTATTTTATCAAATTCAAGAAGGAGAAATTAGCTTTTTTGATGCTGCTCACCTTTACGATATTGACGAAAATCGTCGGCATATATGCGGTTGCGAAGGCAAGGTTTATCGGTGGGGTTTAAAACCAGACATAGCCGTCGCCGTATTTAGCGCTAAACCCGGAGAAGTGATTCGTCCAATAGAAACAGAGCTAGGATATCACTTGTTCCTGGTGGAAAAGTTTCTCCCGGCGGAATTAACCCCTGAACGGTATCAAGAAATATTGCACAATCTGTTTAACGAATGGTTGGCTAACGAAGTCAACTATTTATTGTACAATTCTAAAGTGTAGAAACTTAATTTCTCGCCTTCAAAAACCCATATATATAATTTTGCCGCAACCACATACAATGCTAAAATTTAGGGTACTTATGGGTGTACCGAGAGACTTAATATCGTTTCCGGCTGCACAAACATTATTCAATCCTTGGGGGGGCGTGGGTGTAAATAGTCTCATGCGTGTGGATTTAAATATTACTCGCTCTCACGCACTCTAATACTTAGGTAAAAAGTGGTTTTACGAGGTACTTATAGCTCAATAAGGTTCATTTAAAAAGGTAATTTATCCCCCTAACCACTCACTAAAATTGAGAACTGAAGAAAGTCTAGGCAATTGCTTCCGGGTTTATTAGTACCCTGGCACCTGGGCGAAGCATAGCCAACAATGAGACGCTGAGCTAACCCAACCTTACTCAATTATAGCGCTCTTAAAATTACTTTTGAAATTTGAGTTTTGCCAACTCCATAGAGGCCAGCTAGCAAAGCAAAATGGAAAAAATATATCGGTTAAAAACGCCTCTCTAATATATTATCCCCACAAGCTATTTTTTTTATTCTCATTTTTACTTCCTCCCATCAATTATCTGCGTCCATCATCGTTCATCTGCATATATCTGCGGTTAAAAACCGACATAATTTTGCCGCCACCAAGCGCGCACAAACTTAATCTCCTCAAACGTATAACGTTCTTCCAAAAAATCATAAATAGCTCTCAGTTTCTCATCACCCATAACTTCAATTGCGTACACTATCGCCTGCTGGCGTTCCGGTTCCACCAACAAATTTATATCAACTTCCCTGCCCATTTCCATCAATTCTATTAGATGCCCAGAAATAGTATTAGGACTCATCCCCCGCGCATTGGCTATTCCTTGAACTGTCAAACCTTGTCGGTATAATTCCCAGGTTTGCATCTGCGAATAAGACGCAACGTTAGCAAGATTGGGAAGATTAGCGGCCTCAGAAGATGCAGCACCACTTGGCAATCCTTGTTCTTGGCAAAAAGTGCGAATTGCTTCCAAGAAAACTTTGCCGTACTTATCTCGCTTGTTGCTGCCAACGCCGTAAACCTCCTCGAATTCTCTGAGATTTTGCGGGCGTTTTTCTGCCATATCTCGCAAGCTTTTATCGGCAAAAACTACGTAAGGTGGCACAAATTGTTCGTCTGCAATTTGTTTGCGTAGCGTCCGCAGTATGGTAAATAAAGCTTCTACTTCTACTGCCAAAGAACGAACTTTCCCCTGTACTTCCCGCTGGGGTTCAATGGCGATTTCAACTGTGCGCTGACGTTTCATAATTTCCCAACTTTTTTCATTGAGCTTCAAAATGGGAAACCCGTCTGTTTTTTCGTCTAAAAAACCTTGATTTAACAGCGAACGACTCAATTTTTTCCATTCCTCAGCACTTCTATCTTTGCCAATTCCGTAAGTAGAAAGTTGGTGGTGCTGGTATTGCAATATTTTTTGATTTTTTGAACCGCGCAGCACGTCGATGATGTGATTCATGCCGAATTTTTCTTGGCATCGGGCGACGCAAGAAAGAAATTTCATTGCCTCAATTGTCCAATCTTCTACTGGTTTTTGGTTGCAACAGTTATCGCACTGGCCGCAGTTGCCGGGGAATGAATCGCCAAAATAACTTAACTGGATTGTGCGACGGCAATCGGTGGATTCTGCATAGTTGATTACTCGCCGCAACTGTTGGCGGGCAATTCGTTGTTCTTGCGGGTCAGGTTTTTGCTCGATGATGTAGTCGATGGTTTTGACATCGCCGTACCCGAAAAATAAGCTGCAATGGGCGGGTTCGTTGTCTCGGCCTGCGCGGCCGGATTCTTGATAGTATCCTTCGAGATTCTTGGGTAAGTCGTAGTGAATTACAAACCGCACGTCTGGTTTGTTGATGCCCATACCGAAGGCTATTGTTGCTACCATTACTTGCACGTCGTCGCGAATGAAGCGGGTTTGATTGGTGGCGCGATCGACATCGCTCATGCCGGCGTGGTAGGGTAAGGCTTGGATGCCGCTTTGTTGCAATTTATAGGCAACTTCGTCAACTTTTTTGCGGCTGAGACAGTAGATAATTCCGGAACCGCCTTTTTTTTGGATGATTTGCAAAACTTCGGCAAAACTGTGTTTGGTTTTGGGGCGAACTTCGTAGTATAAATTGGGGCGGTTGAAGCTGGCGACGTGGATGTAGGGATTTCGCAGAGTTAGCTGCTGGATAATGTCTTGGCGGACGCGCTCGGTAGCGGTGGCGGTTAGTCCCATAATGGGAATATCGGGATATCGATCGCGCACTCGTTGCATTTGCCTGTATTCTGGTCGAAAGTCGTGCCCCCATTCCGAAACGCAGTGGGCTTCGTCGATCGCAAATGCCGAAATTCCTAACTTATTTGCTACTATATCTAAAAATGGTAAAAATCTCTCACCCAGCAAGCGTTCGGGTGCAACATAAAGCAATTTAATCTTACCTTCGAGAATCGCAGTTTCGCGCGATCGGGTTTCCTGAGAGCTCAAAGTGCTGTTGAGAAAAGTCGCCCCAATTCCATTATCCTGCAAAGCTTCCACCTGGTCTTGCATCAGAGCAATTAACGGCGAAACAACCACCGTCAATCCCGGTTTCAACAGTGCCGGTAATTGAAAACACAAAGACTTGCCACCGCCCGTCGGCATGACAATCATCATATCCCGTTTTTGTAAAGCAGCTTCGACAATTTCCTGCTGCCCCGGGCGGAAAGAGTCATAGCCAAAAAAATGTTTGAGTGCTTGTTCCAGGGACAGCGGCACAGAAGATATTGGCGGATTCGACGCTGGCATTTGCAGTAGTTGGTTGTGGGCTTCTCAACTATTCTATGCCTTTTGAGCACAAATACAGTTACAATAATTGAGAATCTCAATTTAAGCAGAAAAACTGATGCCGAAAGCAATTTGGAATGGTGCCGTTTTGGCCGAGAGCGACAAGTGCGAAATTGTAGACAACAACTATTATTTCCCCGCCGATGCCATCAACCGCGAGTATTTCAAGGACAGCAGCACTCACACTACTTGCGGTTGGAAAGGTGTTGCTAGTTACTACAATGTCGAAGTCGGCGGACAAGTTAACAAAGATGCTGCGTGGTACTATCCTACTCCAAAAGATGCTGCTAAAAATATTGCCGGATATATTGCTTTTTGGAAAGGAGTTAAGGTAGAGGCTTAAAGCATTTTATAACTCAAAAAATGGCGCGGCTTGTGGGCGAATTTAGCGCTAAATCCGCCCCTTAAAATTTTAATCTTCCCAAACGGCGACAGCTTCCGAACCCAAACCACGGCGAACAACAATCGGTTCGCTTTCGGTCAAATCGAGAATGGTGGAAACTTGATATCCCGGATCGGAACCATCATCGACTATCACATCTACTAACTTTGAAAAACAGTCAAAAAGTTCAGCTTTGCCAAAGCTTTCTGCTTTAGATGCAGGGACTGGTGCTGCACCTTCATCATCGGTGGTAATGTGAGCGGATGTTGAAATAATTGGATTTCCCAAGGCTTCCACCAGTGTAAAACAAAGTCGCTGATCGGGAACGCGAATTCCCGTGGTTTTGCGTTTCGGGTTCATTACCAACCGTGGCACTAACTTGGTAGCTGGCAGCAGAAATGTATAAGGCCCCGGTATTAACCGCTTTATAATTCTGTATGCTTCATCGCTGACAGCAGCATAGTCGGTGATATTTGACAGAGAGGAACACAAGAACGTTAAAGGCTTATCATTGGAGAGTTGCTTGATCTTCCTGACTCGTTCTACCGCAGACTTGGAGTTGAGATCGCAGCCGATCGCGTAAACTGTATCTGTCGGATAAAGCATCACGGCCCCATCTTTTAGAGCTTTTGTAATCTTCTCGATCCGGTCTCTTTGGGGTGCAACTGGATGCACTTCGTAAATAGTTGCCATGTTAAGATATTGCAGGCTAAGTGGGCGATCAAAATATCGAGTGAAACAATCAATATTGAAAATTAATTGTTAACAATGAATAAAATAGCTTATTTTGACTGTCCAACCGGCATTGCTGGCGATATGTGCATCGGCGCTCTTGTCCACGCTGGCGTTCCTTTAGAATACCTAATCGAAAAACTAAATTTGCTCGGCATTTCGACAGAGTACCAGTTGCGGACGGAATTAGTCCACCGGAATACTCAACAAGCAACTAAATTTTATGTCGATTTAGCTGCGGATTTGTGGTTAAAACCCAAAAATTCCGCTACCGAACTCGATCCCTCGGAAACGGAATCCCCGACTTTCGACGCCCGCCACCACCATCATCACGGGGAAGAACATTCTCACAGTCATGGCAAACCAGATGCTGAAATTACCCACACTCATCACCGCAATTTGCCACAAATTGAGCAAATCATCGTCTCTGCAAAATTGCCTCCGCGCGTGGAAGCTTGGAGTTTGGCCGTATTTGGCAAATTAGCAGAGGCAGAAGGTGCCGTACACGGTATCCCCGCAAGCGAGGTTCACTTTCACGAGGTGGGGGCGACGGATGCAATTATTGATATTGTCGGTACTTGTTTGGGTTTGGATTGGTTGGATATTCAGGAGTTTTACTTTTCGGCGATGCCGACTGGTGCAGGTACGGTGAAGGCGGCCCACGGTAAGTTAGCGGTGCCGACGCCGGCGGTGATGCGGTTGTGGGAAACGCACCGAGTGCCGGTTTACAGCAATGGGATCGATCGCGAATTGTGCACTCCTACGGGAACTGCGATCGCCTGTACTCTAGCCTCTGCTTTCGGCCCGCCACCGCCGATGCAAATTCAGGCGATCGGTTTGGGTGCAGGTTCTCGAATGCTGGCAATTCCTAATATTTTGCGCCTCTGGATTGGGGAGAAGGAAGAAGGAAGAAGGAAGAAGGAAGAAGGAAGAGGGAAGAAGGAAGAGGGAAGAGGGAAGAGGGAAGAAGGAAGAGGGAAGAAGGAAGAGGGAAGAGGGAAGAGGGAAGAAGGAATAGGGGAGAAAGAAATATTTAACCAATTCCCAATGCCCAATTCCATAGAAACTATTACGGTATTGGAAACGCAAATTGATGATTTGAGTCCGCAGGCGATCGGCTATGTTTTTGATGCTTTGTTTGCCGCCGGAGCTCTGGATGTTTTCACTGCCCCAATTGTGATGAAAAAGTCGCGGCTGGGGGTTTTGTTAACGGCGATTTGTCATCCCGAATTTCAGGATGCTTGTGAAGCAGTTATCTTTCGCGAAACTACTACTCTGGGAATTAGGCGATCGACTCAACAGAGGACTATTTTACACCGAGAAATCCAGACAGTTCAAACAGAATACGGCGAAGTCAAGATAAAAGTTGCGAAGTCTGGAGAAACTATTGTTAATGTACACCCAGAATACGAAGATTGCGCGGAAATTGCCCGACTTAAAAATATTAGCTGGCGGGAAGTTCACCGCTTGGCGCTGCAAAGTTGGTACGATCGCACTTAATCAATTACAGTGACTTACAAGAGGAATTTAGTCCCTGACGGGCTGACAAGCCGTCAGACCCCAGAGGCTTGAGGAATATCTAAATCAGAGGAATCAAAACCTCTGATATCATGTCCGGTCGATTACCCTAATACGGTAGGGGCTGGTTCACGAAAAAGATCTGCCAATAATTGACAATCTCAAAAACCAGCCCTTTTAATCGCTTTTTTTTCAAGCTATTCTAGAAACATACTTCATTCCCGATCGCATTATGGTTGCCTTACCAGATCGCCCATCGATGAGTGCAGAAGAATACAGCACTTCCGGATGTTATGAGGTACAATAGAATCGACTAAAAATAATATACCAATGAAAGCATACTCAGTAGATTTGCGCTCCTTTCATAGTAGCAGCCCATATCGAGCAGAAGCTGTCGATCAGAAAAACAGCAGCGATATTTTCCGTCAGTAAAAGCTCTGTTCAAAAACTGGTCAAGCAACAAAAAATCGAGGGAAATTTACAGCCGAAACCCAGGGGAAAACGAGATACAGTCATTTGAA
Organism: Microcoleus harperi Pol14_C6; assembly: GCF_036701295.1. Lineage (NCBI taxonomy): Bacteria > Bacillati > Cyanobacteriota > Cyanophyceae > Oscillatoriales > Microcoleaceae > Microcoleus > Microcoleus harperi. The sequence goes on along the minus strand of NZ_JAUBQN010000016.1, from coordinate 95,684 downwards.
TAATTCCACAGCTTCTTTGAGAGAAATAGTGGCAGCACATCCCGATGCAACCTTACTAGAATTGTGTGAGTTATTTGGCCAGAAGACGGGAAATTGGGTGGGTAGAACAGCCATATGTAACGCCTTACAAAAGTTGGGATTAAATCGTAAAAAAAAACAGTGAGAAGTAGCTTTCGCCGGAACAGAAAAAGTCATGAAGTTAAGGTTAGAGTATTGGGAAAAAGTCAAGCATATCGACCAAAAAGATCTAGTTTTTTTAGATGAGACTGGAGTATTACGCTTGTTTAACCAGAACTCATGCACGTTCTCAACGAGGAACGAGAGCCTATGCGGTTAAACCTTTTTACGCCCGGTAAAAAAGTCACAGTAATTGGTGCAATTAGTTTGAAGCGAGTAGTGGCACTCATGACAATGGATAACTCAATGGATGGCAAAGCATTTGAGGTATTTATTGAGCAATGTTTAGTGCCACAATTGTGGTCGCCAGCAGTAGACGTGAATTGATAATTTACCCGCGCATAAAGTAGATTCAATTACATCGATGATTGAATCTGTGCGTGCTTCTATTTTATGTTTGTCCCCATACTCACGCCTATTTTAATCCGATTGAATTATGGTGGTCGCAACTTAAATCTTTATTGCGACAGTTTTCGCCAACCACCACTAAAAGGGTTGATACGATAATTGCTCTGGCTCTTGATTTAATTAACCCGAAACATCTCAAGAACTGGTTTACTAATTGCTGCTACTGTACCTCATAACATCCGGAAGTGCTGTAACACTCGCTTGGGACACATCACCAGCGACGCGGCCGGCTTAATCTTGCGACAGGCTTTTAAGCGAGTAGGCATCGAGGGAGCAAGTTCTCACAGCTTCCGCAGGACTGCCCTTACCCAGATGTCGAATGCTGGCATCCCCTTAAGAATCGTGCAGGAAGTGAGCGGACACAGGAATTTAGAGCAGTTGCAAAGGTATCTGGAAGTCAAGCCGGAACAGGTCAGAGGAGCTGTGGCCAGTCTCTCTATGTTGAGTCATGGCAAAATCGAAATATCTCTATTTCCCGATCTAAAGCCAGAGTCGGAAACTTTGGGGGAATTTTTTTCGGTAGCAACGATAGAGTGGGGTACGAGTGGAGGTGATTGAGCGGACATCAAAGGAATTTGAGATTTTGCCTAAGCGGTGGATTGTCGAGCGTACTTTTGGCTGGCTCAATCAGTTTCGACACTTGAGTAAGGACTATGAACTATACACCCAGACCAGTGAAGCGATGATTTTCGGGTCGCTCATCCGTTTGATGACCCGCAGGCTGTCTGCTTAATCTTTTGTTTACAAATTAGCTCTAATATAATAAGAACGTGAAAATCAGGTACTTACCCTATCTAGCAGCCTTTTTAACAGCGACGCTCGTTTTAGCGATCGCCGAGCTATTCATTCGTTTAGAAAACGAACATTTCCAGCAGGAAAACCGCGTTGCTGTACTAGACCAACTTAGCACGGTGAGAGCTAAGCTTGAAGGTTCTTTAAACCAGCGATTATTTGTAATGCAAGGTTTGGTAGCTTATATTTCAGTAAACAATCCAAATATTAGCCAAGCAGAGTTTGAAAATTTGACTAGAGTTATCGTAGCCAAGCAACCCGGTATTCCTAGCGCTGCATTGTTCAAAAATTCCATTGCAACCCATCTTTATCCTTTAGCAGGTCAAGAAGGTGCTTTAGGATTTGCACCACTGAAAATACCAGAAGAAAAAAAGCCATTTCAAAGAGCAATTGATACTAGAAAGACTGTAGTTTCGGGACCAATTAAATTAATCGAACAGGGTAATATGGCTTTGATTACTCGTACCCCAATTTTTCTGACTCCTGTCGGCAAACCTCCTGAAAGCGGTCGCTATTGGGGAATGGTAAGCATTGGTATTGATTGGAATATTTTATTAAAAGAAGCGGGACTATTAGACTCATCTGCCAAGCTTAAATATGCGATTCGGGGGAAAGATGGATTAGGCGCTGCGGGAGAAGTATTTTTTGGAAGTGCTAAGGTTTTCCAGCGATCGCCTGTTACTTTAGAAGTAACTTTACCTAATGGCTCCTGGCAGTTAGCAGCTATTCCCAAAGATGGCTGGCTTGAGAATTCACCTATTTTTAAATGGTTGTGGATAGCTGCTAGTTTCAGTGCTCTATTAGCTGGAGGTGCAATATTTGTTTTGGTAAGTACGCCAGCAAAACTAAGAGAAAGAGCTTTACAGTTAGAATCTCTTTTGGAAGAACTACGACGTACCCAAACAATGATAATTCAAGCTGAAAAAATGTCGAGTTTGGGTCAGATGGTAGCAGGTGTCGCGCATGAAATTAATAATCCAGTAAACTTTATCCACGGTAATATTAGTTATTCCAGCGAGTATGTAGCTGATTTAATTCGTTTGTTAGATTTGTATCAAAAATACTATCCCAAACCAGCCAAAGAAATTCAACGAGAAGCTGATAATATAGACTTAGAATTTTTAGTTAAAGACTTACCAAAAACTATCAATTCGATGAAAGTTGGAACCGAACGCATCCAGCAGATCGTCCTGTCATTACGTAATTTTTCGCGTTTAGATGAGTCAGATAGCAAAAAAGTAAATCTCCATGAAGGCATTGATAGTACGCTATTAATTTTGCAACATCGCTTAAAAGCTAACTCGCATCACTCGGAAATTAGAATTGTGAAAGAATATGGAGATTTACCAGCTATCGAGTGTTATGCAGGACAATTAAACCAGGCTTTGATGAATTTAATTAACAACGCGATCGATACTTTGGAAGAGAAGCTGTCGTTGCCGAATTCTAAGGATCTATATTTCATTCCGACGATTCAGATTGCTACTAAAATTGAGGGCAAAATGGCCAAAATTCGGATTTCAGACAATGGATCTGGAATGAAAGAAGAAGTCCGACGGAAAATATTCGATCCATTTTATACGACTAAACCAGTAGGCAAAGGTACGGGAATCGGCTTATCAATAACTTACCAAATTATAGTAGAGAGACACGGCGGAAAAATCGAATGCGTCTCCGAACCAGGAAAGGGAACGGAATTCGCGATCGCTATTCCTTTAACTAACAAAAATTAGTTGCAAAAATTAGGGTTGGCAATACTTACAATCTTAAATAAAACCGTTTTTAGACGTAGCGGAATCCTACTTAAAATCTGTGAAGCTCAGACAAGACTTATAATAGAATAATGTTCCGAATACCACAGATCGATGTTGCTGAATTCAGGTATGAATCAGGTGGGAACAGGGACATCCAAGAACTTGAGATAATGAATTACAGCACTTCCGGATGTTTCGGCGCGATAGACAAGGGCAATGGGTTCTCTCCCACTATGGTTTGGGCGATTCCTTGCAACTTGAATCGGTGAATCTAGAAATTGCGATCGCCGACTTATATCGCCAATTACAATTTTCTTAAAAATTTCGCGCTCAAGGGATTTGATATTAATTTTCCTAGGGCTTTTTTAAATTATTTGAACGAACGGCGAAGACGAGAAGAGCGCGAATCAAGAACAGTATCTTCTTCTTTCTCTTTCTTCGCGTCCGCGTGCCTCGCGGTTCATTCAATCTTACTCCAGATTCGTAAAAACCAGGTTTCTGGGCCCGGATGCGTAAGGCCTATTTAAACTTAGATGTTGCACCATTCTAAATAAGCTTTTTAGGAACCGGCTTTCCGGCCTGTTCCACAAGAAAATTTACTCTTTGTGGAACAGGCATCTTGCCTGTTCTTGAGTATGGTGCAAGATGTGAGATTTAAACAAACTGACCCGTTGGAGTCGATCGCACGCGACGAATTCCAATCACCGACGGCATCGGCGAACGACGCCTGTCATTCTCAATATTACTCGGCCACAAACTGCCGCGAGACACACTCCGAGTCTGGTTAAAAACCGCACCGTTCAAATCCAACATTTCAATTTGCCGACTCAGTACAGTACCATCATCGATCGGGCAATCTTCCCCCGGATGCTGCACCGAAAGCAACAGCGTATCTCCCACAAAAGTCGGCCCCGTCATTTCGCATCGATTCGGGCCGTAAGCAAACGGAATTACTGTTCCTGCATTCGGCCCAGAAGTCGGAATATAAAACAGCCAATTGTTGCCGAAAACTCCAGTAAAATCTGACACATTTCCAGTCTTGTTGTGGTCGATCGCTGTTGGCTTTCCAGCCGCACCGACATCAAAACCGTTATGCGTGCTAGTAGACATATCAGTGACGGCCCAAATATTGCCTTGAGTGTCAAAAGCCAAATTGTCTGCACTAGCAAATCCCGCCCCAGCTACCGAACCCGCTTCTCCACCTTGAGCCAAACGCTGCCAGCGGAACGTCAAACCTGCCCCATCGGGACTGTCTTCAATTATTTTGTAAAGTCCTCCCGACTGCTGAGTGCTATTGAGTCCGGCAGTGTATTTAGCAACAGTAAAAATGCGAGAATCCGGATAACCGTCGCTTCCCGGTGCGCCGTCAGTATAAGCAATAAAAACTTCCTTAGTAGTAGGATTGATTTCCAAATCTTCCGGCCGCGCCGTTGGAGTGCCACCAATCAAATTAGCAGCTAAGAAAGCATCAACTAAAACCGCACCTTGGCTGCTGTAAAAATTAGCAAGAGTTTTATTGCTATAGCCAGGAAGTGCTGTTGCTTCATTGGTTGTATCTACTACAAAAGAACCGCCGTCTTCGGTTTGACCGGCAATTCCGGCGCGTTTTGGCAAGCGAGTATTTGCATCTCTTTGAGCTTTGCCAAAACTTGCTACTTCCGCTTCGCCAACTTTAGAAGGACGCACCGGATTCGTCGGGGCATTAAATGTCAGTGGCAGCCATCTTCCAGTACCGTTGCGGTTGTATTGGGCAACGTATAAAGTGCCGTCTTCAAACAAGTGGCTGTTGTTTTTATCTGCGGGGTTGGTGACACTACCGCTGCTGACAAATTTCCAGGTATGTCCGCCGCGCCGATCGTCCCCCATGTAAACTACTAACTTGCGTCCCGCTGCGGCGCGAATCGCGACGTTTTCGTGGCGGAAACGGCCTAAAGCGGTGTGTTTGCGGGGGCGGAAACTCGGATCTTGAGGATCGACTTCTACCATCCAGCCGTATTTTTCGCCGACTAAGCCGAATTCCTCGCCCGTAGTACCCTTGGGGTAGCCGGTTTGGCCGCCGTTGGGTTTGACGTTTTCCTGAACTCCCACGAAGAATAGTTCGCTACCTTGGAAGTTTTCTTCGGCGGAGAGGATTGTGCCCCAAGGGGTTGTGCCGCCGGAACAGTTGTACGCTGTACCGATGATGCGGTTTCCGAGTCCGTCGGTGTTGACTTGCGCGAAGACTTGGGTGGCTGCAGGGCCCGTGCCCGTGAGGTACTCGTTATCGCCTTGTCTGGTTCCCCAGGAGGTCACATCTTTGTATTTGTCGGCACGCTGGCTGTTGATTCCGAGGCCCGAAAGTCCGTGAATGCGTCGGTTGAGGGGGTCGCGGGCGATCGCCCCAAAGCGTCCGTTGGCTTGTTTGGTGATGCGGACGATCGAACCGCCGAGATTGTACAGAAATTCGCCGAAGCTATCGCGATTTTTTACGGATAAGTCTTTACCGAGTACGGCGCGATCCGTTGCTGGAAATGATGCCACATCTGCAGGCGCTTCCGGTGCCACTTTCGACATCGGGAAGGATACGTACTCGTGGTTAACCCAGAGATAGCCGTCGTCATTGCTGCCGCGAAGGGGTAGGAAGGCGGTGTAGTCGCAGTTGTAGCCGAAATAGTCCGTTGGATTGGGAAAAACTCCATCCCCCCAGCGGAGAATCACGTACCGTTCGTATTCCGGCGGTACAACCACATCGTCAACAACGCTGTAGCTGGTTAATTTAGTATTCTGCGAGGCCGCCATCACGGTTCCTTGTCCGTTTAAGCCCGTCGGCATAAAGCTGGACAATTCTTGATAAATCGGCAGCGGGTGGGGAAGCCTTAACGGAGTGAAAGATAGCGGCCCTATAACAGATTCCGCCGAGGTGGAATTGATGCCGAAGAGTGTTTGAGTTAGTTGAGGGGCAAGTACAGTGGTAGCTGCACTGCTGCCGAAGAAAATTAACAGTTGTCGGCGAGTTATTTTAGACATAAATTCCTGTTCAGCCCAACTTCCCTAATCAGATGATTCCGTATGAAACTTTATCACTCTTAAATTAAGGGTAGTTAACCTGAAGGTTAATTAAAGTGGAATTATATTTGGGTTAATAATTGGTTATTGGTTGTTTGTTGTTTGCTACCAATTCCCAATGCCCGATGCCCGATGCCCGATTTCAATCATCTCGAAAACCCGGATCGTTTTGTCTGGATGCCTGCCGGCTGGGTGTGGGTGCGTTAATAATTTGCGATCGTCCAGCATTGGCGGGCAAAATATTGCCGTCTCTGAATCCCAGCAGCAATTGAGCATCAGCAAAATATCTAGTCCACTGTTCAATTCTCGCATCTTTGTGCCAGTCGTGGCGGGATACTCTCGATCGCAAAACTGGAACTCTTTGTCGGCTGCGATCGGCTGTAATGATGACTGTAACTTCTGTTAATGCCGGATTTGCTTCAAACTCGCGGGCGATCGACTCTTTCGCTAAATCTTCCGCCTGCTGCACTAAACTCGCAAAAGATTGACTGCCGTCCGAATCTAGAGTAAGATAGCTTTCCTTACTTTCTGCTAAAGATACTGATATATTTACGGTAAAAATGACCGTTGCCAAAATCCAGGCTGAAAATAAGCGTCGGTGGAAACTCATTATTTTTAAAACTCAATGCTGACACTTGTCAATCATAATCAATAAAAATTAACACCTTATTAAGTTGTGATTAAAATAATATTTTGTATAATCAGATTTTGCCGACAATAGGGCTTGTAGGCTAGATAACTAAATCCTTCTTTATTCTTGCTTTTTCCCTCTCCCTTCTTCCTTCTTCCTTCTTCCTTCTTCCTTCTTCCTTCTTCCTTCTTCCCTCTTCCTTCTTCCTTCAATGAAATTAACAAAATGTGCGATCGCGCTTGGTAGCAACTTAGGCGACTCCCTCGCCACACTCAAAAGCGCGATCGCAACCCTGAACAACACCCCAGGAATAGCCGTAAAATCTCATTCAAGCTGGTATCAAACCGCCCCCGTAGGGCCGCCACAACCAGATTATATCAACGCCTGTGCCATCCTCGAAGTTGTATTAGAACCCGAACAATTGCTAGCAAAATTATTAGAAATTGAAATAAAATTTAATCGAATTCGCCGAGAAAAATGGGGACCGAGAACCCTAGATTTAGATTTGCTGCTGTACGACAATTTAATCCTAGAAACTCCGACACTGACTTTGCCTCATCCCCGGATGACCGAAAGAGCTTTTGTATTAGTACCTTTAGCAGAAATTGCCCCGGATTGGGTGCATCCGGTGACGAAAAGTGCGATCGTCCAACTCCTGCAAACCGCAGACTGTTCCGGAGTGCAAAAATTACCCTTGTAAAAATTGAGCAAAATTCACGGATCGTAGCAATAAAAAAAATGCAACCGCAGGTAAGCTGCAAACAGTGATAGTTATCAGTCATTCCCAACCTTAGATCTAAAATCTAAAACCTAAAATCCTATGAGATCGCCTATGATGTCTTAAATCGTTGCCATCAAACATTATTCGCTTGTCGCTTATGTCGATCGGTCAAGAACTACCCCAACTCCTCAAACAACGCCTATTTTACCAAGGGCGCAAATTTAACTTTGACGTAGCCACCCTCCGTCTTCCCAACGGTTCCGAAGGCGAGTGGGAATGTATTCGCCACCCGGGCGGAGCACTGGCAGTTCCCGTCACACCCGAAGGTAAACTCGTCTTGGTACGCCAATACCGCTTTGCCACAAAAGGGCGAATTTTAGAATTTCCCGCAGGTACGGTAGAAATCAATGAAAGTCCCGCCGAAACTATCAAACGCGAAATCGAAGAAGAAACCGGATATCGCGCCGGAAAATGGCAGAACTTAGGGCAATTTTTTCTCGCCCCCGGTTATTCCGACGAAATCATTTATGCTTTTTTAGCCCAAGATTTGGAAAAACTGGAAAAGCCGCCAGCACAAGACGATGATGAAGACCTTGAAACAGTTTTATTCACCCCTGAAGAATTAGAGAAAGCTATCTTAGCTGGGGAACCCATTGACGCGAAATCAATTTCTAGCTTTTTCTTGGCACGTCCCTTTTTGATGTAAATCCGATATGTGGGTGACAGATCAAAGCTCGTTGAAATAGCGGTAAGGTGCGCCCTTCGCACCCTACTTAATATATCGTAGTAAGGTGCGTATGGGCGCACCATACGGGGAAATGTAGGAAGTTAAAATTTAATTAAAAAAATGTCTGATATATCCAATCTAATTTTATTTTGGCACCGCCGCGACTTGCGTATTTCTGACAACATTGGACTGGCAGCAGCGCGCCAGCAAAGCCCGAAAGTAGTCGGGATTTTTTGTCTCGATCGCAATATCCTAAATCGGGATGACGTAGCGCCAGCAAGAGTCACATACATGATCGGCTGCTTGCAAAAACTCTCCGCGCGTTACAGGGAAGCAGGCAGCCAATTGCTGATCGTTCAAGATGACCCGATTATAGGAATACCGAAATTAGCAACAGCGATAAATGCTCAAGCAGTATTTTGGAACTGGGATGTAGAACCCTACGCAAAACAGCGCGATCGGTCTGTATCAAATGCCCTCCAACAAGCAGGAATTCAAGTTCAAAATTTCTGGGATCAAGTCCTGCACGCCCCAGACGAAATTCGCAGCGGTACAGGACAACCCTACACAGTTTATACACCATTTTGGAAAAAATGGAACAGTAAACCCAAGGCCCAACCCGTAGAGACACTGCCGATAACTTATCTGGAATTAATGACCGGATTAACCGCCGAAGAACAAGCAATTGCAAACGAAGCAGGTGCAATTGAAACAGTGCCAACAGCCTCTAGTTTGGGATTTATTTGGGAAAACCAATTAGTAATAGAACCCGGAGAAGATGCAGCGCAACAAAAATTAGAAGAATTTTGCGATCGGGCAATTTACCAATATCAAGAACAGCGCAATTTCCCCGCCATTAACGGCACATCCCAACTCAGTGCCGCCCTCAAATTTGGTGCAATTGGCATCCGCACGGTTTGGCAAGCTACCCAGATAGTAATGGAAACTTGCCGCAGCGAAGAAGCATCTACAAGCATCCAAACTTGGCAACAGGAAATAGCGTGGCGGGAATTTTACCAACACGCCATGTATAACTTCCCAGAATTAGCAGACGGCCCCTACCGTCCAGCCTTCAAAGACTTTCCTTGGGACAACGATGAAAAACTTTTTCAAGCTTGGTGTAAAGGCAAAACTGGCTATCCTATTATTGACGCGGCAATGCGCCAGTTAAATCAGACAGGTTGGATGCACAATCGCTGCCGAATGATAGTCGCCAGTTTCCTCACCAAAGATTTAATTATTAACTGGCAGTGGGGCGAAAAATACTTCATGCAAAAATTGATAGATGGCGACCTTTCTGCTAACAACGGCGGTTGGCAGTGGAGTGCATCGAGCGGCATGGACCCGAAACCTTTGCGAATATTCAATCCGGCGAGTCAAGCTCAAAAATTTGACCCGGAGGGCGAATATATTCGGCACTGGGTTCCAGAATTGCGCCGCGTTGATACTAAACTTTTGCTAACAGGAAATATTTCACCTTTAGAACGCAGACTTCTTCATTATCCGTCTGCAATTGTAGATCACAACGAACAGCAGCGCAAGTTTAAAGAACTTTACAACCCGCAAAAAAACGCAGATTAGAATGCTCGATTTTGGGCGATATTTACCAGTAAATTAAGTGGAGGGGCGCAGTGTACCCTCAACTTAAAAGAGGGTATAAGTTATAATAAAATTAAATAAATCGGAGGTTGAAATGGTGGTAACGCTGCAATTAAGACAAATCAGTGTACCCCCAGGACATAGAGTGCTGTTCCATAATGTCGAATGGCAGGAATTTGAAGCAATTATAGAAGAGTTGGGAGAACACCGTGGCTCTAGAATAGCTTACAGTGAAGGAACTTTGGAGATTAGGATCCCACTACCAGAACATGAGAAAGCTAAAATCATTATTGGCTATCTAGTGAAAATTCTGTTTGAGGAACTATAAATTGACTTTGAACCCTTTGGATCGACGACTGTCAAGCGAAAAACTATGTTACAAGGAATTGAACCGGATGAATGTTTTTACATTCAGAATTACGCTCTAATGATTGGCAAAAAGCGGATTGACTTAACTGTCGATCCGCCGCCTGACTTAGCAATTGAAGTGGAGCTCACTTCCCAAACTCAACTGGACGCTTACGAGGCGCTGGGAGTACCTGAAATCTGCCGCTATGAAAATAACAAGCTTCTGATTAATGTGCTTCAAGATGGGAAATATGTTGAAGCAGAAATTAGTCCGACTTTTCCCAATCTCCCAATTAGTGAAGTTATTTCTCAATATTGCGAACAAAGCCAAACAGTGGGCACGAGTCAAACTCTCAGATTGTTTCGGAAGTGGGTTAAAGAGCAAATACAAAATTGATATGAAATCGCTATTCCACGCACTTGCTGTCAGAACTCCGGCTTATTTACGATCGCCACAAAGCCATTTTATGACAGCAAGCGTCCTAATCCCGTTGTATTGTTAATTTCGCTTTTGGGAAATAGAGAGAGAGTAAGGGTGTTGACCTTGAGATCGATCGCCCACAAAAATAACATAAGTCCCCTTGTCCCCATAACCGGAAAATTCTACATTCCCCGCAGCAGCATTCGCCGGCAGCACGCAGAAACGCCCCCTCGGCCCCTGAATCATTAAACTTGGAGCTCCAGCGGTTTGTACTGCAATCCGCCAGTAAGGCAAATCCTGCGTTACTTCGATGACGTGGTTCGGTCCTTGGGAGACAAAACCGCAGTCCCCGCTATTGTTCGGGCCGCCGGAAACTCCAGAAACTCCAAGCGGTTCGGGAAATCCCGGAGCAATTTGTAGCGGTTGGCTCCGAAGGGCACCGGCATCCGCTAAAATCATTGCCAAGGCTAGGGTCACGATCGGGCTAAACCACAGTTTGCCGCGATCGCCCGGATAATGGATCTTCATGTTTCCTCACACAATGGCATTTGGTTCTAGTTCTTTGACGGTAGAGGATAATGGCGGTTCCAAACACATTAATCTAAACTAACTTCCGAATTTTTTTATGAATCCTCAAAATAACTTCAATTGGCAGCAAGCGTTGGGAGAACTAAAAGCTAAAGTAGAACGATCGCCACTCATCACACAAAATTCAGACAGCTATCAAGCCGTCGGAACCTTCTACAATCAATTACTGGACAAGTTTCAAAGACTCCCCAAACCGGGGCAGGTGGCAGCCTTTGCCGTCGGAGCGATAATTGTCCTGACAGTCTTCAATAGCGTCGTACAGCTAATTTCAGCGCTGATGACTCTTGCCGTTCTCGGAGTGCTAATCTACATAGCGTATAAATTGGCAATTTCCCCCCAGTCCTCAAATACTAACGACAAATAATAGGAATTTCTAAATATGGCTAACCCCACCGCGCCCAGCGGCATCAATCAACCCGATCCGTCTTGGCAAACACAATCCAAGCAAATGCCACTGCTGGTTCGCAGGTGCGGCGCTTGGGCAGTGGAAATTTCGTTAATTGCGGCCAGTGCCCTCGTTCCCTTCAGTATCGGGGCATTGGTCAACCAGGAATCTCAAACCGTGCCGCTCAATTCCTCAGTAGCAGCAGCATCCGAAACCGTCGCCCGTACCTTGGGCATACCCGTGCGCGATCGCAGCCCCAGAGTCGCACCCCTAACTAATCTATTCTGGTCAGGGGCGCTGCTGGCACCGGCAGTTTTAGCGGGGTGGCAACTGTTTTTGCTTGCCAGAACCGGTCAAACTTTCCCCAAACGCTGGTTTGGCGTCAAGGTGGTCACAGCGTCGGGTACTCCTCCGGGTTTTGGGCCAGTGCTAATTCGCGAAAGTTTAGGGCGCTGGGGAGTGCCTCTGGGCGTCGCTTACGGTATTTGGCGCTTGAGCGGTGCGTTTCCTGATTTGCTGATTTTAGGGGGGCTCAGTGGCTTGGCAGTGCTAGCAGACGGCGCTTTGGCATTGCGCTACAAACGCCAATCTGGACACGATCGCCTCGCGAATACTTTGGTCGTCAATGCTCGATCGAATCAAGTGTCTGCCGATCCTGTCAAGACTCAAGATTGGACTGAGGAAGACGCGCAGATTGCGGCTTTGGTTGTGACTCCACAAAGCGGCCTGAAAGCAAATGCCAGTTTGTGGAATTGGATGCGCCAACACCCAGGCACAACTTTGGTGATAGTTACCGTCGGCAGCGCGGGATTGATTTTAACTTTGTTTGTCGGCACTCTCATCTACACTCAAAGTCAAGCAAATATGCGGGATTCCCGGCAGCGGAACGACGAATTATTTGTCGCTTTAGTCAGCAAATTGTCTCCCACATCGGCTAGCGGGGCATCCGGCCGGCGATCGGCCATTTTGGCTTTGGGGGCGGTGGAAGACTCCCGCGCCGTACCCCTGCTAGCGGATTTGCTAGCTCAAGAAGACAACCGCGCCATGCTGGACGCGATCCAGCAAGCTTTAGTCAGTAGCGGGCCGAAAGCTTTGCCTGAGTTGCAGCGGTTGAATCAAGCCCTCAGCAACGACCTCGATTCCCTGCGCTTTGGCGGCAAGGCCCCGGAACGCGAGTTAGCGGCCGCCCGCCAGCGAACAGTACAAAGGGCGATCGGCAAAATTCTCACAGTGTATAGCAGCCAGCTCAACGGCGCGGATCTCAGCCGCACGGATTTAGCTCAAAGTCCTGCCGGCCCCTCTCAGTTTACTTTAGTTTTAAACAAAGTTGACTTGTCGGGAATTAAGTTGAGAAATGCCAATTTAACCAATGCCAGCTTGCAGGGAACTCGCTTTTACGGCACCGGCGAAGACAGGCGTCCGGCTACCTTTGACGATTGGATTTCTGACTTGAGCGGCGCTAATTTGGAAGGAGTAAATTTGGTCGGGGCGTCTTTGAACAGTGCTGTAATGAACCGGACTACTTTTGTGCGCGCTGTCATGAACAAAGCTAATTTGTCCAGCGGCAATTTAAACTCAGCTAATTTCAGCAGTGCTATTTTAATTGGAGCAAATTTGCAAGAAGCACTGTTAAAAAATGCAAGTTTTACCGGGGCAGATATAGGAAGCGCGAATTTGTCGGGAGCAGATTTGTCGGGGGCACGTTTGGGCAAAGTGAAGGCTCAAGGCGCTCAGTTGTCTTTGACAAATTTGTCTAAATCGGAATGGCAAGGTGCTGATTTGTCCGGTGCTGATTTGAGCGGCGCTAACTTACAAAATGCCGACTTGACTTCGACTAAACTCGCCAACGTGAATTTTAAAGATGCTCGGTTGCAAGATGCGAATTTTCGGAATGCGGAGGTGAGTTCGGTTGATTTTAGGGGCGCGAATTTAGCGGGAGCGAATTTTAAAGGCGCTGTGTTTCAGGGGAAAACAGCTTCGGATCAATTTATTCAAAATCCGACTGGTAGTAAATCCGGTAGATTCCTAGGAGTTGATTTTTCAGAGGCTAAGAATTTAGATAAAAGTCAAATTGCTTACATTTGTTTGCAGGGGGGGATTCATCCGAAGTGCCCGCAGAAGAAGTAAGGATTGTTTGTTAGCGAGTAGGCTAAGCTGTCGCGCATTTAAATTGTATATTCAGGGCGGGACACCCCACAAAAATTGGATGTTTTTTTCACAGACAATTTAAATGCCGCAACAGTTTAGTGCCGCGCAGCACAATAATTCGGTGCAGGCGATCGAGCTATTGTATAATTTCTAGTAAAATCACCGTTATAGGTTTGTAGTGACGACGGAAGTGATCACAATTTTAGGACGATTAAAGTCGTTACTACAAACCAACATAATGGTTGTCATTCGAGAGACCATAATACTAATAGCAATTTCACTCATTTTTTGCTAAAAACTTTTGGCTTGATTTTCGTTCCACCTGCCCAATTTACTACTGCATTGTTTATTGAAATTACTATTATATCGTTTCCAGTTGTATCGGTATTTTTCAGAGGTTCAAACAATCCGTTGTCCCGAAATCATAATTTTAGTCAACAATCCACAATCAACAGTCAACAATTCCGCAGGACTGCAACCGGAATTTATATTACGCAATAGCATCCGAACTGGCAAGAGTCTCGAATTGCGCCAATAACATTGCCTCACCATTATTTGGAGTTCCAAAAATTTTAGGTAACTGACCTGTTTGGGCGAGAACTTGCCTCACTTCTCGGTTAGATACATCGGCTAGATTTTTGTTATTTAGAATGGCATTAACCGCAGCGATACCCACACCTTGACCAACTGCGGCGTTGAATTCCACAATTCGGCCGACAGAACAGGCAAACCCTTCAAATCCAGAACACGGACTGACCACTGCCAAGTTAGGAACGTTTTTAATTAATGCGTGGCGGATGCCAATATTAAAGATAGGGTGTTTAAAGCTCAGACTTTTAAACCATCCTAGACTGTTTGCTTTCTCGCCAATACCCGGGATGCCTCCGCGTACATCAAAATGATAGCTAAATGTTGCCAGGGCTTCATTAGCAGGTACGCCACCTAACAGCATTTTTGCGCCGGTTAAAGGTTCTACAACTCCCGTCACATTGCCAGCGTGTCTGATATAAACTTCTGACGAATAAGTAACAGAAGTAGCCCCCAAACTCTTCAGCCAAGTTGTAACAAATAACATCTCTCTTTGCATATTAGCCGTGGGTTTGCTGCCGCTTCTCGCTAAGGCTTCCGCTTCGCTGCTGGTGACGCCAAATAAAAGCGCATTCCACGAAAGTCTGTCATTTGGAAGCATGGCTATATTTCCCTCATCTAAAATTATGCCAGTTTCAGGAAAAGATAGTTTTATTCCTCTAAAGGAGTGGTAGGCTACAGACAGAGCCGGCGAGCGAACATCGATGTAATCGTTACCCGCCCACAGAGTTTTGAGATTTCCTTGGGTGTCGAGCATTTCCCGCCGCAGTTCTTGTGCTAGTTTGACATCCTTGTCGGCAGCGTAGAGCAAAAATTTTTGACTTTCTGAATCGGCCAGGTTTGTGAAGCGTTTTAGATAAATATAATCGAATTCTTTCAGTGCTCTTGCACTGAGTCCTTGGGTTTCAAAAACGAGGGTGACTGGAAGTTCTGAGTTAGGCAGACCAAATGTTTCAAATCCCTTCAGCTTTCTTACACCGGCAGCTTGAGCTAATTCGGCATTGACAGTGGCATCAATAAATTGCTTGCCGGCATAAACTACGCCTTTAGAGGTGGTTATACTGGCAATTTTTTGACCTTCTTTACTGACTGATTGAATTTCTACTTTGCTGAGGAGATCTGCGCCAGCTTGTACGAGCATTTCTTTCAGCACTGCACTGGCTTTGCGGGGGTCAAGTGCAATTGCCTTAACGCCGGATTTTTGTAAAAATTCTTTATAGATTGTCGCCGGTGAACCAAAGATATCTAACTTTAAAGATTGTTGAAGTTCTTCACTAATCTGACTTCTATCTAAATAAGCAAGGCCACCTCTTACCAAATGCCCGCCAATTCCTTCTTGCAAGCTTCCTTTAGACATCAGCAGAATTCGCGGATAACGCTTTGTGCGGCGAAGATATTCTCTGGAGGCCGAGATAACAGCTAGAACTCCTGGAACTTCATCACCAAAACAGATGATATCGTAAGAACGCAGATCCATGACCATTATTTAATAACCTCTCCTGATTTTCATCTTTTCGAGCGGGATCTCAATGTTTGCCGTCAAACTCTCTGTTTTTCCCAACTCTAGCTCGCTCTTTCCTGATTTTTGCGATAAATATTCACATATTCCTGGATGCAGAAACCGGGTTTTTTCCTGAAAATCTTTCGTTGAGGACGATCGATCTCGGTTGAAAAACCCGGTTTCTGAGCGTCTAGAGTCGGTCAGTCTGGTACTCTTGATTGCCATCAGGTCATATTATCAGGATCTATCCCCAACTCCCGCAATCGCTGAGCTAGTCGATCGGAACGTTCAGCTAATCGATCGGCGCGCTGGGATTCCTGTTGGGCGCGCTGCGCTGATTCTTTCACCTGTTCTTCAGGAGTCAGATAACGTTTTCCCTCGGCATCATACCAATACAACCACTCCCTTGTCACCCCAGAATAACTTCCCCTTTCACAACCAATTCCTAAACCAATTTCAGGCATCCAAACTGGATTTCCTGGCTGTAATTCATACTTTCCATTGACTAACTTGTGTACTTCTAAACGGGGTTTACGACGGCGGCGGGAAGAATAAATGACGTAATAAAGTACGCCTAAAGCTTGATATTCCTCCAATTTTGTGCTGTATTCCTTGCGATAAGTTGGGGAAACAACTTCTAGCACAAAAGTCGGCAGAACATTTTCATCCCACAACACGTAACTGGGACGCAATTCTTCATCATAAAACCTTTCTACACCTAAACTCAAGAAAGCATCGGGCACAATGGCAGGTTTATCCGGGTGATAATAGATACCCATATCTATGCCAAAAAACCAGTCCATGCGTTCTGACCAAAGTATGAGCAATATGGCTTTTAACAACCCTGGTATTAGCTCTTGCAGTTCGTTATCCACAGGCGTTTCATCCGAGTCGGGTAGTTCATCGGCGGAGGGCAAGTTCCTCGGCAAGTTGTACTGTAACATTGCGGCTTTCCTCAAAACTCACTAATATTATACCGTTGATTTGTTGAGGGATAGTATTTATTGAACGAACCGCCAAGACGCGAAGGAAAAGAAGAGAATATGATAGGTAATTTTGACTTAGGTAATCTGAATAAATTTTTGTAAAATATTTGCTGAGACTTACGCGATCGACTAAACTATGTCTAACGAGTCGGTTCTAATGGGGAGCAGCCGTTAGAGGAAACGGGGAAAGTTCGGTGCAAGTCCGGCGCTGTCCCGCAACTGTAATGAGAGTCATGTCGCTTTCTGAGTCAGGATGCCCGCCGATGTGTTAATTTACATAGTCTCATCTGCGAGGTTCAGCGTGAAGACCAGAAATCGGAAATTGGTCAGCTTGGGATTGATGGCTGGCTTGAGTTGTTATATTGTCCTGGCATCGGCAACGCCCGCCGCAGCTATGCACATTTCGGAAGGTTTTTTGCCGGTGCAATGGGCTGCGTTTTGGTGGATGGTGGCGTTGCCTTTTTTTGCCTTTGGGTTGCGTTCAATTACTCGCATTACAAAAGAACACCCGGAACTTAAACTATTGCTTGCGTTGGCGGGTGCGTTTACTTTTGTGCTTTCTGCTTTAAAAATTCCCTCGGTAACGGGCAGTTGTTCTCACCCGACGGGTACCGGTTTGGGGGCAATTTTGTTCGGCCCTTCGGTGATGGCTGTACTGGGGGCTTTAGTTTTGTTGTTTCAAACGTTACTGTTAGCGCATGGTGGCTTGACAACGCTGGGAGCGAATATGTTTTCGATGGCGATTGTCGGCCCTTTCGCTGCGTATTTTATCTATCGATTGCTGTTGCGAACTGGTAGCCAGCGGGCGGCAATTTTTTGTGCTGCGGCTTTGGCCGATTTGCTGACTTATGTGACGACTTCGATTCAATTAGCGTTAGCTTTTCCGGCAGCCAGCGGCGGTTTTATGGCTTCGTTTCTCAAGTTTGCGGGCATCTTTGCTATCACTCAAGTACCCCTAGCTATCAGTGAGGGATTGCTGACTCTATTGGTCTGGAATTGGCTGCATTCTTACGGGAAGCCGGAGTTAGAAACTTTGAAATTATTAAGACAGGAGTCATAAGCCGTGAGTCAAAAAACTACAAACAATCACCAATCTACTTCGCGGCAAAATTGGCTTTTGGCTGGCGCTGTGATTGTTCTGGCAGCGTTTCCTCTCGTTTTTGTGCGGGGTGAATATGGCGGTGCCGATGACCAAGCTAAGAAAGCAATTACCGAAATTAAACCGGGTTATAAACCTTGGTTCAATCACTTGTTTGAGCCGGCTAGCGGAGAAATTTCAAGTCTATTGTTTGCGTCTCAAGCGGCGATGGGGGCTGGCGTAGTTGGGTACGTCATTGGGTTGTATAAAGGCCGATCGCAATCTCGGCAGCAGTCTGATAATAAATCGTCGGAATGAACCATCAGATTGATAGTCTGGCTTATACAAATCGCTTGCGGGGGTTGCCGCCATCTCACAAGTTATCCTTTGCGATCGCCCTGTTAATTCTGTCTCTAGTTTCTGGGGCGATCGTCCAATTGTCGATCGCCCTTTGGTTGGGCGTCTGGATCGTCGTCTATGCGGGTATTCCGGGAAAACTGTATTTGCGGTTGCTGTCGCTACCGTTGATGTTTTTGCTGACAAGTTTGCCTGCTTTGGCGCTAGGTGCGGTTGCGGGCGATCGTATCCCTGCAATTGGGTGGGATATTTGGCAAGGTTGGGGCATTAGCATCAGCACTTTTTATCTGTATGTGAGCCGCACCGGCATATACCAAGTGAGCTTGCTATTTGCCCGCGCCTTCGCATCGACAAGCTGTATGTATTTCATCCTCTTGACGGTTCCATTTACCGAAATCTTGCAAATTCTCAGACAATTACGCTGTCCAGAGTTGGTCACAGAACTGCTATTACTAATGTATCGGTTTATTTTTAGCTTATTGGCGATCGCCGATGAACTTTGGATAGCACAAAACTCGCGCTGCGGCTACCGCACTTGGAAACTGGGAATGCACAGTTTAGGAATTTTAATCGGGCAATTGCTTCAGCGAACTTTGGAAAACTACCGTCAAGTGTCGCTGAGTTTAGCGTCTCGCGGCTTTAATGGAGAACTGCGCGTTTGGAATTCTTACCCTTACAAACCTTCGCGAAGATATACATTTGAAGCCGTGTTTGGTTGCACCGTTTTAACCCTGTTAAGTATTGTATTTCAACCTAATTAAACCTTGGGGCGGGCTAGAAGCCCACCCCACAATAGTTGCAATAAACAGGATTGTAAAAATTAAACTTTGGGTCGCTGCTCCAATACCACCCCACAATAGTTTCAAAAGACAGGATTATAAAAATCCGATTAACACCACCTTAGCAATCAAAAAAAATGTGGGATGGGCTTCTAGCCCGTCCCAAAAAAGCCCACTATCCCAAGCTTCATCTTATAAATATGACTTTTATGAACTAAATCAATGAATTATATGAATTGACCTCACCAAAAACCTATTGAATAATAGTCATCAATAGCTGTTCAATAGGCATCATATTATGAATCAACGGCCTTTCAAAAAAATCCTTTATTTCTTCACCACCTTATTGACCGTATTTCTGGTCACAGTCACTCATGTAGCGGCCCAAAAATTACCCTTCTACTGGGAGAATATTGATGTCATCATCGACGTTCAGACCAACGGAGATATGTTAGTCACCGAAACACAAAAATATGTATTCACAGCCGACTATAATACTGAACGATATCGCTATATTCCTTTAGATAAAGTCGATGAAATCAAAGATGTCACCGTTGCCGAAAATAATCAAACGATTGCCAGTACAACTGGGATTGATGAAAACAATCAACTGTGGATTCGCTGGCAACATCAATTAAAAGCGCCAGAATCACATACTTTTGTTATCAAATATCGCGTAGTAGGTGGATTGCAGTTAGATGGTGAGAATACTCAAGTTTATTGGAAAGCGATTTCATCAGGTCGCAAAGCCCCGATTAATGCTGCAAAGGTTAGGGTGCAATTACCCGAATCTTTGTCAGGTCAAGTTCTCTCGTTTACGAATTTTGGTACGCCAGCCATTCCTCGCAAAGTAGATGGTAAAACATTTGAGTTTGTTGCAAGTCAGCCTGTTCTACCCCAACAAGAATTAGAAGTGCAGGTGGCATTTCCTCAGCCAATTCTCAATGTACCTCAACCTCACTGGCAACAAACTGGCAACCAATCTCAATCTTCTTCGGTAGAAAACGACTTTTTAAAAAATTATTGGGTGGCCAGCGCTCTAGCGATTATCATATACATTGCGGTAATAATTATCAAACCCATTGCAAAGCGACGCTGCCCTGAATGCAAAACGTTCAAACTAGAACGGACTTATAACGTTTTATTGAGTCCTACATATACCAGTGAAGGCAAGCAAGAAGTTACCTGCAAATGTCGAAACTGCTCTTATCATCACAAGTATAAAGAGGTAATTCCAGCCATGAGCTATGGCGATGGTGGCGGTGGCGGCGGTGGTGGCGGTGGCGGTGGTGGTGGCGGTGGTGGTGGTGGCGGTGGTGGCGGTGGTGGTGGTTAATATCAACTGGACTTACGCATCACAATTAAAGAAACCGGGTTTTTACTTAATCTGTGGGTTGTAACGCGTCTTCTCAGCAAAAAACCTGGTTTCTGAGCACCCGCGCGTCCAGGACTATTGTTGATAATTCTCGTATTCTCGTTAGTTTAGGGGGCCGGATTTGAATAAGGGCGATCGTACTTCCTGCAACAGGTATTACAAATATGAATTTTATGAACGTAATTAATGAATTATATGAATTGACGTGAACAGTAGTTGAATGAATAATTATGTTATCAAAAAATCGATCACAAATTATGTATCAAAATACTAACCAAAAAAACAGCCGCCCGTCCATTTTTTTTATTATTGCCCTCGGCTTAATTGGGTTGGGTGCATACAAGTTCCTGCCAGGTTTATTGAATAGCCAAACTTCAAATACACCTACATCTACATCTACACCGGCAACGAGCGCATCGGGAGCGATCGCAACTCGCATGAGTTTAGGAAATCAGATATTGCTGACATCGCAAACAACAGCCGAAAAGCAAGCAGGCGTTACAGCTTTTGCCAAAGGAGATTACAAAGAAGCTGTTCAAAAATTTCAGGGTTCGCTGCAACAAAATCGCAACGATCCGGAAACGGTAATCTATTTGAATAACGCGAGAGTAAGCGATCGCACTTCTCTTAAAATTGCCGTCAGCGTGCCGAGCGGCAGCAACCCCAACATCGCCCAAGAAATCCTCCGGGGTGTCGCCCAAGCTCAAGATGAAATCAACACTAGGGGAGGAATTAACGGTGCCGGTTTGCAAGTTGAAATTGTCAATGACAATAACCGTCCAGAAGTGGCGCAAGAAGTTGCAGCAGCATTAGCAAATGACCCGAAAATTCTAGCGGTAATCGGACATAATGACAGCAATGCCTCTTTAGCAGCCGCTCCAATTTATCAGGAAAAGAAACTGGTGATGATCACACCTACCAGCAGTACGAATAATTTGTCAGGTTTTGGCAGCTATATTTTTCGGACAGTCCCCAATACTCGATCGATGACTGCTCCTTTAGCAGAGTATATCGTCAAACAAGTCGGCAAAAGCAATATTGCCTTCTGCTACGACTCTCAAGCTGCTGGCAAAGCTTCGTTTAAGGATGAATTTATTGCCTCTCTTTCAGCATCAGGTGGCAGATTAGTTCCTATTGTCTGCGACTTGTCAGCGCCGACATTTAATCCTAACACTGCGATCGCGGATGCTGTTAGCCAAGGTGCACAAGGATTGATGGTAGCATCCCACGTAGATCGCATCGATCGCGCGATCGATCTAGCCCGTGCAAATCAAGGCAAATTAGCGCTTTACAGCAGTTCAACTCTTTACACCTTTCAAACGCTAAAAGACGGGCAAAAGGACGTGGACGGGCTTGTTTTGCCCGTTCCCTGGCATCCTGAAGCTAATCCCAACAATCCATTTCCTAAAAATGCCAGTCAGCGCTGGGGAGGAGTAGTAAATTGGCGAACCGCAACGAGTTTTGACGCGACTCAAGCTGTCATCGCTGGCTTGTGGCAAAGCAATACGCGGGAAGGGTTGCAACAAGCACTCAGAAATCCGAATTTCTCGGCTGCAGGATCGAGCGAGGATGTGAAGTTTTTGCCCACGGGCGATCGGGCTGGTAAGACGATTTTAGTGCAAGTTAAACAAGGAGGAAGCACTGGCTATAACTTTGTCCCGCTGCGGTAAGTTCGTTAAGTGCGATCGGGCAGGATGCCAACTTCACAATCAAATTAACTTTTTGTGGCACAGGCATCTTGCCTGTTTCTTAGCATGATTAAAAGAGAATTTTATGTTTAATTAACATGATTCTTAAAATAAAAGAAAATGGGAAAATTAAAGGAGAGCGTTGTATATGAGCGCGCCCGTTGAAACCACAACCT
Source organism: Microcoleus harperi Pol14_C6 (assembly GCF_036701295.1). NCBI lineage: Bacteria > Bacillati > Cyanobacteriota > Cyanophyceae > Oscillatoriales > Microcoleaceae > Microcoleus > Microcoleus harperi. The sequence continues at coordinate 73,412 of NZ_JAUBQN010000016.1, read as the reverse complement.
ACACGGCTGAAAAATATCTATAAGCTGAAGTAAATTCTCAGGATCGGCATGAATTTCTCAATGGAAAAATTGTTCTGATGACTGGCGACACACCGAATCACAATATAGACTTGAAAAGGAAGTCTTGGACCGGCAGGATGCCTAACCCCTACTCCCCACAAGAATTATTGCAGATGTCCGATCGCTTTTTTGTCAAATATCCCAAATAGTGGTAACATCCCCGTATATTGATCGGCTCTGATGGAGAACAGCCATCAGACGCAAGGGGGAAAGTTCGGTGCGAATCCGGCGCTGTCCCGCAACTGTAATGAGAGCGTTGGATCTCTGAGTCAGGATGCCCGCCGATTTGTTTACCTGTTGTTTTTCATCTGCGAGGTATGGATGATGGTGAGTTTATTATTTTTTTAATTATTGGATTGGGCTTTTTTAACCGCAGATATCAGCAGATAAACACAGATGAACGCTGATGTAATTCGCTCTGCGTTCTGAAGCGTATATTATTTTAATGGAAAAGAAATGCGAATCGAAGATAGTGTTTGGCAGGGTAGTTTTGGCTACTGGCAAAACTTGTTTATTCATCAGAATATTTTGTCGATAGGACATACTGCTTGGAATGGCTTTTTGAATCGAGGACGGGGCTTGGTTGCTTGCAAAATCAATACTCCCATTAACGGCTATGTGAATTGGAGCGTAGATACTATCAAGTACGATCTGCAATTTATTTCCGACTTGGAGGCAACCCTTTATTTGCAACAACTAGAAATAGAGGAAAACACTGTTTCAAATTTGCTCCAAATCATTGCTGGCTACGAACCCAAGGAAGCAATTATATTTTTGTCGATCGCCAACGGTCAGATTGATATCAATTTGTTGCAAAACTTGGCAATTTCTCCTGTTGAGTGCTATGAACAAGTATGCAAGCGCTGGGAAGAATTTCAACTCTGCCCGAAATCCTAAAACTTACTAAATTTTCCGAATGTCGCAGCCAAAATCCATCGAAATTTCCAAAGTAACTCGCTACCAAAATGCAGCGCTTAATTACTATTTGGGCCTGACAGATTCGCCCTACCTTCACTACGGCTATTGGGAAACCCTACCTGTGCCCGCTGACGAACTAACGATCGCACGATTGCGCCTGGCTCAGCAAGCTTATACTGTAAAACTGTTGGATGCGATCCCCAAAGGCACTCATACCATACTCGATGTGGGCTGCGGGATTGGCGGAAATGCGGCTTATTTGCTCGATCGAGGTTTTGCAGTGGAAGGGCTCGCACCCGATCCGTTTCAACAGCAGCGCTTTCTTAAGTGTACGGGCGATCGGGCAATCTTCCACCTCACGAGGTTTGAAGACTTCAAAGCAACCCATTTCTACGATCTTATTCTGTTTAGCGAAAGTAGCCAATATATGTCGGCTGTTGATATTGCTAACGGTGCCGCCAAAATCCTCAATCAGGGTGGCTACGTGCTGCTGGCCGATATGCTGCGATCTGATGCTAATTATAAAGAGGGAATGTTCTCTAATTGTCATGTGGTTACAGAACTTCATGCAGCATTAAAGCAGGCTGGATTCACTTTAGTAAAAAGTGAGGATATTTCCGCTCATATTTTGCCTACTATCGATTTGTATGTCGATACTTTCCGCAGGTATGGACTGAATACGATGATGTATGTTGCAGATTTAATTGCGATAACAGTTCCGCCCGTCCACAAATTCCTGCGCTGGATATTTCGCCGCTGGTTCAAGAAGTTGGTGGTTGAAGGGTTGGAAGCAGGCCAACTTTTTGAGCAGCATCTCTGTTATGAAATGCAACTTTGGCAGTTGTCAAAATCAGATCGAGGCTGACACAAATAGCAATCCTAAATCATTTGTGAATTTCTTACTCCCTCCCCTTGATAAGGGGAGGGTTGGGGTGGGGTAAAAAGTTGACGACTCCTGCAAGGATTGCTATACAATGGAAATCGGTAATCGGTAATCGGTAATCATTCATTGGTAAGCAGTAATTGGAGGCAGAGCCTCCGGGTATTTATTCCCAGGCTCTGCCTGGGAACAAGGCTATAAGCTGTTGTGCATTTAAATTGTTTGAGGGCGGGCAAGATGCCCACCCCACAAGAAGGAAAATTTATTTTACCATGCAATTTAAATGCGTATTAGCTTAAAAAATAACAAATAACAAATAACAAATATGTCTCAATGGATTCTCGAATTCGATCGCACTTCCTACTCCTACCCCTGCGGTTCTCGATCGGCAATTCATGATTTAAACCTCAAAGTCCCCGCCGGGAAACGATGCGGGCTGATCGGTCAAAATGGCTGTGGCAAAACTACCTTTTTTCTGTTAGCAAATGGCTTGTATCAACCGCAACAGGGAATCATTAGCTGGCAAGGTGAACCCTTTCGCTACGATCGCAAATCTTTGATCCAACTGCGCCAACAAATCGGACTCGTATTTCAAAATCCTGAACATCAATTAGTAGCTTCGACGGTAGAAGAAGATATTTCCTATGGATTGTACAATTTAGGCTTGACAGAATCCGAAATTGCTCAAAAGGTACAGCAGGCGATCGAGCAATTCGATCTAAGCGAACTCGCCCGCGAACCAATTCACAATCTCAGTTTGGGCCAGAAAAAGCGGGTTTCCATCGCCGATATCATGGTTCTCAAGCCCAAACTGCTGCTGCTAGATGAACCTACCGCCTATCTCGATCCGCGTCACACCCGACAACTGATCGGTTTACTTCAACAAATTCACAGCGCCGGAACCACTATCCTTTTAGCAAGTCACGACCTCGATTTCATCTACCGCTGGGCTGATTGGGTGTTTGTAATGGATCGGGGAAAATTGATTTTAGAAGGAACACCGGAAACCGTTTTTGCTCAGCGGGATGTCTTGGAACAATTGCAGCTTGGCGTACCGCTGGCGATCGAGCTGATGGAGCAAATAAGGGCGATGTTTCCAACAGACGATCGCTCAAAAATCCCCGCTTTCGAGCAATGGCAACAACAAATTTTACAAGCACGTCGGCTGCTTTAAGGAGACTTAGACAATTGATAATTGGCGTTGCTGATTCACGGTATGAATTACCTTTTCGCTGGAATTTACAAAACTCACCCTCAAACGGGCTTATAGCAATTGCGAAATCTTGAATTCATACCTGTATCCAGCAACGCCGCCCCTGGGGGTAAGTTCAGATTACACATTACCAATTATCAAAAATTGATTTAGGAAAAAGGCGATCGCCCCACTGCCGATCGGCACAGTCAGATTGTCAATTCCCAGCTTAGAAACCGACTCCAGAATAGCAGCAGCTAAAGCTACAACAGCCGACACAGCCCAAGTTTGCCAAACTGCGCCTTGAACCGCCAGCAAAATCAAACTGCTAACAGCAAAACTCACCAAATACATAGTTGCAGAACCTTCCCAACTCTTCTGAATTCCCCCAACTCGATAAATATGTTTCCCGTATTTCTGGCCGATGACAGCAGCCAATCCGTCGCCCCAAGTCATGACTAAAATGCCCAAAGCAGCGTACTCCTGATGCTGTAGCGGCCAAAACCAAGCTACGAGAACGCTGATACTAACAGCATAGAAAAAAGTCCCCAAACTCTTCCGGTTGATACTGTTAAGACTGGGCAAAATCGGAACTTGGTAAGAAACTAGGGCGATCGCACCTGCTAAAACCCCCGCCGAAATCCCCACCCAACCGGGTATTTCCAGCCACCACGCCAGCAAAATCACATTTCCAGTACCGATGTGCACCACCTTCCGCGATACCTCAGCATCGACAGAAGTAAAGCGATTTAAGCCCTCAGCTACCAGTAAAATCACACCCAGCCAGACTCCCACGAGGGAAATTTGCAACCACACAGTCGGAACTTCAGAAAATATAGACACGATATTTAGGAAAAACTTATTTACATCAGGCACTGTTTACTACTTTAGTGGAAAGCGCGATCGCTCTGTTCGGTGTTGGGAGGATTTTCAACCGTCGCTACGCTATAATTTACTCCTCTCATGTGGTCGGCTTTGGCGACAAAGTGAGTTAGTCTAATAAAATTAGTCGTTTGAAGTTTTGAGAGGCTCAGAGAATCTGATTACTATGCAATATGTATTAATTATTCATGAAGTAGAAAATTATGAAGCTTGGAAACAGGTATTCGATCGTGCTGAAAGCATCCGAAAAGAAGCTGGCGAGCGCTCCTATCAGGTCTTGAAGTATGACAATGAACCCAACAAAATTGTTCATTTCTCCGCGTGGACATCAATCGCAGATGCTAGGGCGTTTTTTGAGTCGCCTAGACTGGTTAAAATTAGAGAAGAAGCCGGAGTTAAAGCTCCTGAGTTTATTTATCTAGACCAATTAGAGTCAGGAGTATTGTGAAAGACGTATTTGTATAATGTAAGTTGTTCAAACTATGTGATTGTGTTTTGAGTATGTACGACGGTAGCTACTACCAGCTAATGGCTGAGTACAATTGCTGGATGAATCAAAATCTATATTCGGTCTGCTCGGCAATTCCTGATGAACAGCGCAAACAGGATATGGGTGCCTTTTTCAAGTCGATTCATGGCACTTTGAATCACTTACTGTATGGTGACAAAGCATGGATGGGTCGTTTCACTCTTCACCCATTTTCTGCTACCGTTATCGGTCAAGAACTGTATGCTGACTTTGAGGTTTTGAGAGCAGAACGGGAGACAACGGATCGGCAAATTATAGAATGGTCTAGACACCTTAATTCTGACTGGTTGAGTCAACCGTTTGAGTACACCAGCAATGTAGACGGTAAATGCCGCGTGCTACCGACTTGGGTTCTGGTGACACATATGTTCAATCATCAAACTCACCATAGAGGGCAAATTACCACACTACTCAAACAACTTGGCTACGACCCAGGCGTTACAGATATTCCGTGGCTACCCGCTATATCAATCGGATAATTTCTGGTTGTAAACCGACACGCCAGAAGACTCGGCGGTTAAAACCTCGCCTACACTTGCCCCTCGTCCCAGCAGAGGGGGACTCAAGAAAATCAAGAATTTAATAAACCTGTTTCGGTGGGTTTTGTCTGTATAAACGTAATTTTAACCCCCGACTTTTCAACCCTTGCCTTGTGAGTTTTGTGTGTATAGACGCGGTTTCAACCGCCGCGTATTCTGTAGAAATCCTACGCCTTCACAACTCCCGTTTTAACAACTCCCGTACAGCCGCAAACGCCATTCGACGCAACTCAACGGGCAGCAGCGACAATCCCAAACCAGCCCACATTTTCGCCTCAGAAACAGACTTTCCAGCTCGCACCATCAGGCGCCCTTTTGCAGTTTCACCCACCTCAATCAGTCGCAAACCTAGCGCTAATTGAGTTTCGGCAATCCTTTGGAGCCTGACTGTTTCCAACTTCTCGGAATCAAACTCGTAGCCGATCAAATAGCGCAATTTATCGCTTAAATACGGAATTGCCCGATCGACTCCTTGCTGTCCTGCATGAACTCGATACTCCATCAACAGCTCCGGCAAGTAATAGCACTTTTTGCCAGCAATCGCAAGTCTCACAAACAAATCGTTATCTTCGCAATTTTGCAAATTCGGCCGCAGAAATCCGACTTCTTCCAGCGCGTGGTGGCGAAACAAAGTTGCCCCTATTTGCAAACTCTGTCTCAGAAAAACTGTGGAAAGCAAATCTTCAATAATTCCCGGCGATAACTCGGTGCGCCCCCAGCGCTGCGAATTGAGTTTCGTCTGACTTTCGTCAATATAATTGTTAATGTCGATCACCCAGTGATCTGTACTGACAAAATCGATACTGGGGTCTTTATCTAAAATAGCAGATGTCCGCTCTAGAAATTGTGCGCTCAGGCGATCGTCATCGTCAAACTTAATAAAATACTCACCCCTTGCTGCCGCAAAGCCCGATCGCATATTATTACTCTTGCCAATATTCTGCGGGTGGCGAATGTAGCGAATCCCGCGATCGACAAATTCCGACATCAACAGTGGAGTGCTGTCAGTAGAACCGTCATCACAGATAATTAATTCAAAATCTGTATAAGTTTGATCTAGCACGCTGGCGATCGCAAAAGCCAGTAGATGCACTCGATTGCAAGTAGGAATGCAAACGCTAATTTTCGGCACTAACTTAGACAATTTGAGATTTGAGATTTAAGATTGCAAAAAAATCCTGAAACCATTGATTTTCTTCCTTCTTCCTTCTTCCTAAATTTTCTTCCTTCTTCCTTCTTCCTGATATCCGTTACATCCGTTACATCTGTTGCCGAACTTCCTTCACTCCACAATTGATTTTAACTCAAACGAGCCGTACATTCGAGAATTAACTTTTGATTCACCAAAGCAAACGGTTGAATTTCCAAAGCGCGACGAAAAGCTTGAATAGCATTTATGTATTCTCCCAACGCAGCGTAGCACAAACCAAGACCGTGCAGCGCCCCAAAATGCACCGGGTTCAGTTTGAGGACGATTTGGCAGTCGTCGATCGACTTTTTATAATTTCCTTGGGTATAGTGAAGTACGGCGCGTCGGTTCCAAGCTTCAGCAAAATCCGGCGCTTCCGCAATCAGTTTCGTCAGCAAATCCAAAGCGTGGTGAACATCGCCTGCATCCAGCGAAACTTGCGATCGCCTGAGAATTTGCATCCCATAGTCACCTTTCTGGTTAAACCAAGTGCGCCAGAGTTCTGTAGTTGCCCGATCCCGCACGATTTCGTCGGACTTTTTCAAGTCTTCGAGCAGCGCCTTAACAGATAATTCGTCCATAGGTGCGAAGATTGTTAAAAAGATTTAATCAATCAATTTTATCGCGCAAGCGGCAACTTTAATTTATTCCACATCCCATGAAGATTTTGATGCTTTCCTCGACTTTTCCCTATCCGCCAAGCCGCGGAGGAACTCAGGTGAGGACGTTTAATTTATTACAATACTTGAGCCAGCGGCATGAGGTAATTCTCGGCACTGTGCGATCGCCCGATGTCACCGATGCACAAATCGACACATTGCGGCAGCAAGTTGCAGAATTGGCAGTTTTTCCCCATCCGCAGACACCCCCCCAACCCCCCCTTGCTAAGGGGGGGCTAAGACTCCACCAGGAGACTGAGGAAGGATTTTTACCTCCCCCCCTTAATAAGGGGGGGACTGAGGGGGGGTTCTCTAAAATAATAGGAAAATTCCACAGATTTGGTCGATTTTTGCAGTCGGGTACACCTCCCAACGTACTCTCAAGCTACTCCCAAGCAATGCAGAATTGGGCAGACGAATTGGTAACATCAGGCAAATGCGATGCAGTCACCTGCGAACACAGCGTTAATGAGATTTACGTGCGTCCAGAATGGCGGCAAAAACTGCTGACAGTGGCAAACATTCACAGTTCCGTTTGGGGAACTTGCAGGGAAATGTTAGCAACCGGCACCTCGGAAAAACCCCTGCGCGATCGACTAAATTTACCGCTACTCGCCCGCTACGAAAAACGCTACTGTTCCAAATTCTCCCGCATTGTTGCGACCACATCCACAGACAGAGAGCAACTCCTAGAATTACTGTTGCCTCCGGTTCAGGTGCGAGGAAAACAAGATTTTTTTGTACCTTCCATAGATGTAATTCCTAACGGCGTAGATTTAACCCAATTCCCGTACCGGTCGATCGATCCGGGAGGACATACTTTAATTTTTGCAGGCGCAATGAACAATTTGCCCAATATTGACGCGGCGCGGTTTCTCAGTTTGCAAATACTGCCGCCTTTGCAGCAGCGCTATCCCGATGCTACCCTCACCCTAGTCGGGGCTTCGCCAGTCCCCGAAGTGCTCGCCTTGGGGAAACTCCCCGGAATTCAAGTAGTAGGTCGGGTGCAAAGGGTGGCAGAATATTTGCATCAAGCTGCTGTTTGTGTGGTGCCGATGCGGATAGGTTTTGGGATTAAAAATAAAACTTTGGAGGCGATGGCTGCGGGAACCCCCGTCGTTGCCAGCGATCGAGGTTTGGAGGGTTTAGCCGTCAATGGCGGCCCACAACCGAGAAGGGCCTTGCGGGCGAACAAAGTTCAGGAGTATGTTGAGGCGATTACCAATTTGTTTGAAAATCAGCAGCTAAGACAGGAGCTCTCTGTCAACGCTCGATCGCTCGTGGAAAGCCAATACACTTGGGATATCATAGGTCGGCAGTACGATCGGCTATTGCAATTTTAAACTCTAAATTCTAAAATCTAAATTCTAAAATGGGATGATGGAACACAAAATTAACCCCTCAAAAAATCGAGCCTTACCCCCAGAAAATCGAAAAGTTGCTCCTCCTCCGACAAGACGCCGTCGCCAAACCCGACGCCCCAAAAATCTTCAAGAGTCCCAGCTTCCAATACCTACTCCCCGAACTCGCGCCCGATATCCCTGGAAAAGACTGGTAGCTAATTTGACAGCCCTCAGCGTCTTGGCTGGCTGTGCAGCTTTGATGGGAGGCGGCGCTTGGCTGAGTTATCAGCTAATTGTCGATCCCAATGGCAACAGGTTGATCTCTCAGTTTGTGCCGGAATGGTCGCGCCTGCCTACAGGTAGCAGAGATTCGATCCAAACTCTCGATCAAATCAAAGGCAGCATCCGCAAATTGGGATTCGTAACCGGAGAAGCCCTGCCGCTTCCCGTCGATCAATCTCGCGATAATTCTATTTCTGATTTGCTCTTGCCGGTGATGGTAGAAAGAACTGTTAAGGCTTCTACTGTTTGCAAAAATCCTTGCCGTCAAATTGTCGAACTTCGGGTGTACAAGCGGGTGCAGTTGCCCGATCGCAGTTCCGATAAAGAGCAGTATTTTCAGTTAGCAAGTTCTGTGAACGTAGAAGGCCCGGCGGAATCTTTTGTCATTACTTCTTTAGCTGACTCTACATCTGACAATCAAGCCTCGAATCAGTCCCTACCCCTAACAGAACTGCGCCGCTTTGACGGAAAGCCCCCCGCATCTGGCATTTGGTTTAATGTCAGCGGTCAACTAAAGCGGGGCGACAGGAAAATTCCCTACGGACAAGTCGTTCGCTACAACCCCAGCCAAAATCATTTAATGCCGCTGTTGGAGTGGGCGAGTGCGGCCGGACAACCGCCGAATTGGCAGCAAATTGTTAAGGGGGAAAACCCACAATTGGCGATCGACCAAACAGTTGGTTTAGAGCCGCAATTTACCCTTTATCAAATTGGGCCGCGCAAATTTTTGCCGAACCCCGTTCAGTTAACGGCGATTTCTTTAGAAGAAATTGCTTTCAATGACGAGACTTACAAAAATGGGCTGCGACTTGCCAAAAGCGGGCTGTGGTCTCCAGCATTAAATGTTATGCGTGTGGCGAAGGGGAAAGCTGGCAAAAATTGGCCCGCAGTCGCGCAAGCTCAGCTAGAAACGATCGAATTTCACGCTAAAATTACTCGGGCTCAGGCGATCGCATCTTGGGCCAGTCCCGGTCAACAAGTTCTCGCAGAATTGATCGACGGCCGCTGGGCCGAAGCTTTGCAAGTATTTGAAGCCGATCCGAGCAACAGTAACGAAATAGCCACAACCCTCAAAAATGACAGCGGGCGGATCTGGAACCGCATAGACGCCGCCTTGAGAGTGAATGCCGCTGACGCCGATGTCAAGGCTTGGGGCGCCCTGATTGTAGCTTCTCAAGACGGAGCTCGCGAGGCGATGAATTGGCTCGACCAGCAATCAGATACTGACAGCGAAACAAGAAGTCGAATTCGGAATTTGGTCAACAAACTTCAGGAAGCAGTTTCTCAGGCTGAAAGTTTAGAAGCCCACAAAAGTCAAATTATGGGTTCTGCTACTTTAATTAACAGTGTCAATCCCGCTGAGTGGCTGGAACCCGAACCGAACAACGAGTTAAAATTGGCTGCAGAACAAGTTTGGTATCAGGTGCAAGTAGCGAGTTTTTACGACGGTAGCCGCTGGGTTAATTCGCCTTTTTCAGATGTAGAAGTGCGCTCTTTTCCTGCTACTCAAGTTAAGTGGCTCTGGGGGCGGCTGGGATTACTGGCTGACCCCAAGATTAAGATTGAGGTAGCGATGGCTAACGGTCAACAAAGAGTTGCTGTGGGAACGGTGAAAGCAGTGCAGGTTCAAGACGGAAGCCTGCGCTTGCTGGCGGCGGTTGACAAGCGATCGTAATCTGGCAGAAAGCATTCGGCAGATAGAACAGTCCCGGAGGGACTCTTGACACAAAGAAACCGGGGTTTTTTACCGTTTCTGCCGATTGCAACAGAAGTATTTTCGTAAAAAAACCCGGTTTCCTTCCACCCGTGCGTCCAAAACTAGGAATAAGGAAAAAGCTTTCTTCTCCCCCTCCCGCAACTCCGAAAGAGGCGCAATCTCAAAACTCTTCCCCTCCCCACTTATCGCTCTTGGACAACAATGCAGACAAAAATTTTGTTAATTTAATTAACACAAGTTGCACGCGAAAAACCCATATCTCTCAAATCGCGCCCTTTTTAGAGAGTGCTGCAATCATCTGGCGTTTCACTGCTTTAGCCCAAAGCTCAAACTCCAAACTGTTGATATTCTGAATTTTCACTTCCTCAACAGGCTGAGTTGCGGCTTCTTTCTGTGCTGTAGTCTCCATTGTTTTTTCCCTCGTCAAAAAATGTTAGTAGTCGATCGCAAACGGTTAGCATCATACATCTATTTTATGAACTAATTCTTGCGATTAATTACACTAAAGGCAGAGATTTTACCCATAAGATGCAGTAAATACATTGAGATAATGCAATTTACGAATTAAACCTAAGAAAATCCTACAACCCTTGCTATATATAGGCTTTCCCTGACATTAAAATCTTACAATTTACATTGTCTGCCACTATCAAACCACTACTTATGTTATAAAACTTACTGTTAAATGAATGTATTGGCATATACAGCAGAAAATAATTTTATTGAATTCACATAGTGCCGTAAAGCCGATCGCCCGCATCTCCGAGTCCGGGTACAATATACCCGTGCTCGTCCAAACACTCGTCAACAGCAGCCGTATAAATCTGCACGTCAGGGTGTTGTTCGTGAAAGTGCTTAAGTCCCTCCGGTGCCGCCAGCAAGCACAAAAATTTAATAGACTTTGGATTAACTTCTTTCAGCCTATCCACTGCCGCCACTGCTGAATTACCAGTAGCCAGCATCGGATCGACAATTAAAACATCTCGCTGTTCGATATCCTGGGGAACTTTGAAATAATATTCGATCGCCATCCGAGTTGTCGGATCGCGGTACAAACCAATATGTCCTACCCTCGCAGACGGAATCAGTTCTAAAATACTATCTAACAGTCCCTGACCGGCACGCATAATCGAAATAATAACAATTTTCTTTTCTGCAGCCAGCACCGGTGCATTCATTTTGGCGATCGGCGTTTCTATTTGTTCGTATTTTAGCGGCAAATCTCGCGTCACTTCATAGGCTAGCAGCATCCCAATCTCTTTCAGCAGTTGGCGAAATTTCGCCGTGCTCGTTTGAGTTTGCCGCATGAGAGTTAACTTGTGCTGTATCAAAGGATGGTCGATGACAGTAACTTTAGCACTCATTTTTTTGAATAATTAATTTGCTTTATTCTAACTTATCAGCCATTGAGGCATTCTTGACGCAAAAAAAACCGGTTTCTGCAGTCCCTGCGTCCTGGAATACTTATATCAAACCCCTATTGAAAACACGAATACCGCGCGAATAAAATTCGCCCCTACAATTGCCTTTCGTCCGCCCAGGGCGACACTAAGTAGGCGAGTTTGGAAAATAGACAAATATGTCATTATCTCGTTTCTCTCCTTCCTGCACTCTTCCTAAGAACGCAGATCCGCGCCCAAAACCCTCCCCACTGGTTTCGCTGTCTCGTGCTCCATCCAAGCCGATTCACACAGATCCGGAGTTTCGCCCCGAAATCTTCCGGAACTTTTACCAACAGATATGAATCTTAAGAAGTATCAGCAGAAAATATTTTTTTCGATTAATTCACTAATCGAAAAAACCTGAATAGGAACTGCACATGAGGTCATAAGCTTGGCTTGACTTGCTTTTCATCTTTCCACATGAAGGTGGCTCTATCCAAGTATAAAAAACATTACCTAAATTCAGTTCCAATTTTTTAGGGTGCTCCTAACACACAAATGAACTATTAAGGAGAACATCCATGAAGTTTGTAAAACTATTGCTAGCTACGGCATTAATGACTGCTTCTATCAGCCCCGCTTTGGCTAATCCTACCGTTCAAATTTTAGGTGCAAGCTACGGCGGTAGCGGTTGCCCAGATCGCTCCGCCAGCGTCAGCGTCAGCCCCGACGGTCAAGAACTCACCATCCTATTTGATAAGTTTGCAGCCCTGGGAAATGTCTCCACAGAAAGCCGGAAAAGCTGCAATCTGAGCATTCCCATCAAAGTACCCCAAGGCTACCAAATTTCTATCTACGATGCTGATTACCGCGGCTACGTGGCTCCTAAAACCACAGGCAACCTGCGAGCAGAATACTTTTTCGCTGGAGCCCGCGGCCCAGTTTTTAATCGGAATCTCAGCGGCGAAACTAACTACAATGTTCGAGATAGCTTAGCCACTGTAGCTAATGTTTGGTCTCGCTGCGGCGACAGTGTAAATATGAGAGTAAATGCTGCAATGACAGCCCGCGGTGCCGGCATGGCCACCGTTGACTCCTTCGATTTGGCTCATCGCGGTTTAGTTTATCACGTCAAATATCGCACTTGCCGCTAAGCAGCTTGTTGGGAGTGTAGTGTGAGGTATAGTTCTCAGGTTTGAATTTTGAATTTTAAGTCGGAAGAGGGGATAAATTTCCCTCTTCCTTCTTGCTTCTTCCCTCTTCCCTTTTCCTTCTTCCTGGCATCCGTGACATCCGTTATAGAATCCGTTGCCGAACTTCCCTCTTCCTTCTTCCTTCTTCCCTCTAAAACACAGTGCCGTCACTTTCAATCAGAATTGGCGGCACTCCACCAGCCCTCAATTCGCCCGCAATTTTCCGCCCCGCCGCCCAAGTTCCTCCTTGCAAAATCTTCACCAGCGGCAATTCTGTCGCACTCAAATGCAGCTTTTCTCGAATAGCTGCTGCAATTTTATCTAAAAGATTCACAGTCAGCGATCGCCATTCTACTATAACTTCCGAACCCGGCAAGTAACTCTGCTCAAAAATAGCCGAATCTTTTGCCCGCAGCAGCCCGATATCCAAACACAAACCGCCGTTGCGGTACTCCGGCAATCCCGTTAACTCATCCAATCCGGCGACTTCTAAACCGAGTTCTTGCAGCGGTTCCAACAGCGAATAAGTCAACCACTGCGACAGTTTGTGAAACGGCACGAATTCATCTGCCAGATTTTCTCCTGTTAAAGCCGGATGCCGCCAAACATCGCCTAAATTAACGCCACCAATTGCATATCTTCCCGGCCAAATTTCCCCAAAACCTGTCAAAACAGCGCTCAATACTTCAGCAGCCTTTACAGTGTTGACTCCAGAAACCCGACTGTCGAGCAAGTATTTTGCCAAATTGCCGGGACGCGGGTTGGCGCTACCAAATAATAATGGATGTTGGCAAATCGCCTTTCCCAAACGCTGCAATAATTCTAATCTGCCTGTTAAACCCACTAGCGGATTGTCTCGACTTACCTGAAATCCCGCAGCTAAGGTTTCGAGTTTTAATTGAGAAAGTCCGCGATAATCCGCTTGCCAACGAAAATCGGGATTGCTGGAAAAAACACCTTGACAAAACATCCGCAAGCTGGCTATTGCTAACCCTTCAGAACGGCGGTAAACCTGTCCGGTTCCAGGTTCACAATACTGCCAATCTGCACCAGCACCGGCATCGAGCAAAACGCTGATAATTGCTAAATCAAATTTGATCTTAGCTTGCTCTATGAGTGCAAATTCCGCTAAAGCTGCATCCAATTCGGCGAGTCGCGACAAGTTGCCGGCCTCAAAATGTCGCCAGCGACTGTGAAAGGGAATGTTAAAATCGGGATACTGTTGGCGCGTTGTATCAATTACATAATTTGCTGCGTTGTCGAGTTGGGATAAATCGACGCGGAAGTAGCGGAGTTTGTCTAGGCGGGCTAAATCAAAAAGCCGATCGCACTTTTGGCGAATAGCAGCCGGCGTTCTCAGATATTCTACAGTCTCAAGTTCAATATTGTGCAACTTCATACAACTAAACAGCGGTAAACATCGTTTTCTTGAAAAAAGTCAAACTGACTGTAATCTAAAAGATTATCTAAAATCGCATTTTTATCGATTTTGATCAGCTTATATTCCCACTTCGACCCGCTGACTTCGCGTTTTATGTGATCGGAAACTATCACCGAGTTTTTTTCTTTTCCCGGAGATACTATTTTACTTAAATCTTCCAGCCTGTCGGCTATGTGAATATCTTTTCCGTAAGTACAAGACCTAAATATATATAGATTTCCCTTAGCAACTCCCACCGACAAGCCACAAGGTATTTGATTGGCATTAATAAAAAGTTTCCAATTCTCGCACAGACTTTCCATTGCCGCTAAGGCTGAGTGAGCTTCCGGAAAAGTCAACAAATGCGAATCCCCAACAATACTCCGAATTGTGCCGCCGTATTCTTCGCAAATTGTTTTTTCAAAAGTATCAAAGTTGGTGAGCAAATATTCAACATCTTTGATAGAATTAGATTCTTGATAAGCAATAAAACCTCTCAAATCAGCTTTAATTATTGCTTGATTCTTGATAATTCGCGTTTTATAACTTTGGTCAACTTTGTAGACTTTTTCAGGTTCGCTCATCCCTTTCAAAGAAAACTCGTTGACAAAAGATGTTTGCACTTCTGCTTTGTTGAGCGCCAACCATGCTGCTTGGGACAAATATATTTCATCCGGCGGAGTTACTGATTCTATGCGCGCTGTTAAATTTACCGTATCGCCAAAGATATCTTTATCTTGATGCAAGACATCTCCTAATGTAATCGACACGCGAATAGCCAATCGTTCGTCGTTCGCCTTGCTAGATTGTTGCGCTCTCAATTCTTGCTGCATTTCTATGGCTGCTACTGCCGCTGCTGTGACGCTGGGGAAAATTATCCAAAATGAATCACCTTCCCCTTTAATTACGCTGCCTTCATTTCTGGCGCTAATATCTGAAACAAAATTTTTATGCTCGTTTAACAAACTACTCAAGTCCGACTGAGATAATTTTTTGACTCTTGCGGTATATCCGCAAATATCTGTTTTTACGATCACACTAGAACGCAAATTAGCCATAACCTACCCTGACTGATCAAAAACCAGCAATAAATTTTATTTAGCAAAGACGCGATTGTTCGCATCCCATCGGTCGCGTCTTTGCCCTCTTAATCTCCTAAATCGCGTCCGATCGCTTCTGCAAGAATTGTAGCATCTGGCACCGGGTCTGGCGTGTAGTAGCCGGCGGCTTTTTTGGCGACGATTTCGACTTGTGCGTCTGCGGGAATCCAATCTTCTGGAATGGGGATGCGATCGATTACCTGAATGCCAGAATTGATAATCGCATTGTATTTCATATCGCTCATAGAAACTAAACTGTCAATTCGAGAGATCCCCAACCAGTGCAGCACGTCTGGCATTAGTTCTTGAAACCGCATATCTTGAACTCCCGCAACACATTCAGTGCGCGTAAAATAGGCATCAGCGCGATCGCCGCCTTCCTGCCGTTTTCTGGCATTGTACACCAAAAACTTAGTCACTTCCCCCAAAGCTCTCCCTTCCTTGCGGAAGTAAACTATTACCCCAGAACCGCCTGATTGTGCCGTTTGGATGCAAATTTCCATCCCGTGTACCAAATAAGGGCGACAAGTGCAGATATCGGAACTGAAGACATCAGAACCGTTGCATTCATCATGTACCCGTACCGCCAACTGCTTATCCGGGTCAGAAATATTCGCGACATCGCCAATAATATAAACCGTAGTTCCGCCAATTGGTGGCAAGAAAACGTGTAAGTCTGGCCGCGTCACTAAATCCGAGAACATTCCGCCTGTTTGCTCGAACAGGACACG
Source organism: Microcoleus harperi Pol14_C6 (assembly GCF_036701295.1). Lineage (NCBI taxonomy): Bacteria > Bacillati > Cyanobacteriota > Cyanophyceae > Oscillatoriales > Microcoleaceae > Microcoleus > Microcoleus harperi. The sequence goes on along the minus strand of NZ_JAUBQN010000016.1, from coordinate 57,396 downwards.
GCGGAGGACGCTTTCTTGAACCCCAATCCGCCGAGCAATTCCCGGCAAATACCAAACCGGGTCGATCGCAATTTTAGTTACTGCTAAATTGCCACCTGCTTTGACTATTTTGCCATCAATTTGCACTCGCCCCTTAGCGATAGCATCTTGCAATTCCGGCATATTAATGTGAGCTTTAGTGACCGCAATTGTCGGGCGAATATCATATCCCTGCTGGATAAATGAAGTATAAACTTCGCTGACTAAACCCCCAAAGGGATCGAGAGAAACAATCAAATTGTGATCGCCCCAACTCGGGTGCGGCCCGATATGTGCGGCCGGAGAGGTGTTGGTAAAATCGGGGCGGTGATCTGCTTGGAGAGCCCCGGAAGCCACTGCTAGCGCGCGATAAACAGAGTAGGAACCCGAATGAGTGCCGATCGCATTCCGGTGAGACGATTTGGTGAGGCTGCCAATCACAGGCCCCCGTTTTAGCGGATCGATTTCTCCCCAGTAAATGGGATGAGGTTTTGTGCCAGATCTGTCGGGATGGGATGTTAAAACTATATGCTTGGGTTTTGACACAGTTTTTTTGGGATATTGCTATGGATGCTGCTGTTAATTGAAAGTGAAATTGCAATTTGAAGCAGTGATTTATGATAGCAAAAGGATTCAGGCTGTGGAAGTATCCGGCATAGCCAAACTCGTGACGCTGATTTTCGCGCTGTCCTGAAAATATAAAAATTTTGCATAAGTGCTTCAGTGATTAGGGCGTAAGTACCAACAGCAAAGCTACCTATTTAATCCAAGTTTCTCTAGCCTTTATATTTTCTTTCTGCATGATATTTGTTTAACTAACCGCAGAGGGCGCAGAGGGCGTAGAGAATCTAGAAAAGAGAGAAAGAGGAAAAGAGAGATATTCACAATTCCTGCAAGGCTTGTTATAGTTACAACTGGTAGCCAGTAATTATCCACAAAATACTAACTCACAAAATTAATGTTGCCAAGTACATCTAATTATTTGCTCAAAAATGGTCGCGTACCCGCGTCTCTTCTAGAGATGAAATCGATCGCGCCCTCAGCTTCTACTGTGGCGACAACGGGGAGTGAGAACAATTTATGTGCGGTGGATATCGAAATTGCAGCGGGTACGATCGCCCAAATCATCCCAGCAGCTACAAAACCTGTATCCTCCTCTGAAAATATCCCGGTTGTAGATTTGCAGGGGGGCTTAATCTGGCCTTGTTTTGTGGATATGCACACCCATTTAGACAAAGGCCACATTTGGGAACGATCGCCCAATCCCGATGGAACTTTTGCCAGCGCGATCGAAGCGGTAGGCGCTGATGCCCAAAAAAACTGGAATGCAGAGGATGTTTACCGGCGGATGCAGTTCGGCCTCAAGTGCAGCTACGCCCACGGAACCAAGGCCATCCGCACTCACATCGACAGCGCCGGGGAACAGGGAACCGTTAGTTTAGAAGTATTTGAAGCGCTGCAAGCCGAATGGGGCGATCGGCTGATCTTGCAAGCAGCTTCCTTGGTTTCCCTCGACTATTACCTGACACCCGCAGGCGAAAAACTAGCCGATCGCATTGCCCAAATCGGCGGCATTCTCGGCGGCGTCGCCTACATGAACCCCGACTTAGACAAACAACTCGATCGAGTTTTTGCCTTAGCCAAAGAACGAAATTTAAACCTCGACTTCCACACCGACGAAAACGACGATCCAGATTCAGTAACATTGCGGGAAGTCGCAAAAACCGCCATCCGCCATGAATTTGGGGGTCAAATAATCGGCGGACACTGCTGTAGTTTAGCCGTACAACCGTCTGATTTAGTAACAGAAACTCTGGAATTAGTCAAGGAAGCAAATATTGGCATTGTCAGCTTGCCGATGTGCAACCTTTACCTGCAAGACCGAGAATCTCAGCATACACCGCGCTGGCGGGGAGTGACACTGCTGCACGAACTCAAAGCAGCAGGAATTCCCGTTGCAGTTGCTAGCGACAATTGTCGCGATCCGTTTTACGGATTTGGCGACCATGATGTTTTGGAAGTTTTTAATATGGCAGTCCGCATCGCTCATTTAGATAGGCCCTATGGAGACTGGCCCTGTGCTGTTACAAAGACTCCAGCCGATTTAATGGGATTGCCGAATTTAGGACGAATTGCAGTGGGTTTACCTGCTGATTTGATTTTGTTTAAGGCGCGGAATTTCAGCGAATTGTTATCTAGACCGCAAGGCGATCGCAAAGTTTTGCGACAGGGCGTTAAAATTGATACAACTTTGCCCGATTACCGCGAACTAGATGACTTGTTACGAATTTAAATCTGACATTTTGCACCAATATCAAGAACAGGCAAGATGCCTGTTCCACAAAAGACGAATTTTCTTTGTACTCGTTACTAGGCTCTGCCTGGTAACGTATAATCTGGAGGCTCTGCCTCCACTTTTCCTGACCGTAATGCGAGGCAGAGCCTCTAGATCTCGGTTCCTAGGCAGAGCCTAGGAACCAGTTAATTTGTAGGTAAGCTGTGCAGTGCCTAAGCTACATTTAGATGTTATACACAACTATTATTATTGTCAATTAGCGACTAATTTGATATAAATATAAAAGCTAATTTTATTCAGGATGTTTTAAGTGAAAGCAGTTATTTTATTGTCGGGAGGGCTAGATTCCTCAACTGTTTTGTATCAAGCCAAAGCCGACGGCTGCGAGTGTTACGCTATTTCCTTTGACTACAAGCAAAGACATCGGCGGGAGTTGGAATCAGCAAGGACGATCGCACTTGCTGCAGGCGTTAAGGCACATCAGATAGTAAACTTTGACCTGACGCTTTGGGGCGGTTCGGCATTGACGGATAATGAGATGGAATTGCCGATCGATCGCAATCTTGCAGAAATGTCTCAAAACATCCCAATTACCTACGTTCCTGCTAGAAATACGATCTTTCTCAGTTTTGCCCTCGCCTACGCAGAAACTCTAGAAGCCGATCGCATTTACATCGGCGTCAACGCTTTAGACTATTCCGGCTATCCCGACTGTCGCCTCGATTACATCCAAGCCATGCAGGAAGTATTTCGGTTAGGAACAAAGCAGGGCAGAGAAGGAAATGCTATTAATATTATCACACCTTTGATTGAACTTAAAAAGACAGAAATTATTCAATTAGGCAACCAATTAGGAGTACCTTGGGAGCAAACTTGGTCTTGCTACGCAGGCGGAGAAAATGCCTGCGGCGTTTGCGATTCTTGTCGGCTGCGGCTGGCGGCTTTTGCGGAATTGGGGTTAAAAGATCCCGTGCCTTACGCTTAAACAGTATTCCGAGCCTGCGGTTGAAATTGCTTCTCCCTAAACTCTCGTTTCTCTCTAAGAGACTAAAGAATAAACGGGGTTGCTAACTCAGATTTGGTATAAAAAGTTGCGCTATTTTGATCGCCCTTTTCATCAAAATCTTAATGAGAAAATTTTCCCACACTACTCAACCCGCTATTCTTTCGCCCTTTCCCCACAACTTCCTCATCGGCTGCTGCAACTTCATCTAAAGTGCGATCGCCCGCCGCCCCTTGCAACAAATGAATTTGAAGTTGATCCAACCGCGGCCCGGACACAGAAACAACCGTAAGTTCCACATTGTCGCCGCGCCAAACTTCCCCCACAGCAGGCATTCTTTGCAACTGATAGCTCAAAAAACCTCCGATTGTCTGATATTCGTCAGTTACTGGCAAATCCAAATTCAATATTTGATTCACATCATCTAAATTTAACTGCGCTTGCACTAAATAAGTGCGATCGTCCAATACTTGCAAAGCAATTTCTTTGCTGTCGGGCGACTCGTAGCTGCGGCCGATAATTTCGGCTATCAAATCCCGCAATGTAACTAACCCGGAAATGCCACCAAATTCATCGACTACGATCGCAATTTCTTCCGACGAGCTCTGCATCAAAGGCAGCAGTTCGCCCAGCAGCATCATCTCCGGCACAAACCTCACCGAATCCATCCAAGGTAAAATTGGCGTGTCGGGAGATAGCAAACCTTCAGCTAGGGGTTTTGCAAGTTGTTTGAAGCCAATAATGCCGATAATGTCGTCTAAAGAATCTCCCGTCACGGGATAGCGGGAATGGTGAGAAATCGCCATTTCGTCGAGCAAAGTTTGAAAGGTTGCTGTCTTGGGAAGTGCGACAATGCTAGGCCTCGGCACCATTACTTCTTCTACCCAAACTTCGCCAAATTCAAACACGTTGTTGAGCAATTCTCGCTTTTCTGCTTCCAAACCGCTGGATTCGCTGGAAGTAGCTATAATTAATTGCAGTTCTTCGGGAGTAACCGGGCGATGCCTTAGATCGTATTCGATGCCCGCAAACCGCAAGAGCGATCGAGTAGATTGATTGAGAAAGGACACAAAGGGCTTGAACACACGGGCAATCAATAAACTCGGAGGCCCTAAAGTTCTCGCTAGCTGTTCGGAATACAGTAAGGCTACAGATTTGGGAAAGAGTTCGCCCAGTACGATTTGCAGGTAAGCTAGCAACAAAAAAGTTACTATTGATATGCTAAAAGAATGGGCGATCGCCGACTTGATGTAAATTGGCAGCGGCAAATAGCCGATCGACATTCGGACTAGCACGGCGATCGTACTTTCCCCAATCCAGCCGAGAGCTAAACTAGAAAGAGTGATTCCCAACTGCATTGTCGAGAGCAATCGCTCGATACTTTTCTGCAAAGATTGCACAGTTAAAGCTGCAACGTCGCCAGCTTCCACTAACTGATTGATGCGCGATCGGCGTACCGTCACCATCGAAAACTCAGCCGCCACAAAAAAAGCATTAATCGCAATCAGCAACAGCACTGACAGCAACCGCGACAGCACCTCTGTCGAACTCATCGCGGGTAAATCAGATATCTCCTGCACTCTCGCCCCTAAAAGTGACACAATGCTCCCTAAAAAAACTTTCTCGATCAAACCTGAGAATCCCTCTGCAGGTTTGGTCTTCTTTTATTTTACTTCGCCACTGGAATGCCAGATATTTGCAACTGAAGTTTTTGACCTGGATAATCTGTCAGCGTCAGCGAAACTTCTTTAGCATTTTCCAGCAAAGCTGTGGGAATACTCACCGTACCGTAAAACACCTGCCCGTTGGGGGGCAGTTCCGACGGCAAATCCTCGGCAGTCGCGCTCAGGGCCCGGCCGCGATCGTCAGTGACGTTCAAGAAACTGTAGAGAAACCTCACAGCTTGCGAGCCTTCATTTTTCATGCTCACGTCTAGCAGCATGGAATTGTTGCGCTGACTGGCCGCGCTCACTTCCAGGGTTATTCCCCCGTCGCGACTGTTGAGGGGAAACTTGGCGCTGGCATTTTGTGCGGCCGGTTTTTTGGCCGCGGCTGGTTTAGAGCTTGCCTTCTCTGTTTTAGTATTTGCCCCGGCCGTTGTTTTTTCTGGATCGCGACCTTCTACCCGTGCTTTGACGGTTGTGAGAATGTCTTTTTCTTTCAAAATGCTCACTTGGTCTTTGCTAGCCACAGTTCCCGGCTTGCCGCTGCCAGCATTGTTGCTGGGACGAACATCGGGTTGAGTCGTTCCTTGCAAGGCTTCGCGACCTATAGTAAATCCCCAAACAGAACTCGTCACGCCTGCTCCAAACATTAGAGCGAGCAGAATTAGAGTCAGCACTACCGTCGAATTCACTGCCATTGCCTATAAGTTTATGCCGAGCCCTAGAAACTGCTTTGTCCGGTCGATCGGCTCCAGCACATTGGCTAACAGGCGATCGGGACTCAGCAGATCTAAAGATTTTGATTTTTGTTCTCTAGTTCTAGCACGGACTGGGAAATTATGTTATACTTCATTTTCAGTTAGATCAAATAAATCGATTTAACGGCAGTTGGCCGAGCGGTTTAGGCAGCGAACTCATAATTCGCCCCAGGCAGGTTCAACTCCTGCACTGCCGATTTTCAATAAATCACGACGCTCCGCGCGCCGGCGAAAAACCAGGTTTCTTCCTAGAGGCTTGCTTACCCAAGCCTCCATTCTTGGAGAAAGCTGGTTTTTTGCGTTGTCAGCGGGCGGAAACGAAGTATTTTGCTCAGTGATGGACGCAAAAAGTGGTTTGACGCGCTACTGACAGCACACCCTACTTAGTTTATTTAGCTGCACTTTGTTTAACAGTCAGTTATGCCCAATCTAAAATCTCAAATCTAAAATCTAAAATCGTATCAACCCTTAATTAACTCCACTCCGTCGCGCCCGTCGAGCTCTTGAACGTAAACCTTAACTTGTTCTTCCTTTGCAGTCGGCAATTTTTTACCCGTAAAATCTGGCTGAATCGGTACTTCTCGGTGACCGCGATCGACTAATACCGCTAACCAAATTTTCTCCGGCCGCCCGTAATCGTTGACCGCATTCAAAGCCGCTCTACTCGTTCTGCCTTTATATATAACGTCATCTACCAACACCACAGTTTTGCCCGTCAAATCGAAAGGAATTTCTGTTTTAGCCGGTGTCCGCATCGCAACTCGATCCAAGTCATCTCGGTAAAAGGTAATATCTAAAGCTCCCACGGGTACTTTGACTTGTTCGAGAACTTCAATTTGATCTGCCAAAATTTGAGCTAAAGGCACTCCTCTACTATGAATCCCCAACAGCACTAACTCCGAGGGATTCCCTGATTTTTCGACAATCTGGGAAGCGACGCGGGTGAGAGTGCGCCTCACTTCATCAGGGGATAAAATTTGGATGATTTTAGTCATGGGTTGCTGCGAGCTAATTGTTGGCTGTTGGCATATCGAACAATTTGAGATTTGAGATTTGAGATTTGAGATTGACTTGACAGATGAATCTGGGGGTTTGAACTCAAGTCAAAACTTTTTTTGCTGCTGTCGGTGGCGGATCTCTGTCTTCTGCAGGACTTACCCCGAACGGATGAAAAGCAGATGCTGCGATTGCTTAGCCGAGGACGAACAATCACAGAAATAAGTTATTTATGCCTCCTGGACTGTTCGGCTGAGGTCATCAGTTAGCGGCTCAAACCTAATAAGGTATAAAAAAGCAATGATAGTCCCAACCAAATCAGAAAGCAATACCGAGTTAATTGCAATGCTTGGCAAATTAGCGGCGCTGTGATAGGGTGAACCGGCTCGCCTAACAGCGGTTTGTGTTTGATAACTCCGCGATAGGAATTAGTACCTCCTAGTTGTATTCCCAAGATGGCGGCGTAAACGCACTCGCTCCAACCGGAATTGGGGCTGGCATCTTTAACAGCATCTCTCTGACAAATCTGCCAAATGTAAATCGGTTTGCCAGATATAAGGGCTAAAGTAATCACTGTTAGCCGGCAAGGAATCCACGTCAGCACGTCTTCTAGTTTGGCGCTAAACCATCCTAAATCTGTGTATGGCGCTTCTTTGTAGCCGATCGTAGAATCTAATGTGCTGGCTGCTTTGTAAGCGATCGCCAAGGGGACTATAGCACTCGCCCACATCGAGTTAGGATCGATCCGCGAACCGGTAACACTTAATAATAGATGCGGCAGAGCGAACCCAAGTAAGGCATAAAATAGCGGTGCTGTCACGCCATCGACTGCATTCTCTGTTACAGTTTCTAACAATGCTCGCAGAATTTCTGGCTCGGATAAGTTTTCGGTATCCCTGCCGACGTAAAGGCTCAACCTTTCTCGCGCCTTGACTAAATCTCCAACATTTAAAGGTGCTAGCACGTCCTCCGCAGCCGCCCTCAAACTGCGACCTGCAAAACAGCTTGCCAGCAAAATGGTTTGTATGGCAATACCTAAAAGAGGATGCACCCAACTAGCAGCTTGGACGATCGACCAACTGACAGTATAACTGCCTACAATCAGCCCGATCGCTAGTATTGTACCAGCACATCGTAGCTGCTGTTTGTGCTGATCGCCAGCGGGACGATCCGCTGCTTCAGGCATTTTGCCTGCGGGATTATTCCATATATTAAAGACAAGTCGAGTATAGCGGTCGATCGCCCAACCCATCGCTTGCACGGGATGTGGCCAACCCCAAGGATCGCCGATCGAATAATCCAACACCGCAGCTAAAATCAAAACAGGAAATTCATGCGGCATCATTATATATTTTGTCAAACTTGATAGTCCATCCGGCCAGGATCGAGCGTCAGGGTAGGGCAGGTTTTAAGTGCTGCTACCTTTGGGCACTTTAATTTTTTAGCAGCAATTTTAACTGCTGAGATTACTTTCGTCGCGGAGCAAGTGTACGTTCTCCTCCCAATTAACACCGTCAAAGGGTAGAATCTCAAAGTGTTTGATGGCATCGCCGTCAAGACAGCGGACGTTGACATCGAATTGATCGGGATGCGATCGGGGGCGATAGAACGAGTGAATGCCGCAAATTCCGCAGAAACTATGTTGAGCAGTTCCTGTATTAAATGTATAGGTGGTCAAAACATCTTGGCCACTGAGCAAGGTAAAACGTTCCGGCGGCACAATGAGGTGCAAAAATCCCTTCTTTTTGCAGATAGAGCAGTTGCAATCTGATGCTTCGTGTTTGTCAACGGCGACACGGAAGCGGACAGCTCCGCAGTGACAGCCCCCAAAGTAAGTAACAAGTGTTGCGTCCATGTGTGATTGCTGGCGATCGAATGAATGAACTTACCATTTAAATGATAAAGCTAGTTTCTTCCCCAAGAGCCGCTTGCCAACTGCGGACATCATAGTATAAGTCTTCGAGGGAAATACTGTACAGCGCTTCGGCAAGTTTTTTGTGCAATCGGTTCCACAAACTGAATGTTACCCAGTCCTCTGCTTGCGTCGCGTCGGGAAAATGTCGAGGTAAAGGTTCAATAGTTTCACCTACAGCCTCTAAGATTTGTCCTAAAGAGATTTGAGCTGGCTGGCGGGCTAATTGATATCCTCCTTGGGCACCCCGAACAGATTGGACTAAACCGGCTCGTCGCATTTCAATCAGCAATTTTTCTAGATACGGAGCGGGTAACTCCTGTCGCTTCGCTATCGATTTCACCGATGTCGGGCCATAGCGAGGTTGCAAACTTAGATCCAGTAATGCTTTGACACTGTAGTGTCCGCGTGTAGTTAACTTCATGGGATTTTAAGAGCGGGGCAAATATTCAGCTAGCTGATAGCTGATAGCTTATGCTACCGAGTTTAGAGATTGCTCGCACCGGCTGCAGCTACTCCTCAAGAAAGACTACAGGTTGTTAAAAATATTTAGATAATAGTGGTTAACAATTGAGCCGATCGGTGTAATATGGTTTTACGACCAGCTATAAAGCTAAAGTTTCTTGGTCAAACCAAAAACCAACCGAGAAAAAATCCGTACACCAGTTGAATATTTCAGGACTCAGTAAATGGCTAAAAAGAAAAATATCGAACCCCTTGAAGGCGAAGATCTGATCAAAAAGGTCAAAGACCTAGAGAACCTTACCAAGGAAGAAAAAGCTAGAGCCTGTGGCTACTACACCGTTACTAAGAACGGCGTAGAACGGGTCAACATGATGAAATTCCTGAATGCGCTGATTGATGCAGAAGGCATTCAGCTAGACGGGAAGCAAAACGGCAATGGACGCGGCGGACGCTCTGCCAGCTATCGGATTAGCGTTCAATCTAACGGCAACTTACTGATTGGAGCTGCCTACACCAAACAGATGGAACTCCAGCCGGGAGATGAATTTGAAATCTCTCTGGGACGCAAGCACATTCACCTGCGCCAAATCGATAGAGAAGAAGAAGAATCCTAGGCTTTTACGACTTGCTTTGACTTCTTGCTTGAACTGGTTGGTTTGGCTTCAAGCATTGACTGCAAGCAGAGAATTGGCTCGGAAATCTTTCTGTGAGCCTAAAACAGTATGGCTTCTATAGATGGCAATGGCTGGACAAAAGCCACTGCCACTACTTTATATTTTCCGAGAATACCTATTCTCGCCCCTCGCTATATCCGTGTGGACAAGCGGGGGATTTTCCGCGTAGCTGTTAAAGAGAAGTTCTGCCACCAATTGTGTACGGGGTTTAACGGATGTAATTGATGGATGTTCTGCTGCCAATTGTGTACGGGATTTAACGGATGTATTTGATGAACTGAAGAGGTTTGAAGGAAGAATTAGGTTTGGTTGAGCTAGGAAATCCACCAAAGCAAGAAAATGGCTGAGGTATTCTCAGCTAACAGTGCGTCATACGAGTTGAAAAAAAGAATGCAACTGTACCCAAGCTCGAAAGCACGAGCTTAATCATTAATTCCCAATTATTTAACCTAAAATTTAAAATCTAAAATCTAAAATTGTATAAGTCTCGTGCTTGCTCCTGATTTGTGTCTGTGTGGGAGGGGTTTGGAGGTCAAGGAAACACCTCGATCCCCCGTAAGTGAAATTACAGGCTGGAACAGTTAAAGTGTTAGGGAGCAATTAGTCATCAGCCTATGCCGTTGCCCCGATTCGCCAGTAAAACTTCTCAACACCAAACAAAAATCTCCCTGCGTCACCTTCTAGTGGCCTCTTTTGTGCTGCAAATCGTCGCAGCAGTCGGGATTGTCGGGTATCTGTCATTTCGCAACGGAGACAAAGCAGTCGAAGAGCTCGCCCAGAACTTGATCGCGGAGACGGGAAAGAGAGTAGAAGAAAAGCTGATTTCTTTTTTTGAACATACCCAGTGGGTAAATCAACTTAACGCTGAAGCGATCGAGCGCGGTGAATTAAATTTACAGTTAGAAAAGCCGCAGCCTCGGGGAGAGAAGTTCCTGTGGCTGCAAATGCGATCGTTTAAAAGCATTCAATGGATATCCTTCGGTGCTGAAAAATCAGGAGAATATCTCGGCATTTGGCGCAACCCCACGGATAACAGCTTGCAAATTGTCGTGGCGAACAAGTCTAGCAAGTCTCAGAGCATATACTACGCTACAGATGGCCTAGGAACTCGCACCGCTAAATTAAAGGTAGAACCCGGAGTCTACGATGCCCGCCTCCGGCCCTGGTACAAAGAAGCTGTCGCAGCTAACAAGCCGATTTGGACGAGCATTTATCAAGGTTTTAGTCCTGGGACTGTTTTTATTGCTGCCAGCCAACCGATTCGCGATCGAAAGGGTAAATTGCTGGGAGTTAGTGCAGTACACTTTTCGCTCTTGGAACTTCAGCAATATCTCCATCGCATCAAGTTTAGCAAAACGGGACAAATTTTTGCGATCGAACGATCGGGCTTGCTGGTTGCCAGTTCTAGTCAAGAATCACCCTTTAGAAAGATGCCGAGAAAGCAGCAACAGCAGCGGGTGAATGTTTTAGACAGCCAAACTCCTGTCATTCGCACCGCAGCTAAATATTTGTATGAACACTTCGAGGGCTTTGGCGACATTAAGCAGCGGCAGCAACTGAAATTTAGCCAAGACGGGCAGGAATATTTTGTGGAAGTGCTGCCGTTTTCTGATGTTTACGGTTTGAACTGGCTGATTGCGATCGCAGTTCCCCAATCCGATTTCATGGGGCAAATTAACAAAAATACGCGCACTACAATTTTACTTTGTTTGGTGGCGCTACTGCTATCGACAATTGCTGGAGTGCTGACAGCTAGGTGGGTAACGCTGCCACTGCTGCGGCTCAACGAAGCAGCTAAAGATATTGCCGCGAGAAAGTTCGATCGCGCTGTTAGTGTCAGTAGGCTTGAGGAAGTCGGCGAATTAGCGCAGTCTTTCAACGAGATGGCAGCTCAACTGAAACAGTCTTTTCAAGCTTTGGCAGAAAGTGAAGAAAAATTTGCCCAACTGGTAGAAAATTTGCCTGTTGGAGTCTCGGCGATGACTCCGGGAGGCGCAGTTATTTTCATGAATTCGGCGGGAGAGCAAATATTGGGCAGGGGAGAAATGCCCGATGCCACCGCACAAGAGCTAGCAGAAGCTTATCAAATTTATATAGCAGCCACTAATCAACTGTACCCGGCCGAGCAAATGCCGTTTGTGCGCGCGTTGAGTGGCTTGGAGGTGATTGTTGAAGATATGGAAATTCGCCGAGACGGGAAAAATATTCGTTTGGAAGTGCGAGCGTTGCCGGTGTTTGACGGTGGGGGGAATATCCTTTATGTTCTGACTGTTTTTAAAGATATTACGGCTCGCAAACACGCAGAGCAAATATTGGCTGACTACAACCGTACCCTAGAGATTGAAGTAGTCGATCGCACGATCGAGCTAGCCTCGATCAATGCCCGCTTGCAGCTCGAAATTGAGGAGCGCAAGCAAGCTGAAAAAATTATCCGTCAAGAGCGCGACTTTAACTTAAAGATTATCGAAAATTCTCCGATTTTTTTTGTGGCGATCGACTCTGAGGGTAAAATCCTGCTGGCGAATAACAGTATGCTGGAAGCTGTGGGCTATACTGCCACAGAAGTTGCAGGTAAAGATTACTTAGCTACATTCGTACCGCCAAGCGATCGAGCCGGGTTACATTCGATTTTTACGGGCGTAACAGCGCGGGAGCAAACGGTTAACGAACATCGCATTCTCACTTCGGACGATCGGACTTTGTTAGTCGAGTGGCACGGCACACCGGTGCTCGACGAAGGTGGCCGCCTGGATTTCTTGTTTGGATTTGGGATTGATATTGGCGATCGCAAACAAGCACAATTAGCCTTGCAAAAAAGCGAAGCTCTGTTTCACAAATTAGCGAACACTGTTCCCGGAGAACTTTACATATTAGTGCAGCATCCCGACGGCTCAGCCAATATCGAGTATATCAGTCCTCTGTGCCGAGAAATTCAAGAATTAGAGCCGGAGGAAATCCAGAACAACTCTGCTTTATTCTACGAACAAATCCACCCGGACGATCGCTCCAGTTACTTCGAGGCACTTGTCAAAAGTGCCACCGATCTAGAACCATTTTCCCACGAGTGGCGGATTGTGACAGCATCGGGAAAACTCAAATGGCTGCAAGGTTATTCTCGACCAGAATTGCGCGAAAATGGAGATATTGTCTGGCACGGCATAATCATTGATACGAGCGATCGCAAACAAGCAGAACAAGAACTCCAACAAGCCAAAGAAGCCGCAGAAGCGGCCAACAAAACTAAAAGCCTCTTTCTCGCCAACATGAGCCACGAATTGCGAACCCCCCTCAACGCCATTCTCGGCTTCGCTCAATTAATGGAACCCAGCCCTAATTTAACTTTGCCGGAAAAAGAAAATATCACAATTATTCGCCGCAGCGGAGAGCACCTGCTTCAACTGATCAATCAAGTCTTAGACTTATCTAAAATTGAAGCTGGGCGCATGACACTCAACGCCAAAATTTTTGACTTGTACCGCTTGCTGGGGGACGTGCAAAATATGTTTCAGCTTCCGGCGACAAATAAAGGATTGCAATTAATTATTGACTGCTCTTCCTATGTACCCCAATACGTGCAAACTGATGAAATTAAGTTGCGAAAAGTGCTGATTAATCTCTTAGATAATGCGATTAAATTTACCCAATTTGGTTCGGTTTTAGTCACAGTATGGCAAAAGCAATTAGGAATAATTAAGCCTATAACAAACGATTTTGTTAATATAGGAGACTCTCAAAAAACTGTTTTTATTTGCTTTGAAATATCCGATACAGGAGTTGGTATTCCCCCGGAACGATTAGAAAGCATATTTGAATTATTGGTGCAAACTTCATCAGAAAAGAAAGTTCAAACAGGTACGGGTTTAGGATTAAACATCAGCCACGAGTTCATAAGATTAATGGGGGGCGAGATTACTGTCGAAAGCGAAGTGGGAGACGGTACAGTCTTCAAGTTTGACATTCAAGTTGTTACCGCAGCGGGTGCTGGTGAAGTCATCAATAAATATGTTGAAGTCAATGATTTATCGCAAAGTTCAAGTATGGTACAAGAAAAAATATCTGATAGTGCTGCAATATTTACGCTGGATTCCAAGCCGAAAGTTTCCCCAGAATGGACGAGCAATCTAAAACAGGCAGTCCGTGAGGCTGACTTCGACTTGATTGCCACAACTATTGAGGAAATCGGCAGAGATAATGATGTTGTTGCGGAAGTTATGATGAATCATCTATATAATTTTGATTATCAAAAAATACTAGATTTGATTGATGAAATTGAGCTGTAGGGTGCGCGGAAGATTAACTTATACAGCCTTGATCAGTAACAGTGCGGTACGGTTGAGAATTGTCAGGTAATCAGTAGACAAGAGTGCCTAAATTTTTGATTGATAGACAAACCGCAGATTAAGGCAGATGAACACAGATTAACGCAGATAATTTCAATATATTCAGGCTATTGGCAATAGATATGGAATTGTTCGCCCGCGTATTTCACGAAAGTTGAGAAAGGCTATATAATAATTATCATTTTTGATGGGCAGCTAATAATTTAGGAATGAGAATTAAATAACCTCCACAATAACAATTAAATTTGTAAGTTATTTAATTCGCGATCCTTAGTCAGTCCGGGACGCAACAACATACCTCAAAAAATCTTTAACTATTGTGACAGTTGCGTGCAGGACTATTTGTGTTTGAGTGTGACTTTTTTGAAGCTATTGTTAACCCCCCCGATCGCCCTTTTGGTAAGGGAAATCGAGGGGGTTAACTCTTATTTGTCAAGTATCTGAGGAGATTAAGCAGGGTTAGCTTCTGCTCGTCTTTGTAGCAGGCGGGCAATTTCCGATTTTTCTACAAGTCCGACGAGTACACCGTTTTCGCGAATGACGGGGAGTTCTTGTACTTTGAGTTGTTCCAGAAGGGTGACTACTTCGAGGAGGGATAATTCTGGTTTGACGGTTGTGGAAAATTCGATCGGCTTGAGGAGTTCTTTAACTACAACTTGGGGCCAGGTTCCGGTAGGAATGGTTTTGAGGTCGTCAAGGTCAATCGCCCCTACCAATTGTCCGGCATCATCTGTTGCCAGGAATCTGCGCCAGGTATGAGCGCTACCGATAACGTAATTGTTGGCAAATTCTCTGAGGGACAAGTCTTGGGAGACGATCGGACTTTCGGGGGTCACAGCATCTGCAGCTGTCAGGCCTGCCAGTTGATTTTGGACTGTGGCATATTGGGCAGATTGACCGGCATTTTGCAGTAAGAACCAACCGATTACTAGATTCCAAATATTGCCGAAGATGCCTGTAGCAATGGCAATCCAACCAATTATTTGACCGACGCGGCTAGCAAAAATTACACCTTTGTAAGGGTTGCCAGTAATTTTCCAGACGATCGCTTTGAGGATGTTGCCGCCGTCGAGGGGCAAACCGGGAATTAAGTTAAATAAGGCTAAAACTAAGTTGATCGAAGCTAAAAGTCCGACGATGGCGGCTGCGGGGCCTGTGAGACCAGCACCGATGCCGATCGCTGTTAACAAACCGGATAACAATAAGCTGACCAACGGGCCGGCAATGGCTACCCAAAATGCTTCTGCGGGGGTTTTAGATTCTCTTTCTAAATTAGCTAGTCCGCCAAACAGAAATAGCGAAATTGATTTCACGCCAATGCCCTGTTTCATGGCTACCCAACTGTGTCCTAATTCGTGGGCTAAGACCGAAGCAAATAACAGTAACGCTGTCAATAATCCCAGCATCCAGGGCGCTACGGGGCCCAATGTGGGAAACAGGGCAGCTAGTGCGCCGCCGTACTGCCAGGTTACTAAACCCAGAACTAAAAACCAAGATGCGTTGACAAAGAAGGGAATCCCAAACAGGTTGCCGACGCGAAATGTACCGTTCATAATGGCTACCTCTGATTTTACGAATGAGAGGTTTTTCTCTCTGTCTCCTTATCGTAACGAAACGTAACGGCGATGTTAATGCTTCAATTAGGGTGTTATCCGTCTGTGGAGGTTCGGTTTGCGGAATTATCACCGCCGACTGCGGTTTGGCCCGCCAGGGGTTAAAAATCCTTATCTCAAAATGGAAGTTCTCGCTATGAGGCTTGAGGAGGATATTTGTTTTTGTTTTCTGTTTTAGTTTTCAATGGGTTTTAACTCCCATCTTGCACCTCTGTTATGAACAGGCTTTCCGGTCTGTTCCACAACTGATGAATTTTCTTTCTTGTGGGGAGTAGGAGTTGGGCTTTTAGCCCGCCCATAAAAGCCTGATTGAGAATGGTGCAACCTATGAGTTTCAAGCAGATTTAGCTATAATGACTTACCCTAAGAATAGTTTAGGTGCTAATAATTATGCCAGAATCTTTTTTGCTAGGTCGGCTGCTGCTGCAATTCAACAGCGAAGCGGCTGATATTATTACAGACTTATCCGCTGTTGTTTTAAGTCCCGACGGCAATTTGTGGCTGGGTTCAGATGAAACGACTTCGATCGAGCGTTTGTCGCCTGTCGCGCCTCATATTTTTGGAGAACATCAAAGATTTGCGATCGCAGATTTTATCGATCTACCTGGAAAATCCGAAATCGATCTTGAAGGAATTGATTTCAGCAGCGATTATCTTTGGCTGGTCGGTTCTCACAGCACAAAACGCAACAAAGCTAAAGGCAAAGACGCAGAGAAAGACCTTAAAAGATTAGCAGAAATCGAGACAGATGTCAACCGTTATTTACTGGCGCGCATTCCTATGAAAGACGGGATTTTGTGCGAGTCAATTTCCCATTCAGACAATCAAAGGGAACAGAAAGTGGGATGCCTTCAGCGGACAGAAACGGGCAATTTGCTGACAGACGCGCTCAAAGATGACACCCACCTCGGTCTATATTTATCTGTGCCGATTCCGAGTAAAGAAAATGGCTTTGATATTGAAGGGTTGGCGGTGCGGGGCGATCGCATTTTGCTCGGTTTGCGGGGGCCGGTACTGCGGGGTTGGGCGATAATTTTAGAGATAGAAGTTGAAGAGGCCCAAGCGGGAGTTTTAAGGCTTAAGGCGATTGGGGAAGGAGGGAAATTGTACAAGAAACATTTTGTTGATTTGAACGGTTTGGGGGTGCGAGAATTGTGCTGGAATGGGGAAGATTTGATTGTTTTAGCCGGGCCGACGATGACGTTATCTGGAGAGATGAGGGTGTGTCGGTTAAAGGGAATTTTAGGGCGATCGGGCGACAGTATTACTGGGCAAAATGGGGGAGATTTGGAGGTATTGTTTGACTTGCCTTTTAAGGTGGGGGCGGACAATGCTGAGGGGTTGTCGCTGTTTCCGTATTTGGGTGGGCAGAATTCGCTGTTAGTGGTTTACGATTCGCCGGATGCGGGGAGAATGGTTGAGGAAAATTCTATTTATGCGGATATTTTTAGGTTGGGTTTGTAGTGAGGAAATTAGTCCGAGCAAGTTTTGGTGAATCAGGAATAAGGACTAAAGTCCTGACTACAAACAGATGCAAAATTAAGTTAATTGTCGCTCGCATCCCTCCGCCGCTGGCTGTAGCGTTTCAATTCATCAATTAAGTGAGTATCGTTAGAAGCTGTTCTCGCGCCCGCTTCCGCCGCCCAGCGCTTCAAATCTTCAATTTGCGATCGCGCGATCGCAGCTAAAGGTACTGTATCCTCGATCGACCTCAAAATATCCTCGGTCATCAAATCCCGGCGCTGTCCGTTGACAAAGGTGCCAAAGGCTCGATACAATCCATCAATTACAACTTGCTCGATTTCTGCACCGCTAAAATTCTCAGCGCGTTTCGCCAAAACCGCCAAATCAAACTCGCGCAATCTAGTTGGTCGCAAACGCTGCAAATGCACTTTAAAGATATCTTGCCGTTCCGATTCAGAGGGCAAATTTAAAAAGAAAATTTCATCAAACCTGCCTTTTCTCAGCAACTCTGCGGGCAAAATCCTGACGTTATTTGCAGTTGCGACAATAAACACCGGACTGGTTTTTTCCTGCATCCAAGTGATCAAACTGCCGAATACCCGCCGCGAAGTTCCCGAATCGCCGTCGCTGCCGCTGATAATGTTGCCGAAGGCTTTATCTATTTCATCGATCCACAAAACGCAAGGTGCGATCGCCTCTGCTAATTGTATCATTTGCCTGACGCGACTTTCGCTTTCCCCGACCACACCGCCAAACAATCTCCCAGTATCCAATCGCAACAGTGGCAAACGCCATTCTGAGGCTATTGTTTTCGCAGATAAAGATTTGCCTGTACCTTGAATTCCTACTAACAAAACGCCTTTCGGATTCGGTATGCCGTAGCGGCGCGCTTCGTCAGTAAAAGCATCTTGCCGCATCTTTACCCACTGTTTCAAATTCTCCAAGCCGCCCACACTTTTCAGGGATTCTCTGGAGTTAAAAAACTCCAAAATTCCCGTTTGGCGAATTGCTTGCTGTTTTTCCTCCAAAACTCCGTCAATATCTGACTCGTTAATTTGCTGTTTTGCAGCCAAAGCTTTAGCTAAAACCCGCCCGATTCTAGCGCGGCTCAAACCCTGACAAGCTTTAACCAACTGTTCTCTTGCTAAACCGCTAACTTGCAACTGTTGTGGTTTTTCCACAACGTGGGAAATTAAACTGTCTATTTCTTGCACGTTGGGCAAAGGAAAATCAATTACTGTTACTTCTTCTTTCAATTCCTCCGGCAATTCCAGCGTGTGAGAAGTAAGAACTATAGTTTTTTTGCTGCGCTTCAAATCTCGCATTAAATTCCGCAATTCTCGCACTACCGCCGCGCTTTTTTCGCTGTATGGATATTTCAAAATTGGGTGCAAATCCCGCAGTACAAATATGGTATATTCTTCAACAGCAGTTTGGCTGACGCGATCGAGCGCCGCCATTACCGAACCTTTCCCAGAACCGTTATCCTCCCAGCCGCGCACAAGATCCCAGAACAACACCCGGCGCGCGGGAGTTACTTGCAGCGCTACTTGGTCAATTACAGCCTCGACCGGTTCCTCCTCCGCGCTGACAATGTACAGCAGCGAATAGCGGGCGCGAATCATCAAATCTAGTCGCTTTACCAGTGCCTCGAAATGGTTATTTTTACTGCCATTGACGACATCTAATTCTTTGGGGTTTGGGTAATTTTCTGTCATTTTAGTGGATATTTTAGAGTAAAATTAAACTTTATTAAATATTTTTTTTGCAGTACGGACTTTAGTCTTTTAAAAAATTAACCTAACTAAAGGTTTTCACTAATAACTTGAGTCCTTAACAACTATTGAACCAGACTAAAGTCCCTACTGCAAACGTTAAAATTATAACAGAATAGTACGCAATTGACTACTTAGCAACTTTTCGAGCTTGTTTCACCATATCAATGAGAGTGTGGTGAGCATCTTCGGCGTCTTTTAAAGTGCGATCGAAATTTACTCTAACAGGCACTGTTTCGTCGTTGACTTTAGCGGTTAAATCCATGCCGTTGGCATCAATAGCGAGCATTTGAGCTTCCGTTGCCTGCGGTTGGTCGCCAAATGCTTGAGCGTACAGCACTACAGCACTAGCGTGGTCTTCGTTCATGTGAGTGCAGATGCGATCGCTAATCTCAGTAGAAAACGGTTCTGACATGGGGAGATTCCTCAGATGCAATATCGATCGATTGTACTGCGATTTGCCACAACCGAGAGAGAGATTGATTGGGAGCAAATAGAATTCGCGTCTACACAAACTTTAGTCCGCCTGGGCAGACTGAAAGAAAAGAGACTAAATCTGGTGTAAGGTGCGCCTAGCGCACCCTACGAATGATGAAATACCATCATTTAACTTGCCAAAAACCACTTAACTAAAAGATCGATCGTCAAACGGCAATTCATCAAACCGCGAATCAATATCAGACTCAGAATTCCCAACAGGGGAATTAGCGCGAGATTCCGGCGGCTTTGCTGAATGCACCTTTGCTACTGGTAACTTTGTCGCAGATTCCAAAACAGTCGGCTCGGATTTCTGTAACTTAACTACAGGTAATTCTCCGCCATTTTCTCCATTTTTGCTCGTTTGATTCCACATCATCATTCCCAGCAAACCATCAACCAAACCGCCACCGCTACCGTTGCCTGTTACCGCCACATCCGGCACAACTCGCACTTTGCGATCGCCTATAATTTGCATTAACTGCAAAGCCGTATAACCGGAACCTCCCAAAGCCACAACACCCGCGCGATAAGCTTCAGCTTGAGCATTTCCCTTCACCCGAATCGACTCAGCTTCGCCTTGAGCTTGTTTAACCTGAGAATTCGCTTTCAACTCAGAAATTTTCACGCCTTGTTCGGATTTCACCATCTCTTGTTGAATCTCAGCCAGCGCCGTTTCCCGCACCAATTGTTGCCGCTGAGTTTGTGCTAATTGCTGCACTTCATAAGTCTTGCACTGTTCCTCAGCAATTTTGCGATCGGTTTGAGTTTGCATCAACTCTGCAGGCGGCAAAATATCCCCGATTAAAGTATCAATTGCCTGCACGTCGTAGGTACGCAAAGCTGCTTTGATATACTCTGCTGCTTCCGCTTGTCTGCCGCTTCTTGCCGAGAGAAAATCTAATACAGAATAAGCTTGAGCCGAATTGCGGAAATAATTCCCGATTGTCGGCTGCAAAACGTGGTCAACTAAATTCTGCATTGAACCGACGCGAGAGATAACTTTCGGAGCATCCAAAGCGCCGACATGAATAATCTGAGCTACTTCTAAATCAAAGGCAAAGCCGTCTTGAGAACGCACGGTTAAAGACGAAAGTTTAGAATCGTAACTGTGCCGTTCTGTTTTCCCCGACCAATTCAATACTATATTAGTAGTCGGCACTAACTCTACTTTTAAAATGCGCGTATTCAGCGGATGTTTCCCCGGATAAAGAGGTGTCACCCACACCCCTTTATTGCCCACATTTACTAAATTTCCATGAGTGAAAGCAGCGCCGCTCACATCTTCCGAGGTTTTGCCGACATAAGAAATAACCGCGCCGACATAGCCGATCGGGATTTCGGTCATCGGCACTTGTTCCACCCCGACAAACCAAGGATTTAAATTCCAAGAACCAGAAAGCAAAACCTGTTCCTGCAAGCCGCGCCGCCCGCCGCCGCTGATAAATTTCTGTGCGTTTTGGAAGTTGTCGTGATTCGGAATAATCGGTCCTGCAATTTCGCCATCTTGGATCGGAACGCCGTCATAAGTTGTCACAACTCCCACTTTATCTGGATCAATTTTGTACAGTTTCAACTGTTCCGGTGTCATCCCGTGTTTGGGAGCATTAGCTGCTGTAATTATCGTAAATAATGCCGTATTTATCCGATAGCTGC
This sequence comes from Microcoleus harperi Pol14_C6, assembly GCF_036701295.1. Taxonomy (NCBI): domain Bacteria; kingdom Bacillati; phylum Cyanobacteriota; class Cyanophyceae; order Oscillatoriales; family Microcoleaceae; genus Microcoleus; species Microcoleus harperi. The sequence goes on along the minus strand of NZ_JAUBQN010000016.1, from coordinate 36,285 downwards.
CGCCCGTCAGAATGCCGAGTTGGCGACCTTTTTCTCCACCGCTTTTAAGAAATTTGCGAGCATCTTGAAAATTGTCGCATTCTGTGATTTGGCCTAGGATGCGCTGTGGCGGAATCGACTCGCCGGCGGCGGCGATAATTAAAGCAATTTCACCTTGGGGAACCACAGTTAGAGACTCTTTGCGAACGTTGTACTGCAAAGGCCAATAACCCCAGTGCCAACCGGGCGGCAAAGTATCGGCTTGATATCCAGCTTCTCCGTTTAAGGCAATTAAGTCTCCGGGCGGTAAAGACTTGCCGCCGAAGCTAAACTTTTTACTGACAATGCCAACTTCCCGATCGCCAATTACTACCAATCCGCCAAAAAATAATGGCAGCACCAGAATAATTATCATACCGCCGATCGCGATCGGGATAAATCCGCCCGGATCGAGCTGCATTGTCTGCACGGGAACACTGCTGCGTAACTGCCCTAGCTGCAAGCTAGAATCAGGTTTTGCGGCTAGCTGAGTCGAAGTTTGATTTGCAGGGGGGATATTGCTAGCGGCTAATACCGGCGAGGGTTTCAAACTGGTTATTGCACTGAGGGCTAAAGACGCCGAAACAGCGGCTGCAAACTGTTTTAAAACGCGGACTTTGACTTGAGACTTGGACAAAAATGAATAAAGCATTTTTTTGATGAGGGCTAATTTGTCCTAGGAGTTCCACCTTAGCCTTACTAAAAAGTTTTTACATAAAACTTAAGGTCTTATTTATCATTATTTCCCATCATAATAGTCATATAGCAATCATTGCAGGAGTCGTAAACTTTTTACCCCACCCCAACCCTCCCCTTATCAAGGGGAGGGAGTAAGAAATTCACAAATGATGCGAGGATTGCTATTTTTATCAGGAAAAAAATACCGCTCATTAAACTACAGGCTGACAATCCCCCGTTTTAATGCGGAAATCGCGGCCTGCGTGCGATCGCTAACTCCCATCTTGCTCAAAATATTGTTGACGTGAAACTTAACGGTGCTTTCGCTGATGTGCAGAAATTCACTAATCTCGCTGTTGCTTTTACCCGCGACTATGAGGCGGATGACTTCTAATTCGCGATCGCTCAATTCAGGCCCACTCAGGCGATCGGCTAACTTAACACCCACTGCGAGCGGAATGTACTTTTTCCCCTCAAAAACAGCCCGAATTGCTGCTAAAAGCTCATCGGGTTCCGCATCCTTCAGCAGATAGCCCTTAGCACCCGCTTGCAATCCGCGATAGATGTTTTCATCGCCGTCATAAGTCGTCAGCACCACAATCCGGGCGCTGGGAAACTCCGCACAAATCGCAGCAATGGCGGCGACTCCATCCATCACCGGCATCCGCCAATCCATCAGCGTTACATCGGGCTGATGTTGGCGAAACATTGTCACAGCTTCTTCGCCGTTGCTTGCTTGCGCCACAACTTTAACATCTGATTCATGCTCCAGCAGCGCCACTAAACCTTGCCGCACAATATAATGATCGTCGGCAATTAAAACGCGAATAATATTTGATTGGTTAATCATGTTTACCCTGTTAATTTGATAAAAAAAAACTGAACATCTCACTACAAACTTACTATGTATGGTGCGAAATGTGCACCTTACTTTACTGCCGCTCAACTGAAACTATAACTTCTGTTCCGTTTCCGGGCTTGCTGTTTACAATTAGTTGCGCGTTAATGCGATCGGCGCGTTCTCTCATTCCCAATAAACCAAAGCCATTCCTAAAACCGATACTTTCCGTATTAAATCCCTGTCCGTTGTCTTGCACCCGCAAAAGGAAGTTGGATGTTTCGTATACTAACTCAATTTTTATCGCCGTAGCTTTGGCATATTTGAAAGCATTTGTTAATGCTTCTTGCCCGATCCGCAACAGGTTATTTTCTACCTCTAATGGTAGGGAATATGCCGTGCCCACCACTTCAAAAATAGTGCGCGTATCAGTATTTGATGACATTTGTTTAGCAATTTTGTTGAGAGCGCTATACAAATCGCCATCTTCTAACAGTTGCGGGCGCAAAGATTCTACGGATCGCCGCGCCTCAGCAAGTCCAGAACGAGCCAGTTCGCAGACTGTTTTCATGTGTACTTGTGCTTGTTCTGGATTTGCGGCTATTACCCGTTCGGCGGCTCCCAAATGTATGATAATGCCTGCAAAAGTTTGCGCTAAAGTGTCGTGAATTTCCCGCGCCATGCGGTTGCGCTCTTCGAGAATATTTTGGTCTATGAGTTGTTTAGACATCCTACTCAGACGCAATTGATTTTCGACGCGAACTAAAACTTCTTGTTGTTGAAAAGGTTTGGTAATGTAGTCTATTCCCCCCGCAGAAAAGGCTTTTACTTTATCAAAAATTTCTTGCAAAGCGCTGATAAAAATTATTGGAATATTTTGAGTTTTCGGAGTAGATTTGAGCTGCTCGCAGACTTCGTAGCCATCCATGTGAGGCATCATAATATCCAGTAAAATTAAGTCGGGTAAGTTGGCATTGATAAAGTTAAGAGCTAATTTCCCACTGGGAGCTAGGTGAACTTTATACCCAGCGACAGATAGTATGCCGCTTAAAAGTTTTAAGTTCTCAGGACAATCATCAATAACTAAAATACTTTCTTGGTCGGTAAAACTGAGGTTTTTGTTCATGTCTCATCCCTCAATGTGTGTATTAAATTTAGCAACTGTTCGTACTGAAAATTTTTAATGCAAGCTGCGCTTGCCCTAGCTAAGGGCTGATTGATTTCGCGAATTTGACTGATGACTGCTTGCATCTGTTCCACATCGAGGTTGCTAATGGCTTGCTGGAGATTGGCTACTAACTCCGGAGGCAATTCAGAAAAAGCTGTTTTTGTCAATACATTTACTTCATTTTCTGTGAAACTGGGGGCAGCATTTAGTTCTTCAAAAACGAATTGTACCCCGACATGTTTGTGTAGAGCCTCAAATATGTTTGCTTCTCTAAATGGTTTGCGAATAAAATCATCGCACCCGGTAGAAAGAACAATGGCTTTCTCTTCCTCAAAACTACTTGATGTTATGGCAACAATTGCTGTTGATTGACTTTCGATACCCCCGCCGCCGTTAACAAGGGGGGAGCTTGATGATGCTTTGGCTTTAATTTGTTTGGTTGCTTCATACCCATCCATCACCGGCATCCGCATATCCATAAAGATTAAGTGGGGTGAATATTGCTCCCACTTTTCTATTGCTTCTCTCCCATTTTTGGCTTCGTAGACTTCAAAACCGATCGCGGAAAGCAGTTTAACTAGCAATTGGCGGTTGTCAAAAGCGTCGTCTGCAATGAGAATTCGATAGCGAGGTTGATTGGGTGCGATCGCAATAACTCGTCTAGTTGGCTGTTCCCGTTGGCGATCGGCACTTTCAACTGCATTAACTTTAATGTCAAATTTGAAGATAGTACCGCCTCCCGCACGAGAACTGACTGTCATTTCACCTCCCATTAACTGCACAAAAGAACGTGCGATCGTTAAACCTAATCCTGTTCCTTGTTGCGATTCTTCCCCCGTTTTGGTTTGCACAAAAGCTTCAAAAAGCTTGTCTAATTCACTAACATCAATTCCCGCTCCCGTGTCTTCTATCTCAAAGCTGATTTGCCGACCAAAATCCTGATTTTTAATTTTCACATAAATGCCACCTTCTGATGTGAATTTAATCGCGTTAGAAATCAAGTTAATCAAGATTTGGCGCAATTTAATTTCATCAGTTTGCACATATTGGGGAACGTCTGACATCCGCTCTACTAATAACTGCAATCCCTTATTTTCAGCCGGAAGTTGGAACATATCTTCGATGTCATCCAGTAAGCGGTGGAGGTCAAAATTGGTCTCGTTGAGAGTCGTGCGTCCCGCTTCTATTTTGGACAAATCTAATACTTGGTTAATCAGTTCGAGCAAATGCTCTCCGCTGCGGGTGATAATACCCAGGTGTTCTTGCTGTTCCTGCAATAGGTTAGAAGAACGATTCAACAGTTGGGAAAAACCCAGAATTGCATTGAGGGGAGTCCGCAATTCGTGGCTCATATTTGCGAGGAATCTACTTTTGGCTCGGTTGGCTTCTTGTGCGGCGTCTTCGGCTCGTTGTCGCTCGATAATTTCCCGCTGGAGTTCGAGAGTGCGATCGCTCACTTGCTGTTCTAAAGTGCGGTTGTAATCAGCTAAAACTTTTTCGGCTTGTTTGCGCTCGGTGATATCTTGAAATGTGGCGATCGCATAATTAATCTTGCCAGTTTCATCCACAATTGGCGTGCTGCAAACTTCCAAGGAAACAATCTTATCAGGTCGGTGGAACTCGATATCATCTACTTTGACCGTTTCACCCGCCAAAGAACGCACGATTGGCATTTGTGCGGTGGGATATAACTCGTTAGTTCCCGCGAGATAAAGTTGACAAGCTTCTGCTAATTTCTCAGTATTTGCTTCGGGTATTGTGGGAATGGCACTTAGTTGATGTGCTGTCTGATTTGCATAGGTAATTTGTCCGGTGGTGTCATGCACGGCTACCCCGATCGGCATAGCATCGATAAATTGAGTCAGGCGGCTTTCGCGTTCCTTGACTTGGGCGTAGAGTTGAGCGTTCGTAATGGCGATCGCCGCTTGTCCCGATAACAATTGTAAGACTTCCAGGCGATCGGGAGTAAAAGCTTGGGCGGTGAGGTTATTTTCTAGATAAACGATCGCACTCAGTTGACCTTGATTCATCAAAGCCGTGCACAAAATAGATTTGGGCCGGCGCGTTTTGATGTAAGGTTCGTTAGTAAATTGTCCTTCCCGGGTAGCATCGTTGAGCACTAAATTTTCTTTAGTGCGAGCAACATAATTGATAACTGCTTCGCAAAGTTCCGGGCGATTTTCAATCGGAATGGACGGCAATACTTTTATTCGATCGTTATGTAGCGCCACTTCAGCTTTGACCAGCAACTTACCTTGCTCTTCTAAAATCAAATAACCTGTTTGTGCGCCCACATTTTCAATCAAAATCTTCATCAGTTTTGACAGTAAATTATCCAGCATAATTTCGCCGGAAATTGCCTCGGAAGCTTTCATTACGGTCGCGATATCTAAGGAAGAACTAGGACGGCTGTCGCTGGTTGATGTCGTACTTGAAATGGCTTTAATTGTCGGTCGATCGAGCCTCAATAATTGCGGATATCGGGTTTCTAAATCTTTGACTTTTGCCACCGCACCCCACAGTTGATAGCAGTAACGAGCTTCCTGCATATAAGCTTTAGCTGTTAGTTCTTTCCCCCTAGATAAGTAGAACTTGGCGGCGAGTTCGTAAGCGAGGGCGGCTTCATGGATATACTCGTGTTCTTTGGCTAGGGAAATCGCGCGATCGTAATAGTCGATCGCTTGTTTATCTTTCCCTTGAATTCGACAAATTTCCGCTTCTACTACATTGTATTTATGTAAATAAATTGACAGATTGTGTTCCGCCCATTTCTTGATTTTCTTTTGATTGACTTTAGCTTGCCTTAAAATTTGCCTCTGCTGTTTATTCGGAGCATTTTCATAACAAGCAAGCTGAATCAATGACTCAAGAAAATGAAAGTAAAAATACTGAAGCGTTCCCAGCGAAACTTCTATATAGTCTTTCACTTTTACTGCATAATTTGCCGCTCCCGAATAATCTTCAAATAAGTAGCAAATAATTATTTTAAAAAAATAAAAAATGAATAAATAAAGCTGGTCTTCTGCTTCGATAGCCTGAGAAATCATCCTCTGCTCATTCCCTTCATCCCCGCTTAAATCGCAAGGACGATCGGAGTCTCCTAATAAATTCACAACCGTTTGATAAAATGGTTGGAATTGAAAAGCAACTTGTTCTTCCTTCAATTTCACCACCTCATTTCTGTAAGTTGTGATTTCACGTTTGACTCGGGACAAGTCACAGCCAGCTAGATACAAGTAACCGCAATAGGTGTGAGCAGCAGCACAAGCAAATTGTAAATCTCCCGATTCTAACCCGCTCTTATAAGCCTCTAAGAAACCGGGTAATATTTGTTTCACAGGTGCTTTCCAATGCTTCAGAAAATCGTGAATGGGGTGAATGACTTGGGCTTTAAACTGTTTGTTTTTAGATTGCTCCAAAAGCTTCAATGCAAGTTCCCCAAATTGATAACCCCGTTCAATTTCACCTAGAAAACCACCCAGGATAGAGCCGTACATTCCATAGGCAGGGATAGATTCAGCACAGTTGCCATATTTCACCGATAAACTTACCTGTTTATAGGCAATAATCGGCATCAGTTTGGGCATTGCAATTGAGGCTGGAACCATGAGAGTGGGGAGAAGACGCAAAGCAGCGAGTTTGTAGGGGTCGCTCATCGGTGGGAGGTTTGCTAAATCTTCAATGCGTTTCCCTGCTAAAACCCACTTACTTACCAGTAATTCCTTTAAACTCGTCAAATCATTCGGGTTAGTCGGGAGTTTTACTCCTAACTCTTCCAATAATTGTCCCCCAAGTTTTAAGGCTTCCAGGGGTTTCTGTTGGGCATTGATTGCCCAAATATTGCATTCAATGACTTTGACTCTATCTAGTACAGTTTTGGCATGGTGGATTACCCAGCTAGTTAACATTTCCATTTGCACCAAATCATCGCAAAAGTAAGCAGCTTCTGTTGCTTCTTGATGCAATTCTAAGCTCAATTTCTCAGACATCAACTTGCCGTCTTCTTCTTCAAGTAATTTTATTCCGGTTTGTAAGTAGTTAAAAGCGGGCTGATAAGCAGCTACTCCTTTCGCTTTTTTGCCGGCTATCAAATTTAACTCAGCAAGTCGATCTCGCTCGGTACTGTCTGTCATGAGCGAACGCGCAAAGTTCAGTTGATTAACAATATCAAATATTTTTTTTTCCCGCTGTTCGGAAGGAGTATTTTGCAGCAGAATTTGCCCGATTTGTTTGTGGAAGATTGGCTTATCCTGTTCGGCAATTAGCGAATAAGCCGCTTGCTGAATTCTGTCATGAACAAATTTGTATTCTAGCGATTGGCTGGTGGGTAATTTACCGGCAATTTCTAATTCCACATCTCCCATATTCCCCAGCAACACGACTAAATTTTCCGCAACTGCTGCATATAAATCATTCGCTGTTTCTCGGAGCGATTTTTTACAAATGGAAGCTAGGGTTTTGACATCAAATTGATTGCCAATGCAGGCGGCTATTTTTAAAGTTTCCTGCGTATTCTCCGGCAGTTGTTGAATCTTGCTCGACATCAATTCGACAACATTATCAGTGAATCGCCGGCCTTTAATTTCCCCTAAATCCCATTTCCACCCCCCCTGTGTTTCCCGTTGGTAAGGGGGGATTAGGGGGGTAAAGTCAAATTGTAACAGCCCTTCAGTATAAAGCGCTTTGAGAAATTCATTCATAAAGAAAGGATTGCCACCTGTTTTCAACAGCACTAACTCAGCAAGGGCTGTGACTCTTTCCTCGCGGCAATTCAGCGCATCGGAAATCAATTGAGTGACGGTGGCTAAATCTAAAGGCGACAGAAAAATGCGCTCGACCTTGGCTCCCTTTTGGATAATTTCTTCAATTGTCAAGCTTAACGGATGAGCGGGAGAAACTTCGTTATCTCGATACGCGCCAATTAGAAATAAACCAGGTTTCCTACCGCTCATTAACAGTTCGATTAACTTGAGAGAAGCGCCATCAGCCCACTGCAAATCGTCTATAAATACAGTCAGAGGATGTTCTGGTTTAATAAAGACTGTAATGAAATTCTGAAACACTAAATTAAAGCGATTTTGGCTCTCGCTCGCTCCTACTTCTGGTACGGCTGGTTGCTTGCCTATTATTAACTCTACTTCGGAAATTACATCAATTATGACTTGACCGTTTATCCCTAAAGCTGTTAATAATTTTTGCCGCCACTCTTGGAGTTTTGCTTCACTTTCAGCTAACAGTTGCTTGACTAATTCTCGCAGGGCGCTGACAACAGCACTGTAGGGAATATTCCGCTGATATTGGTCGAATTTGCCGGAAATAAAATAGCCGCGGTTTTGAGTAATCGGTTTATAGAGTTCTTGCACGATCGCGCTTTTGCCAATGCCAGAATAACCCGCAATCATAAACATTTGGCTTTGGTCGGAAGCTCGATCGAAAGCAGTTAAAATAGTGGCAATTTCTCGCTCTCTGCCGTAAAGTTTTTGAGGTATTTGAAACTTATTTGAAATATCTTGACAAGCTAAGGGAAAACTTGATATGGTATTATTGCTGTGCAATTCATTCAAACAAGATTCTAAGTCGGCTTTAATTCCCAAAGCACTTTGATAGCGTTCTTCAGCATTTTTCGCCAGCAACTTCATCACAATATCCGAAATAATTTTCGGAATTTCGGGATTAACCTCAGATGGAGATAAAGGCTGTTTTGCGAGATGGCTGTGTACTAATTCCAGCACATCATCAGTGTCAAAAGGCAGTTGGTATGTCAGCAGTTCGTAAAAGGTAGCGCCCAGGGAATAAAAATCCGTGCGGTAATCTAAACTGCGGTTCATTCTGCCGGTTTGTTCCGGCGACATATAAGCAAGAGTTCCCTCTAAAATGTTGGGATTTTTTATGGTGTAATTCTCCCGCGTCAACTGCGTGGAAATGCCAAAGTCGATGATTTTGAGTTCCCCACTAGCTGGATGGAAGACAATATTTGAAGGGTTAATGTCTTTGTGAATGATGTGGGCGCTGTGAATTTCTTGTAAACTTTCAGTGGTGGCGATCGCAATTCGCAAGAATTCGGCAATACTAAATTTTTGCTGCTGCATCAAAATTTTCAAGGATTCGCCGCCAAAATCCTCGACAAACATCACCAGCGTGTTTTGATATGGCTGCAAATCATAGGCTTTTATACAGCCGCTCAGGTTCAGAGATTGTGTAATTTTATACTCTGTGCGATAGCGGGCGAGTTCTTGGGGTGTGGGATAATTTTCTTTGAGGATTTTGAGGACAACGGGCTGATTGTCGGGCTGTCGCAATCCTCGGTAAACTAGGGAATTTGCGCTTTCGTAGATTTGACGTGTGACTTCAACGCCAGGAAGAGTCAGCATATTCACCCTGCGGTCAACGGTGCGTTGAAGATAGCATAAATATGCTGCTCACACAAGAGGTGAGGCAATTTTAGATTTGAGATTTTAGATTTTAGATTTTCAGCGCAGGGGTTGTCAGAAACCGGGTTTTTTAACGAAATATTTGCTTAAAATCCTGAATCTCGGTTAAAAAACCAGGTTTTTTTAGACTTAACGCGCAACTTTTGTAAATTTAACTCAACAGCTTCGAGTATATACTTACGTGCGAGATTCGATGCCCAGCCAAAAGTTCAGTTAATCTCCTAAACTAAAGTTTAGGTAAAACAGGTCTTTTTTTATAGGTGCAAAACTGACCTCTTAGCTAGCGACTTCGGCGGGGTAATTTTATAAACTAAATTTACGCAAAGACCAGCACTAGGTTAGCTGGGAAAAACAAATAAAGGAGCAAATCTCATGTCTTTTGAATTTGAAGGCGTCAATCAGTTTTCCGTAGAAGTTGAGCAAGATTCTACCGTGCAAGAGCAACAGTCGCCAGTCAATTCTGTTGCTGAAGAATTGGACGATACGGAATTAGATGCGATCGCAGGCGGTCTTACGTTTTTCAATTGGAGTAGGCTCCAGTGGTACGGTCCGACCGAGAGAATTTCGACCGAGGATTTTGCTAGCGATTTTGCTAGCCACATAGCGGGTAAAAAGGCTGGATAGCAGCCAACTTTGCTAGGAGTTGGTTCGATCGCTTTTGGAAGCAAAATTCACTAATTATCGAAGGAGAAAACATCTGATGGAAAGTAACAATCGATTTTTGCAAGAAGTACCCTCTGAGTCGTCCGCAATCACAGCAGCCGCACCGGAAAACTCAACCAGTGGAGAATTGAACGACTCGGAACTCGATGCGATCGCGGGCGGTATGCGTACTATCACAGTCAGCGGGGAAAAGCCAAATTTTGGCCGGGGCCCCTCTATGAGCTTAATTGAAGCAATGCAGTCCTATTTCGGGAAATGAGCTGCTTGTAACTAGAAGCGATCGCGCTTCTGCTGAGTTTCAACATCTAAGGAGGAAACATCTGATGGAAAGCAACGATCAATTTTCGCAAGAATTACCGTCTGAGTTGTCCCAAATCGCAGCATCAGAACCGGAAAATTCAACTAATCAAGAATTGGACGAATTGGAATTAGATGCGATCGCGGGCGGCCTTTTCTTTTGGGGCGATCCTGAAAAAGCGGGCCGCTATAATCACATTTGGGGCGATTGAAGCAGCGACGCGCGCTTTCGGCAAGCGGCAATGAGCAAATCATAATTGCCAAAAGCCGCTCGATAATGGATAAAATTCGCGAAGCAATCGCAGAGTATGCGATTGCTTTTCAGTTGCACAATGACACATATAACAATCCCAACCTACAGAAAATATGGATGCGATACAGCCAGTTTACCTGATGCAGCAAGCCCCCGATATGGGTAACACAAGAATATTTAGCGTTGGCTTAGTTATCGCCTGCTTGCTATTGTTAATTTTGTTGTGGTTGCCCGATTTACTAACAAAAGAATAATTAAATATGCCAAGAAACCCGGTTTCTGACTCGCGACAGGACCAAGAAACCCGGTTTCTTGGAGAAACCCGGTTTCTGAATGGCGGCGTTTTACGTTTAATCCCTACTCCAACTGCCGCGCCACCAATCGAGCAAACAATCCTCCCTGTTTTACCAATTCATCAAACGAGCCAACTTCCACTAAACGGCCGGCCTCAATTACATAAATGCGATCGGCATTCCGAATCGTACTCAGGCGGTGGGCGATGACAACTCGCGTCACATTCAACTTATCCAAACTCTCAGTAACGATCGCCTGCGTGCGGTTGTCCAAAGCACTCGTAGCTTCATCCATCAAGATCACCTTTGGTTTGACAACCATCGCGCGCGCAATTAACAATCTCTGCCGCTGTCCTCCCGAAAGATTCGTGCCGCCCTCGCTGACAACCGTGTGCATTCCCATCGGCATTTGTTCGATATCAGCGGCTAAACCGGCCATTTGGGCGGCTTCCCAAGCTTCCTCCTGCGTTACCATCGCCCCGCAGGTAATATTGTCAAACATCGAACCAGCATTAATTCTGCCATTTTGCAGCACTACTCCTAACTGCCGCCGCACAGCTTGAACGTCGAGGCCTGCTAAATCTTGATTGTCGTAATAAACAGTGCCGCTTTGTGCTATTTCAAATCCCAATAATAGCCGAAATAAAGTTGATTTGCCACTACCAGACGGCCCGACGATCGCGATAAATTCCCCCGGTTGAATATTGATGCTGACATCATCTAAAATTGGGGGGCCGTCCTCCCGGTAGCGGAAAGTCGCCCTATCGACAGTAATTTGACCTTGCAAGCGGCCGGGATCGGCTTTTGTCGGGTCAGATTCCGGGATGCCCTGGACGATTGGTTTGGCGCGCTCCCACAGCGGTACAATTCCTAAAATATCAGTTAGAGTATTGCTCAAATCTGTGACGCCGGAAAGAAAGGTTCCGAAGGCGGAATTAAAAGCAAGAAACGTCCCCATATTCAGTCCGCCGCCTTCTGTTTGAGGACTTTGGATAAACTGAATTGCAAACCAAAACATCAGAATAGAACTGACTAACGGCAGCGCTTCGTTAAACACAGAAACGCTGTCGTCAATTCGTTTAATTCCTGTTCTTAGTTTAATTTGCTGGCTGTATTTTTTCGCCCAAGCTGCAAAGGCTCGCCCTTCTGCAGCCGCTACCCGCAACTTTGATACTCCGTTAATTAGTTCTACAGTCAGCCCGTTAATGTCGCCTTCTCCTGTTTCCATCTGCCGCTCTTTTGGGATTAAGAGCAAGCTGGATGTGACTGTTACTATAACCGCCAGAAAAGTTAAACCAATTCCGACTAAAGTCAGCGGCAGGCTGTAAACAAACATCAGCCCCAAATTCAACAGGGAAAATATGGCGCTCAAAAGTGTCCGCTGCGTCGCGCCGCTGAGTTGGGCGCGAATTTGATTAACTGCTAATAAGCGAGTCAGCAAGTCGCCAGAAGAATAGCTGCGAAAAAACGCAGGTTTTAATCTCAGCAATCGATCCCAAACTGCCGGCTGGAGAGTGCCGCTGGCAGCATTTTCGATCCGCAGCGTCAGAATTGTTTGGGCCATGCTAAATACAGCCCGTCCGATCGCCGCAACTAACAATACCAGCCCTAACTGCCACAGTAACAAACGATCGCTGTCAGGAATAGCATCATTGACCAAAATCGAGGTAGCTTGTGGCGTCACCATCCCCAGCAGCGTTCCCAATATCCCCAGCCCGAAAGCAATGATAATATCTTTTTCGTAGCCCTTCGTCCCGAACCGAAACAGTTCCGCAGCGTTGCGAACTAATAGCGGGAGAGGCCGGTAAAACATGAGAGTTTCTGGCGACAACTCTTGGGCTACTGCTTTAGTTACCCGTTTGCGAGTGCGATCGATCGGGTCGAACAAAGTATAACGATATCCCTTACCGGGCAACAAAGCTACAGGACGGTTGCCGAACTTAGTATAAGCCAAGAGCGGGCCGCAGTTCTGCCGCCACCAATCCCCAGCCAGGAGGACGCGGCGGGTGCGAAATTGGGACGATCGCGCGATCGCCTCCATCGGATCTTTAACTCGGCTGAAATCTTCGGAACCCGCCGGCGGATTGACAGTTATACCTTGTGCCTTACCTACAGCCCCAGCAGCGATTAACAGCGGCGTTCCTTCCTCAGACACCTCAGTTTTTCGGGGATGCAAAACCTCGGTTAACTCTCCCAAAGCTGTCTCGGCTACTTGGCGGTTTAGCTGTTCGCGTTCCTGAAACCGGCGGAATTCCTCTGCTTTTTGTTGGGAAACCAGCAAGTTCAAGCAGCAGCAGAAATACTCGTGCAGCAAAGCTAAACTCGGGCGCAGCCAGTCGGCATTTTCCACCTCTGCTGTTGAGAAAATTTGCACCTCAACTTCCCCGGATGCCACCAGCAGCATATTCCCACCCAGGGGAAACGCTGGGGAAGCGGAATTTAACTTCAATTCCCCGACACTCGCATCACCCGACGAGACGCGCACCCAGACAACTGTTCCCGGGGGCGATCGCAGCAGTTGGCCTGTTTCCAGCGATAGATACTGCCAAGCTGATGCTAAAACCACTGTTTCCGGCGAAACGATTTCCTCGCGCGATCGGGCGATTTCTCCCAAACGCTGCATCCAGCCATCCAAAAGTGATCTCGCGTTGCCCTCACCAGCAGCAACTAAAGCGCAAAAATCTGCGATCGCGATCGATTGCAATTCAGTTTCTGCGATCGCGATCGCCAGAAGTCCCCAACCTGGTTTTAAATTTTCTCCCCCCCCTTCTCCTTCTCCCCCCCTTAGCAAGGGGGGGTTGGGGGGGGTAGCTGCGCCGAACAAAGCCTCGCGGGAACTGACGCTGAACAGATAATAGCGGTTTCCCGCAGGCTTCTCACTTTGTATCTGGGCTGCAAAAACTGCGATCGCGCCCGATCGAACAATCCATACCCGATGCGGGTCATTCAGCAGCAGCGGTTCATTTCCTTTAATTCGGTGCAGTTTCTTAACAGGATTGATAAGGTTTTTAGTCATTCAGATTTGACCTTTAATTAAGTGGATTTATATCATCTCCGGTAAATTGCCCATAATTCCTGTAGGGGCGGGTTCACCCTGATCAGAAATAGAGACTAGAGAACCCGTAAACTCGCCCCGGCTGCGATCGCGGTTAATCGACTATTTCTGCTGTTTATTGTTCGTTCCCAACCAAACGAGCATAAGCACCACCCAGCTTTTGCAACTCCTCATGAGTGCCTCTCTGAACTACTTTCCCCCCTGCTAGCATAATAATTTCATCGCAATCCCGAATCGTGCTCAAACGGTGAGCAACCACAATACAAGAAGTACCGCGACGCCTCAAATTGCGATCGATAATTAACTCTGTTTCAGCATCCAGAGCACTCGTTGCTTCATCCAGCACCAAGACCGCCGGATTTCTTACTAACGCCCTGGCAATTTCCAAACGTTGCCGCTGTCCGCCGCTCATATTTGTCCCCCCTTCATTGAGTTGAGCATCGTATCCTCCCGGCATATTCAAAATAAGTTCGTGAATTGCCGCATCAATGCACGCTTGCACTAAATCAGATTCCGGTACTGTCGGGTCCCAAAGCGTCAGATTTTCCCGAACAGTCCCGGCAAATAGAAATATCTCTTGTTCGACCATTGCCAGCGAATTTGCTAGGATAGAACGGGGAATCAAATTGCGGGGAACCCCGTCAAATAAAATTTCGCCATTCATTGGTTCGTAAAGGCCGGTCACAAGTTTGGCAATAGTAGATTTACCCGAACCGCTGCCCCCCACTAACGCTACGCGCTGACCCGGTTTTACGGTTAAGTTCAAGTTGTCTATTAGCGGCGCTTCCAAGCGGCTGTAGCCAAAACTGACACCGCGCAATTCAATCCAGCCCTGCAAATGAAAAGAATCTGGTGCAAGGGCGGCGCTGCTGTTTTTACTATTAAAAGAATCGCGGTCTGCTTCTGGATCGATCGGGTTTTGCAGAACGTCATCAAGTCGGTTTAAATCGGCTTCTAATTCTTGCAGAGTGCTGCCAAAATTGACTAGATTGTTGACTGGTCGCAGGAATTGCTGAGTGAGACTTTGATAGGCAATTAACATCCCGATACTCAAACCGCCGTTCATCACCCGCAAGCCCCCGACAACTAAGATAGCAGTTGCAGCTAATGCCGTTAAAAATGCTGGTAATATTGACAATATTTGAGTTGGCAAAGCCAATTCTTGCTGGGCGTTGCTCATTTTGGCATAGTAGCCGGCAAACTTAGAAAATAAATCGAATTCTAAACCGCTAGCTTTGACAGTTTCAATAGATTGAATGCCTGCGATCGCAGCACCGCCCACCTTACCTGTTTCCTGAGCTAATCTGGTGTTAGCATCGACGCGGCTGCGGGATAAAGATTGCAGTGCTAAAAAGTTTAAAGCGGCAAAAACAGCGGCAACACTGGTCAATACCCAGTCGTACATAACCATAATTATTGCATAGAAAACCATCATCACCGCGTCGAGCGCAGTTGCAGCAAGTTTCCCCGATAAAATTTCAGCAACCTTGTCATTAACTTGGCAGCGGCTGCTAATTTCACCTGCAAACCGCTGGGCGTAAAACCCCACAGGCAAGCGCAAAGTATGCCAGAGAAACTGTCCCGACATCGAAATCGCAAGCTTGTTTGCCAGCCGCCGCAAATAGAAAAGGCGCATCCGCGCTAGCAGCCCTTGAATAGCGGCGGCAAACAGCATTCCCAATATTAAAGGACGCAGCCATTCGTGACGGTTTTCGACGAGAATTTCATCTACAAAAATTTGAGTAAATGCCGCGCCAGCCAAACGCGGAACAGTCAGTAATAAACCAGCAATTAAACAAAATGCGATCGCCCAACGGGAATTTTGCAATCGGGAATCTAAAGCACTGGCAATACTCGGTTTTTTGCCGCCCTTTTTAAACTCTGGCCCAGGTTCAAAAGTCAAAACAACGCCAGTGTAAGCAGACTTAAATTCTTCTAGAGAAACAGTCCTCGGCCCCGATGCGGGGTCGTTGAGGTAAACGCGCTTTTTCTTCATCCCCTCAACCACCAAAAAGTGATTGAAATTCCAAAAAACAATAAAAGGTGGCGGTACAGTTTTCAACTCTTCAACAGTTCTTTTAAACCCTTTAGCATCTAAGCCGTAAATTCGGGCTGCTTTAAGGATATTAGAAGCTTTACTGCCATCGCGAGAAACGCCGCACTCGCTCCGCAATTGAGCTAAAGGTACCGGGTGTTCGCAGTAACTCAAAATAATTCCTAAAGCAGCAGCACCGCACTCTACTGCTTCCATTTGTAAGATGGTGGGAGTACGAACTCGCCTTAAGTTGCAGGGTGTAAAAAACTTGTCAATCCAGGGAAGTTTCATTGCTTATTAACGGGTAATTAGTAAATGAACAAGACTGACGCACCGGGGCCTAGAAACCGGGTTTTTTTACGAAAATACTTCGTGAGGGCGAGCAGATTAGGTAAAAAACCCGGTTTCTGACTACCCATGCGTCAGTCCTGTTGTTAGTAAACTCCTGTCAAAGACCGAAAAATAGGAATCACGTAAGACATCGGCGCTAACTGCCCGATTTGAACCCGAACTAGCGCCGTAGTACCGGGAGAAATCTTGAGAGGAGGCCCGTTCGAGGAAGACCATTTGTAACCGCTGATAGTGTTCGGATCTGGTTGCAATTCGACAAAGATTTGCACGGGAGCACCGCCGCCAGCGATGCTTTTTGCGATGCTGTCAGCCAAATTTTCATTGCCGATAATTGACGACATATCTTGATTAGTAACCGGAAAAGGAGAAACTTGGGTTACTTTGCCTACAATGCCACCGTAGCGTTCCCGCTTGACGACGCTAGGGGTAACTTGTACAGTCATTCCCGGTTTAATTTGCTTGCCGTCTCTGTCAGCAAAATAAACAAGACTGACCATTTTTTCGCGATTATTCTCAGATTCAACTGTCCCGATTCTTGTACCGATGTTCAGCATTTGACCTGCAACGGCGCTAACTTCTAAGACGCGACCTTCATATTGGCTGGTAATTTTGCTGTCGGCGGTCAACTGATTCTGCAAGTGGGCAATCTTGCGTTTAACTTCCTGAATTTGATTTGTTTGGGCGATCGACTTCTCTAAATCTTGTTGAGCTAGTTTTACAGCTTGGGTTTCTATGTCTTTAATCTTAGTTTTTATTTCATCAATTTTGTTCAGGTTTTGCCGATAATCTCGTTCTGCGTTACTTTTCTGAACTTTAAGTTCTTGGAGGTTGTTTTTAATTTCGTTAAGGCGGTTGAGATTTTGCAGGTACTCTCGTTCGGTATTGGTAGCTTCTACCTTGAGTTGCTGCCGGCTGTTTTTGATGTCGTCAATTTTATTGAGATTTTGCAGGAATTCGCGATCGCTATTGGTTTTCTGAACGTCGAGTTCCTTTAACTGCGTTTCAATATCCGCCAGTTGCATCTGAGAGTCCGCGAATTCCTGTCTCGCTTGCAGCATTACATCCTCGCTAATCGCCCTCTCTTGTTCGTAAAGAACGCGGCGAGTTTCAAACCGCTGCTGTAAAGTTTCTACCAAAGAAGTGATGTGCTGTTTTCGCTGCAAAAGACTGTCGCGTTTTTTGGCGATCGCGGCCAGAGTTTGCTGCCGCAATATCGGCGCAACTTGTTCTCGCCGCAAACTTTCTTCCAAACTTTGGCGTTTTTCTGCTAAGGCTGTCAGAGTTTGCTGCCGCAGTACCGGCGCAATTTGTTCTCGGCGCAAACTTTCTTCCAAACTTTGGCGTTTTTGCTCTAATGCCGCCATACTTTGCTGGTGCAGTATCGGTGCAACTGACTCCCTATTCAAGCTTTCTTGAAGGTCTTTTTGCTGCTGTTCGAGGGTTTTTAATTCCAGCGCCATCTGCTGTTTTTGCAGCTTATTAGTATCTTGCTTTTGCCCTTGCAGTTGGGCTAATTGGGCTTTTTCTTGTTCTAGCTGCTGCTGGAGGTTGAGTTTATTTATTCTGCCGATTTCTTGACCCCGTTTAACAACATCTCCCGGCTTGATATTCAGCTTTAGCAATTGACCGGAACTAGCAGCTTGAAATTGCACGACGCGGCGGGGCAGAAGCAACACGCCTTGACCGGAAACAGTCAGCGGAATTCGCCCGATCGCACTCCAAACCCCCGCAGCAGCAACTAAACAGCCAATTGCAGTTAGTGGCAGCCACGATCGAGGACTAACCACCTGCATCATTTCGTCGAGGCGTTCCGGTGAAGATAAGCGATCGATCGCTTCGGTAGTGAAAAGTTTGTTTTGTTTTACCTGCATCAGCTATTCCTTTCGAGAGTGCGATCGCGCTGTCAGCAGGGGTGTATTTGAAGGGGAAATTCTTTGCAAGTCAATTGAGGCACAAACAATTTCCCAACAAACGTTCAAAGCTTCCGTGCAATTACTTGAATCTTCTCACTCCTGTTTGCAGCTTGCCTGTAAAATTACTGTACGACAATTAACCCCGGCAAGACCCTAACCAGCAGTAGAGTTTTCAGCTAACAAAAAGACCAGCTTGCAGCCGATATTCCGATGGGGGAATGACCCGAACTTTCGGCTAGGTATCGCCCGCAGCCAGTGCCTACACATTTTAACCAGTTAAGCTAAAAACACTTTTGTCAAGGAGTAGAATTACTCTAAGGTATCGAAGTAGCAACTTAAAATGTGGTGTGATTTGTTCCAGGAGGTTTTCATTCAGTTGACAGTTGACAGTTGATAGTTGACAGTTGATATCGACCTCTACCTGGAAGGAAGAGGATTGGAGTAATGAATAGTCTTCTTTTAATTTCTCCCTGCAAGGGTTCCGGCTTTAAACCAATTTTTTCTGGTAATTGGTGCTTGGTAATTGTAGCTGGGGTAGAAGGAAGAGAAACGCCACATACAATTACTATTAACAGTTAAAATTACAACTCAAAAGCTAACAGTCAACAGTTAATTGTTAACTGTTGACTGTTAAACTGAATGCCTGTGCCGAACTCGCTAGAAAATGCCTGAATGGCTGTTCATTCTCTCGATTTAGAACTTTTGGAGAGCTTACCCTCAAAAGGTTGAACTCCGCTATTTGGATAGTTGTCATCGCTGGGGCTAAAAATCCGCACCGCTGCTTCCGAGACGTAACGCATCGCGTTTGCCAAAGATTTAGAAAGATTCATAGAATCTGCCTCTCTTGTCTGGGTTCTGATACTTTTAATATTACTCTGATTTTTGGGCTGTGGATGAGTTTAGCAATATTTATTTGAATTACTTATTGGTCTGCAACATTGAAGCAAGCTGAAGGTTTTAGGAATTACGCATTTTTGGACGATCGACCTTTTGCTGCTAGATTTTTCCTTGCTCAACTCAATCAGTGGCGATCGCAATCCCGATGCTCAGAAACCCGGTTTTCTACATCTTTCCAAGGGCTGGAACCACATATGTTCGTAAAAAATCGGGAACGCTTGAGTGTTTGTGCTTAATTCCTGAGTTTGTTAAAGCAAGTATTTATATTGATTGTACCATAATATTAATGTATAAATTAACCTAAATCCGGTATTAAAGGGCATAATCAGCGAATTTTTCCGACAATATCTGCAATCTTTATCAAAATTTTACAAAAAGATATGGTATTATTCACTATAATTAAAAAAAAGAAGTTTGTCCGGGGTTTTTCTTATGGAAACTGCGACAGAAAGCCTGCAGCTCACAGGTTTTGAAGAAATCTTAGAAGACCGGGAACTAACGGTTTCTTCAGCAGATTACAGCCTTTTGACCGATCTCTACCAGCTAACGATGGCCGCTTGTTATGTCGGGGAAGAGATCGACGGGCGGGTCGCGAGTTTTGAATTATTCGCGCGCAGGCTGCCAGAGGGTTTTGGCTACGCGATCGCGATGGGTTTGGCCCAAGTTATCGATTATTTAGAAAAATTTCGGTTTTCGCCGGCGCAAATTGAGGCTTTGCAGTCCACGGGGATTTTTGCTGGTGCCCCTGATCGATTTTGGACTTTACTCGCCACAGCCCGTTTTACTGGCGATGTTTGGGCGGTGCCGGAGGGGACGGCGGTGTTTGCCAACGAGCCTCTGCTGCGAATTGAGGCTCCTCTGTGGCAGGCTCAGTTGGTGGAAACTTATTTGTTGAATGCGATAAATTATCAAACTTTGATTGCGACGCGGGCGGCCAGACTGCGGGATGCGGCGGGTCCGGAGGCTAAGTTGCTGGAATTCGGGACGCGCAGGGCTTTTGGGCCTCAAGCTGCTGTGTGGGCGGCTAGGGCGGCTCTGGCTGCGGGGTTCGACGGAACTTCTAATGTTTTGGCTGCTTTGAAGTTGGGCCGCAAACCTGTCGGTACGATCGCCCATGCTTTGGTAATGGCTGTGGCTGCCCTCGAAGGCAGCGAGAATCAGGCGTTTGCAGCATTTCACCGCTATTTTCCGGGGGCGCCGCTGCTGATCGATACTTACGATACTGTGGCGGCGGCGCGGATGTTGGCCGATCGAGTCAACAGCGGTGAAATGCAGTTGGAAGGCGTGCGGCTGGATTCGGGCGATTTGGCGGTGCTGTCTCGGGAAGTTCGATCGATCCTTCCGGGCGTTCCAATTTTTGCTAGCGGCGATTTGGACGATCGAGAAATTGCTAAATTAAAAAGTAGCGGTGCTTGCATTGACGGTTACGGTTTGGGAACCAAGTTGGTCAGCGGTTCCCCTGTGAACGGTGTTTATAAGTTGGTGGAAATTGACGGAATTCCGGTGATGAAAGAGGCAAGCGCCAAGGTAACATATCCAGGAAGAAAGCAAATTTTTAGACATATTGAAAATGGACAAATTCTCGGAGATTGTTTGGGATTGTCGGGAGAAACTATTCACAATTGCGATTCTTACTTACCATTAATGGAGTTGGTTGTCAAGGATGGCAAACGAGTCCAGAACCCGGAAAGTTTGGAGGAGATAGCCAAACGAACTGCTGCTTCAGTTGCCAGTCTTCGACCCGAAACTCGCCAACTTGACAACCCGATTTCGCCGTCGGTGGAAATTTCTACCGATTTGCAGAGTCTCACCCAAAAAACGAAAAAGAGTCAGTAGTCGTTAGTCATTAGTCAGTAGTCATCAATCAACGCCGTCAACAGTCAACAATTCCCCATTAACTATTAACGATATTACCGATTACCTATGCAGAAGATTGCTCTTTTTGGAACCAGTGCCGATCCGCCCACAGCGGGACATAAAACAATTCTGAGTTGGCTTTCCCAACATTTTGATTGGGTAGCAGTTTGGGCGTCGGACAATCCTTTTAAGTCGCACCAAACTTCTCTAGAGCACCGATCGGCAATGCTGCTGTTAATGATTCAAGAAATTAATTCGCCCAGACACAATCTTTGCTTGCATCCAGAACTCAGCAGTCCGAGGACGGTGGAAACTGTGGAACAAGCAAGATTGCTGTGGCCTAATGCAGATTTGACGCTGGTAATAGGTTCCGACTTGGTGGGGCAACTGTCTCGCTGGTATAAATTTGAAGAATTGTTAAAAAAAGTGGAGTTGCTGATAGTACCGCGACCCGGTTATCCGTCAGAACAATTAGATTTGTGGCAGTTGAGGCGCATGGGTGCAGAGGTGGCGATCGCATCTTTGAGTGCTCCCAATGTTTCTTCTACTTCCTATCGGGAAACAGGAGACAGGGAAGCTCTGACTCCGACCATCGAAGATTACATCAATAGGGAGCATTTGTACGCATGGCACGAGGCACGAGAAAGGGCGAAGGTTGCTCATTAGCTGACTTTAAAGTAGGAGTAGATAATGTGATTTTCTCCGTCGATGCCGTGCAGAACCGCTTGTTGGTGCTGTTGGTAATGCGGCAAGACGAACCGTTTATCGATTCTTGGAGTCTTCCCGGTACTTTGGTGCGTCAGGGCGAGTCTCTTGAAAATGCGGCTTACCGGATTTTGTCTGAGAAAATTCGGGTAAAAAATTTGTATCTGGAGCAATTGTATACTTTCGGAGAACCGGGGCGCGATCCTCGAGAATATACCAGGGGCGATCGCTATCTTTCGGTGAGTTATTTTGCTTTGGTTCGCTTTGAGGAAGCTGAGTTAATTGCTGGGAGTGTCGTGGCGGGTGTGGGCCACCGCGTCGGCGGCATTGCTTGGTATCCCGTGCAACAAGTTCCACAGCTTGCCTTCGATCACAATCAAATTCTCGAATACGGATACCGGCGACTGCGTAACAAACTTGAATACAGTCCGGTAGCTTTTGAAGTTTTGCCGGAACTTTTTACTTTGAGCGATTTGTATCAGCTTTATACAACTATTTTGGGGGAAAGTTTTTCGGATTATTCTAATTTTAGATCTCGATTGTTAAAATTGGGTTTTTTGTGCGATACCGGTGTTAAGGTTTCGCGCGGGGCCGGTCGCCCTGCTAGTTTGTACCGCTTTGATGCGGCCGCTTTTGCTCCTTTCAAAAATAAGCCTCTGGTGTTTATTTAGCTGTTCCTTGGATGACATTCGGGGATCGATTTAGTAACATTAGAATAGAAGCTATTAAGGAGTGCAGACGATGAAAGACCCTGATGAATGCGCTAATATTCACGAAGTTCGGGAGGAAATTGATATTATCGATCGAGAAGTGATCGAGGCTTTGAGCAAGAGATTTCAATACGTCATCGCGGCAGCAAGGTTCAAAACGAGTGAAGCTAGCGTTCGATCGTCGGATCGCTTTCAGGCTATGTTACAGCAGCGGCGCGAGTGGGCTAAAGAATCGGGTTTGAATCCTGATGTGGTTGAAAATATTTACCGGGATTTGGTAAATTATTATATTGAGGAAGAGTTGAAACATTACAAATCTAAGTGATTTTTCGCTACATTCAAATCTAGGACTATAGGAAAGTGAGTCCGCGCGGGCGGATTGTTAGCAATACTTATTAAGTGATTTGGTGATATGAAAATTGCGATCGCACAACTCAATCCTACTATTGGTGATATCTTGGGCAACTCCAACCTAATTCTGGAGGCTGCGAAACAAGCTGAGGTTGAAGGCGCAAACTTATTGCTAACACCGGAACTTTCCCTGATCGGTTATCCGCCGCGCGATTTGTTAATCAATCCGAGTTTCATTGCAGATGCAGGTACACAGTTGCAGCAACTGGCGCAAGCTTTGCCACGAAAGTTGGCAGTTATAGTAGGCACAGCCTTACCTAATGCTAATGCTGTTAAACTCGGCGGAAAATCATTGTTTAATAGCGCTGTTTTGTTGCAAAATGGCGCCGTCAAACAAGTTTTTCATAAACGCTTGTTGCCTACTTATGATGTATTTGATGAAGATAGATATTTTGAACCTGGAGAAAACAGCAATTACTTTTCTATTGGCGAAGTCAAAATCGGCGTGACAATTTGTGAAGATTTGTGGAACAATGAAGAGTTTTGGGGTAAACGCAGTTATGCGGGAGATCCTGTTTCCGATCTGGCAAAATTGGGCGTAGATTTAGTGGTGAATTTGTCGGCATCGCCTTACTGTGCGGGGAAGCGGGGAGTGCGATCGGCGATGTTGCAGCACAGCGTCATCCGCTGCGGGATACCGATTATTTACGCTAATCAGGTAGGGGGAAATGACGATATTATTTTTGATGGCAGCAGTTTTGCTGTGAATCGAAAGGGTGATTTGATTCAGGTATTAGCTTCTTTTGAAACGGATTTTGCGGTGCTGGAATATGACGCCACTAAACACGATTTAGTTGGCAGCAATCAGGCAAGTGCAGCAGAAAGTGAGGCTGTGCAGTTGAGTTTTTATCCTCCCGAGGGAGATGCAGAAATTTGGGCTGCTTTGGTTTTGGGAGTACGAGATTATGTTCGCAAGTGCGGTTTTTCTAAGGTTGTACTCGGTTTGAGTGGGGGGATAGATTCGGCTTTGGTGGCGGCGCTCGCCAGTTGCGCGATCGGGCCCGAAAATGTTCTAGGGGTGCTGATGCCTTCTCCTTATAGTTCGGATCATTCGGTTAATGATGCTTTGGAATTAGCCCGCAATCTGGGCATCGCGATCGAACTATTGCCGATCGGCGATTTGATGAAAACTTACGATCGCACTCTCGCCGATTTGTTTGTGAATACAACTTTCGGGATTGCTGAGGAAAATATTCAATCGCGGATTCGAGGCAATCTGTTGATGGCAATTTCTAATAAGTTCGGACATTTGCTGCTTTCCACGGGCAATAAGTCGGAAATGGCGGTGGGTTACTGCACTCTCTACGGTGATATGAATGGGGGATTGGCGGTGATTTCTGATGTCCCGAAAACTCGCGTGTATTCGCTTTGTAGGTGGCTGAATTCTGGGAGTGAGAAGATTAAAAATCAGGCTGACTTGGGAAAGGAAATTATTCCGGTTAATATTATTACTAAGCCGCCGAGTGCTGAACTGAAACCGGGTCAAATAGACCAAGATTCTTTGCCGGATTACGATGTTTTGGATGACATCTTGCAGCGGTTGATAGAAAATCACGAATCGGTCCAACAAATTGTCGCTGCAGGACACGATGAAGCCGTGGTTAAACGTGTAGTAAAATTAGTGAGGCAAGCGGAGTTTAAACGGCGGCAAGCAGCCCCGGGTTTGAAAATTAGCGATCGAGCTTTTGGTACCGGTTGGCGGATGCCGATCGCCAAATCTTCATTTTATTAAACGCATCATTAAAGGCAAAATGGTTAACATCGACGGTAGTTTCGGCTTCGATTTTCTCCTGGGAACTCTCAGCAACGATACGATTAGAGGATTTGCGGGTAATGATACTGTTCAAGGTTTGGGGGGAAACGACCGGATTTTTGGCGATCGGGAAAATGATTTGCTAGCAGGAAATGAAGGCACTGATACGCTGTCTGGCGGTCAGGGAAGCGATACAATCTATGGAGGACAAGAGTCGGATTGGATGTTTGGCGATCGGGGTCACGATTTGCTAATAGGCGCCGAAGGCAGGGATATCTTGACAGGAGGCGCGGGGGAGGATTTATTTGTGATGGAAAAAACATCCGCCGCATCTACTATTACTGAAGCCGATATAATTACAGATTTTGGCAACGGCAATGATAAAATTCTCTTGACAGACGGCATGAACTTTAGCGATTTAGATCTTTCTGTTTCCGACAACCAAACTATTATGAAAGATAAAAAGTCTGGTAATTATTTAGGAGTTGTTTCGGGAAATTATAATCTGACTGAATCCAACTTTATTTCGCTGTTTGGCGGACTAGATAGGGGTCAGCTTTTGCCAATTTCGGTTAACACGATTATAGCCGATCGCGCGATCGGACTGGAAGTGGCGCAAACTCCCCAAGAACAAGCCACAGGTTTAATGTTTCGGACAGAATTACCGGAGGACAGAGGAATGTTTTTCCCGATCGAACCAGCGCGAAACGTGCGTTTTTGGATGAAAAACGTGTTTATTGAGCTCGATATGGTTTTTCTGCGGGAAGGCGTAGTGCAGGCGATAATTCCTAACGTACCGCCGTGTTTGAGCGAAACCTGCCCCAACTACGGCCCGGATGTTCCCGTTGACGGAGTGATCGAACTAAGAGGCGGAAGGGCGGCCCAATTGGGACTCAAAGTTGGCGATCGGATTCCCAATTTACCCTAAAAGGTATATGATTTTATCGCAGCCTTCAACATTTGTGCATCCAATGAATCCTATTGAATTAAAAATAATTCCCCATCAAACTCAAGACGGTTTAGCTTACCAACATTTGCGCTTGCGTATTACTACTCAAGACGGTATCATCACGCCAAATGATTTACAAGGTTTGAAACTTCCTCAAGACGTTCAATTGAGTCAAGGAATTGTCATTGAAGGTAGAGGAGCAATTTGGCTGTACGGGTATTTAGTACACGAATGTCATCCTGCGGCTTGGGTTGGATGTTACGATCCGCGATTAGAAGGTGCCGTGGTAGTAGCGACGCACAAGCACGAGGTATCAGTTGGACAGGTATTAAAATTGAGTTTACCGAGCGATTAAAACTCTCCTGAGTTTGAGGTGATAATAAATAAAAATAAAACTTGCTTTGGTGGGGGCATTTTACCTGTGTTAGCGACAAGCTAACTACTGTTTCCACCACAAATCCAGGAGAGTCGCGATTAAATTAGAGCGTGTTGAGTAAATGGTCCGAACTATTGTGCACCAGAATATCCAGCTATGAATGCCACTCCAGAAATGCCAGTCTTGAACAGGCAGGATGCCTGTGCCACAATAATATAATTTTTGGAGAAGTCTATTCAGAAACATTAGTCGATCGCCATACAAGCGCGCGAATCTGTTTTGTCAGAAGCTTCGGGCGATCGAACACTCGTGAATTTACCAAATTTGCAATTTTAGTGTGAGGACTTATGACTATTACTCGCGTCTCGGTTGACTCAGCAGGCAATCAGGCGAACCGCTTCTCCAACAATTCCTCCATCTCAGCCGATGGGCGGTTTGTAGCATTTCAATCTAATGCCTTCAACCTCGTACCCGGGGATACGAACGGTAGCAGCGACATCTTCGTGCGGGACACGCTCACCAATACCACCACCCGCGTCTCAGTAGACTCAGCAGGCAATCCGGGGAACAGCGACTCCTTCTCTCCCTCCATCTCAGCCGACGGGCGGTTTGTAGTATTTCAATCTAGTGCCTTCAACCTCGTGCCGGGGGATACTAACAATCTCTATGACATCTTCGTGCGGGACTTGTCAACCAATACAACTACCCGCGTCTCAGTAGACTCAGCAGGCAATCCGGGGAACGGTAGCGTCAGCTATTCCTCCATCTCAGGCGACGGAAGGTTTGTAGCGTTTGATTCTAATGCCACCAACTTCGTGCCGGGGGATACTAACAATCAACCGGACATCTTTGTGCGGGACTTGTCAACCAACACCACCACCCGCGTCTCTGTAGACTTAGCAGGCAATCAGGCAAACGACTTTTCCCTATTCCCCTCCATCTCCGCCGACGGGCGGTTTGTGGCGTTTACTTCTTATGCAACCAACCTTGTGCCGGGGAATACTAACAATGCTGGCGACATCTTCGTGCGGGACTTGTCAACCAACACCACCATCCGCGTCTCTGTAGACTCAGCAGGCAATCCGGGGAACAGCAGCTCCCGCTATCCCTCCATCTCAGGCGACGGGCGGTTTGTGGTTTTTAACTCTGATGCCTCCAACCTCGTGCCGGGAGACACGAACAATGCTCAGGATGTCTTCGTGCGGGACTTGTTAACCAATACCACCACCCGCGTCTCTGTAGACTCAGCAGGTAATCAGGGGGACAAAACCTCCTTCGCTGCTCCCTCCATCTCAGCCGACGGGCGGTTTGTGGCGTTTAACTCTGATGCTTCCAACCTGGTGCCGGGGGATACTAACAATCAAACCGACATCTTCGTGCGGGACTTGTTAACCAATACCACCACCCGCGTCTCTGTAGACTCAGCAGGCAATCAGGGGAACAGCTTCTCCGCCGACATCTCCGCCA
This sequence comes from Microcoleus harperi Pol14_C6, assembly GCF_036701295.1. Taxonomy (NCBI): domain Bacteria; kingdom Bacillati; phylum Cyanobacteriota; class Cyanophyceae; order Oscillatoriales; family Microcoleaceae; genus Microcoleus; species Microcoleus harperi. The sequence goes on along the minus strand of NZ_JAUBQN010000016.1, from coordinate 9,167 downwards.
TCCCGGCGAACGGACCGAAAGTCTCGGCGAACGGACAGAAAGGGTCGTTTGAATCTAGTGCCTCCAACCTCGTGCCGGGGGATACCAACAATACCGCCGACATCTTTGTTTCTGACATCGGCAACACTTCAGGCGGCAGCAATAACCCTCCAAACGCCATCAACGGCACGAACGGCAACGACAACCTGACAGGCACTCCCGGCAACGACACCATCAACGGTGTGGCAGGCGATGACGTTCTGACTGGTTTGCGGGGCAACGATATCATCAATGGTGGCGACGGCAGCGATAACCTGTCTGGGGGCAAAGGTTTTGACACCCTCAACGGCGGTTTGGGCAACGATAATCTAGTCGGCGGCGCGGGCAACGATGTATTTGTTTTAGGTGCGGGATTGGGAGTTGATACCATCTTTGATTTCGCCAACTCTCAAGATACCTTTCAATTAATCAATGGCTTGACCTTCGGACAGCTATCAATTTCCCCTGGAACTAACGGCACATTAATTAGACAAGCGGGCAGCGGTGAAGTTTTAGCTGCTTTGACAGGCGTTGCTCCGAACCTCATTGGCCCTGAAGATTTCCTCTCTGTTTAGATATCTGCCGATTCTCAATTGCCTACTGTAGAAACACAGCACGGCGCTTCGTCCTTTTACCGAATATTTCACCTTTACTCAAAGAACGCGATCGGGACTTATGCACTCCGACAGAGAAACCGGTTTTTTTACCGAATTTGCGGGTCACAACGCAGTATTTTCGTAAAAAACCCGGTTTCTGAACCCCCGTGCACAAGCCCTAGCAAAAAATGGTTTGACGCGCAATATACTGTTGTTGGCTTTTAGTTATTAATTATGGCAAATTACAGAACTGTATTGTTGTTCAATAGTTTAACTTTAGTGCTGGTTGGGCTAGTGACGGCGTGTCTGAGTTTATTTGGTTCTTCGGTAAAAGGGTTATTTTTGCCTCCTTGCTCTGCCACGTATCCGGGTGCAGGTTTCTTTTTTTTAGCGTTTCAAATGTTATTTTATTTATCGGTAATGGTGTGCGCTTTTACCTTTGGATTGCTGAGAATTATTCAACCAGAGCGCCCAGAAAATCGATTTATTTTATATTCGGCACTGTTTGCAGGTTGCTTTCTGTTCAATGAAGTTTTTCGCACCCACGTTCATCTGGGACGTGCGGGTTTCCCGAAAGTGACAATTGTCATATTTTACGCCGTGCTGGCTGTTACATACGGATTAGCTTTTCCGAGACAAATTCGCTCGACTCCCTATGCTTTACTGCTGAGTGGCGTTGGTTTGTTATTTGTTGCCTTTTTTGCAGAAGCGTTGCCGTTACAAAACGAGATTGTTTCGAGCTTGCTGGAGGGAATACCGAAGCTGTTGAGCGGAATTAATATTGCACTTTATTTTTGGTTTGTGTGTCAGGGTTTGATAGTGCGATCGCTCAATTTTTATAACACGAAATCAAATCCAGAATGAAGTAAGATGAATATTTGCTGTTGGGTGGGGGCGGGTTTTTGAGATTGTCTGTTTTTGGTAAATTTTGTTGGTAAAACGCGCCTCTACATGATTGTTTAATCGGTTAAAAATGAGATATTGCACCATTGTCAATTAGCCTTTTATTAACAGGCAAGATGCCTGTCCCACAAGAAAATTTATATTTTGTGGAACAGGCATCTTGCCTGTTGCTGAAAATGGTGCAAGATATCAGTTAAAACAAAAAGTACCGCTGCGCCATTGGCAAAACTGTTGCCGGTTCGCAAGTTAACAATTCCCCATCCGCCCTGACTTCATAAGTTTCTGGATCGACTTCCATTTGTGGCAAATAATCGTTGAGTTTCATGTCTCTTTTGCTAATTTGTCGCGTCCCGGAAACTGCTACAGCGGGCTTTTGCAAACCGAGCTGTGCGACAATATCTCGATCTCGCGCCACCTGACTTACAAACGTCAGACAAGTCGCCCCAATCGCACCGCCAAAACTACCGAACATCGGCCGCATATGCACCGGCTGCGGCGTCGGAATGCTGGCGTTAGCATCTCCCATCTGCCCGTAGGCGATCGCCCCTCCTTTAATTACCAGTTCCGGTTTCACCCCAAAAAAAGCCGGCCGCCACAAACATAAATCCGCCAATTTCCCCTCTTCCACCGAACCGACATACTGACTAATTCCGTGAGTAATCGCCGGATTAATCGTATATTTTGCAATGTACCGCTTCACCCGAAAATTGTCATTTTCTCCCCCTGGGGAACGGGCATCTTGCCCGTCTAAATTACCTGTGGAACGGGCATCTTGCCCGTTCAAAATTCCCCTTTGAACTTTCATTTTATGTGCCGTTTGCCAAGTCCGAATAATCACCTCTCCCACTCTTCCCATCGCCTGAGAATCAGAAGAAATCATGCTAAACGCACCTAAATCGTGGAGAATATCCTCAGCAGCAATAGTTTCCCTTCTAATTCTCGATTCCGCAAAAGCCACATCTTCAGGAATGCCTCGATCCAAATGGTGGCAAACCATCAACATATCTAAATGTTCTTCTAAAGTATTGACAGTGTAAGGGCGAGTCGGGTTAGTTGATGAAGGCAAAACATTAGCTTTGCCGCACACTTTAATAATATCCGGTGCGTGTCCGCCACCCGCACCTTCGGTGTGGTAAGTATGAATAGCTCGATTCTTAAAAGCTGCAATTGTAGCTTCCACAAATCCCGCTTCATTGAGAGTATCCGTGTGAATTGCAACTTGGACATCGTACTCGTCAGCGACACTCAAACAAGTATCGATCGTTGCTGGTGTAGTTCCCCAATCTTCGTGGAGTTTCAAACCCATTGCACCTGCTAATATTTGTTCAATTAATCCTTGGGGTTGACTGGTATTTCCTTTACCTAAAAATCCTAGATTTACGGGGAAAGCGTCAGCAGCTTGCAGCATTCTGTACATATGCCAAGGCCCGGGAGTGCACGTTGTGGCGTTTGTACCCGTTGCCGGGCCAGTGCCACCGCCGATCATTGTCGTGATGCCGGAGGCGATCGCCACTTCAATTTGTTGCGGGCAAATAAAATGAATGTGAGTGTCAATTCCCCCAGCGGTGAGAATCATTCCTTCACCAGCAATGACTTCAGTACCGGGCCCGATAATAATATCTACCCTATCTTGAATATAAGGATTTCCTGCTTTACCAATTTTGTAAATTTTGCCGTCTTTAATGCCGACATCGGCTTTAACAATTCCCCACCAGTCTAATATTAAAGCATTAGTAATCACCGTATCAACAGCGCCGTCTGCATTAGAAATAGGCGACTGTCCCATGCCGTCGCGAATGACTTTGCCACCGCCAAACTTAACTTCATCCCCGTAGGTTGTGAAGTCTTTTTCAACTTCTATGAATAATTCGGTATCGGCTAACCGGACGCGATCGCCCACAGTCGGCCCGAAGGTTTCCGCGTAGGCGCGGCGATCCATTCTGTAACTCATGCTCGCTCCTAATATTAATAAATTTTTAGTTAGCAGTTGAGACCCACTTGAATTATAGTATGTGACGAGTTCCTCAATCTGCAACAGTCAAAAAAATACAACATTAGGCAAGCTTTAAAACCCCGATATGCCTCTATTTTTGCAAATCGAAAATCTAAACTGCTATCAAGGGGCAACTTTCCTCCAGCATTTTAGGGATTTCCCTTTTCAAAATCTCCACATCCACCGTCATATCCATGCCAATGAAACTCCAATCTTCAGCTACATTGTTGTCATCAACCATACGAGAGTATTCTAATCCCAATAACTGGCAAATGTAATAAAAATATGGCGGAGTGTACCCTCCATAAAAGAATTCCAATACTTTCGTTCCCGGCTGACACCACAGCAAATTTGTAAAACCAGCCCCGTGAGGGCCGACAACCACCGCCGCTTCTGCAAACAGACGAATTTGTTCATCAACAGTGCGCGAGATATCTTCCAAAATTTCAAAATCAAATTCTTTCAAAACCTCTCGCACTTGTACTTCATTTTTAACCTGGCGCCGGCCGCTTCTAGACAGATAAAGTTTTCTATAAGGCTTTACCTTTTCCTGAAGACAGAATTTTTTCCGCAAAAGCTCTATATCGTAAGGACTGGGAAAATACCAGTCTTGATTGTTTCCCACCACCAGACTTTCTGCATGATATCCCGTATTTCTAGCCCGAGTGTCGATTAGTGAACTTTCAGGAATACCGAGTTTGGTCATAAAGCCCAACTCAAAATCTGTATGTCGTAAAGGATAACAAATTTTAGCTTCTTGCCAAATTTCCTTACCTAAAGCCTCCTCAATTCGACAAAGTTTAGCCAGCACAAAAATCACATAATCATAATAACTACACCACAAATGCGACCAAGGAGCAACTACCAGCGGATAGGTAATTTGGTTAGGTTTGTAAGGCCATTCCAGAATGCCCGCACCGCTAATCCGAAAATCCAAGTCTAAAAGCAACTTGTTATTCAGCAGCGTGTTGCCCGACGTACAAATAGTTAGAGAATTTATTTTTTGATTGAGGCAAATTTTCCAAACATAATCTGGGTCAAAAGATACGGTTTTTTCCGTGGCAAAAAACCGAGAAGGCACTTTGTTTGCCGAGGTTAATGCGGGTATATTGATAGGTTGGTGCTGCTTTTTGTAAACGATGCTGTCATCTAACAATTTGATGCTGGTGCGCCGATCTAACGGGGTTCTCCAGACACGCCTTGATGTTGCCAGCAAGCTCTGCTTCAATGTCTGTTTGATCTGGTCAACTAATTTTGGGTTCATCACGCACTTTTGCTGTATATGTTTGCAGTTTTAACAACCACGGTATACCGCAAACTGCTGATTTTAACTCGCTCAAAAGTCAGAGATTGAACTAACAAAAGAAAGGCAGAAGGGACTCATACAGAAGGCAGAGAAAAAGTTGTGAGATGGCTTTGTCACTCTTTAGGTATAGGGCGGGAAGTGATACCATGTTAGATTGGGGATTGCGGATAGCTTATTACTCTCATGGTGTGGATATTCCCTACAGTTGCATTCTTTTTGGCAACAGGCAGAACTTTGAAGTTAAAAAGTTTCTAATTCCAAAATCAACAATGGTGAATTACCTTATGCTTTCATACTTCAGCATCCAGATGACCGTCCACTTTTCCATTAAAGCCATAGACTTGACGACTACCAACAAACGGCACTAATTGAACCTCCCTTTCATCTCCCGGTTCAAACCTAACTGCTGTACCTGCGGGGATATCCAACCGCATTCCTTTTGCTTGTTCTCGATAAAATTCTAAGGCTTCGTTTGCCTCGTAAAAGTGATAGTGTGAACCAATTTGAATGGGTCGATCGCCTTTATTTCCTACCAGCAACCGCACCGTTGGGCGACCTGAATTTAATTCTATTTCGCCTGCTGAAACAATCATTTCTCCTGGAATCATCTTTTCTTCCTATGAGTATCTGTGGTTGATTTTTTAACGGATCGGATCGTGCACTGTTACCAACTTAGTTCCATCGGGGAAAGTCGCCTCCACCTGGACTTCATGCACCATTTCTGCTATCCCTTCCATCACATCTTCCCGCGTCAGGAGAGTTGTTCCATAACTCATTAAATCGGCGACGGTGAGGCCATCTCTGGCTCCTTCTAAAATGGCTGCGGAAATGTATGCTAGTGCTTCTGGATAGTTTAATTTTAAACCTCTTTGTTTCCGGCGCTCTGCTACCAGGGCGGCGGTGAAAATCAGCAGTTTGTCTTTTTCTTGGGGGGTGAGTTGCATTTTTATTCTTGTAAGTGCGATCGCATTATTTGATTATCATATCTTTTACGGTTTTTTGTGAATGATTTAACCGCAAAGGGCACAGAGGGCGCAGAGTCAGAGAAGAGAGAGATGAATAATCGAGTTAGGAGGCAAACTATACATTGAAACTCAAAGATCATCCTATTTTATCCAAACTCTGGGCAAACAGCAAGGGCGTTCTGAAAAAGATAAGCGCAGCAAGTGCCAAATGCTGACAAACCAGTCTCTCGCTGCGGTGGTGGATGAACCGCGATATCGGCACAGCAAACCGTTAGGAATACGAGTGACGCCGACGGTGGAATTACCAGGATAAATTGTTGCCTCAGATGGCAAATCTCGCACTTTTTCCACGAACTCTGTGGTGACGGGTTCGCCTACCCAAGCAAGGGTGGCGACTACGGGTTTTCCTCCGAGGCCGTGAGGGCTTTCGAGCATTTTTTCTCCACCTTTGAGCAATTGTCTGTCAATCCATAAAGGGCTGTTTTGTTGCCAGACTTCGGTGTGCGATATCCATTCTCCAGACAAGAACTTTTCGCCCCTAGCACTGCGTCCCAATCTGGTAATTTCCCACAGTAAAATCCTCGCTGTTGGTGCTAATTCTACCCGCAAATTTTGCCGATATATTGCGCCGTCAAAAACTATTGTTTCCTGTGGCAGCCATTCTAAATTAGCATCGGCTTCTAGTTTGATGTCGATATTTTGTTGTGATTCTAGTCCGCTGCTGCGATAGATTTTACCAGCGGCGGCGCTGGTAATCAAGGCTTTGGCGTTGGGTTGGAGGTGAAAATGGCTGGAAAGTCGATCGCCCCCAACAACTCCCCCAGCCGTGTGCAAAATGACGCTGTGGCAAATCTCTTTCCCTTCAGGATAAAACGGACGCTGCACCTTCAGCGGCGCTTGCATTTGATTGTGAATAATTTGAGTTGCGCCGCTGCGGTTAGCGTAGACTAAATCTAGGTGGCCGTGCCATCCAGTTTGAATGTTATTTGTAGGTATGTCAGTCAAGTTTTGAATCACAGTTTTTTATAATTAAATGTTAAATTGGAAACTTTTTATTGAGAAATATATATCATTTTTGTGCCACTATTATATAGTCATTAAGTGCATAGTTGGAGTCATAATGTAACTTAAAGTGCTGGCGTAAAAGTGGACTGATAAATTCCTTTGGAGGTAAATTTTCTCTAGCAAACTTTGGATAATTAGGATGGGATGTCCTCCTACCAGTTGAACTTAAATATTTATACCAAACTAAGTTTAAGCCCAGTTTATCAATAAATTGTTGTACTACACTTAGCTCTTGTTGGCAATCATCAACTCGACGAAGATTGTATGGTATCAGCAACTTCTTTTCTTGAATAATTAGCAAAGCGTAACCCGAATCATTCAAGCTGTTTGTAAATATATCCTGGTAAATCTGAAGGGATTTTTCTCTTCTCTCCTCATCCTTAAAAAAACAGTGAGAAATCACTATAAAATCAAAGAAATTTTTCGGCAGTCTTTTAGATTGATTTTCCACATCAAAGATACTAGAAGTGTCAAAGCGAAAGTAAGCATTCATCGCCTGGGGTTCCATGTACTGCCGCCAAAACTGGAGTCCACGGTATTGAAAAGCTTTTTGCTGTTCCAGAGAGTAGTAGGATATGTGCATTGGCGGCCTTGAAAAAAAGGCGCTACTGCTTTGCAGCAACAAACCGAGTCCGTAAGCAACAGTACCCGGCCCCGCCGCTATATCAAGGATATTAACTTTAGTTGGTAATAATCCAGCCTTGTAAATCAGGAACCAAGCTAGATATGTACAATAGACGTTATCGAGGAAATATCTCATTAAATAGATGTGAGGACTTAGTTCAAAACTGTATTGAGGATCTTGTCCTTCTTTCAGCTTTTGTATGTCCTCAACAGCTTGTTGAAGTAAAGAATCAACATTTGTTTTTTGACGGCTCAAGTTATTAAGGTCGTTCTTGATGAAGCCAGCCAAATGTTTTTCAAAATCTGTAAATATATTGTCATCAATGCCAGTGCATTGAATCATACTTTCATCGCAGTATATCAATTTGAAAGATTTTGAAATATGTTCAATGAACTTTGTGTCGGGAAACAAGGTTAATTTATCAACCCGCGCCAGCGAATCGTCAAGTTGCCCGAAGCTTAGTTGCATTTCTAATTCTTCTAAATGGTGATCGGCTTCTTTGATGCGGTCATTTTTTTTCTGCAATAACTTCTCAAGCTGTAGGCGCTCTTTAAATAGTTTCTGCTGCCATGAGAGTTTTGCACCGGAATTTTCTATTTTTTTTAAAAGTTGTTTGGCAAATCGATTATTTTGACTCTTCACGGCTTCGTTAAACTTATGGGAACGCCACCAATTTACTAGCGGACTACTCATAGCCAAATCCCTCTTTACCTTCCATAATCTCAACCCCCGGAAGCATCGCAACTAATTTATTTTTAAACTTGCGATAACTCTGTTGTTCGCTATTGTACCACCAAGCGTACTTTTGTTTAAGAGCTAATGCTTCCTCGCGAGTTGACGCAATTAGCGATCGCCCGTTGCTGGCATGAAAATCCTGAATTACCACCCGATCTACAACTTCCAGCTTGCTAATAAAATTAGCTTCATCTTCCGGTAAGGTAGGGAGGAGTGGCGTCACAGTTATAGAAAATCTGACTTCGCAATTTTCTCGGTAAGGAAAGCTGTATCTCAGTTTTTCAATAGCTTTGATCCTAGCAGGAATACTAGGCGATTTTGGTTCAAAATCTTTCCTAACTTTTTCGCTACCAGTGGGAATGCTCATGTTAACTCGCAATCGCTGAAATTGCTGTAAAATATCGATATCTCTAGTTATCATAGGACTGCGAGTTTGGATAACTAATGTCGGTTGATAGGGAATCATCACTTCTAACAAGTGCCTAGTTAATTGTTCTTTAGATTCAATGGGCTGATATGGATCGGTGACACTACTCATGTAAATGCTAGGTGAGCGATCGGGTTGTTTTTTGTACCATCTTTGCAACTCTTTATTTAGAATTTCCGCTGCATTTTGCTTAATGATTATCCAATTCCCCCAATCCTGCCGCATCTGTGAATTAGGGCTAAAAGCAGCAGCATAACAATAGCTGCATCCATACTGACAGCCACGATAGGGATTCAGCGTAAAATCGTAAGCATTGATAAATCCAGTAGCTTTGTTAAGCACTGACTGTGCATTTTGTCCATACACTTTAGCACTTCCGAAATTCTCCCGGACTGCAAAAGTATGTTTTTCTCCTACAGAATATTTTTTGGACTGATACTTTACCATGATTTAACCTCAGGACTTACGCAACTGGCACAATCTGCGTCAAGCGATCGCCGAGGCAAGGTGGCCTTCTAGGAGGCACGATTGGTG